>JAGRBF010000380.1 GCA_020434205.1 Calditrichota bacterium | reverse complement strand
GCATGGACCCCGGCCCAACGGCATACCGGGGTGACGGTTTATAAGCATACTTGACGCTCTGCCAGGACGTGTTGACGATAAGGAAATTGAGTTATTTTCGAGGGTTTTTGGGCCTCTAATGACGCTTTTTGAGAGGCGATGCAGGGTACCTTCGTAATTTCGCGATTTAATAACAGAAACAGATTTCGCTGGGTAACATCAGAGCGTAAGTTGCAGGCAAAAGGCCTGAACCACCTCTCCACCTTTGCAATACATGATGAAAAACAGCCTCCGGATACTCTTTTTCTCAGCCGTTCTGGCCTGCACCACCCCCCTGTTGGCCCAACTACCCCTGGGGGCCTACCATTCCCTTCCCCCCCTCCCCTCCCAACCCTGGCAATCCCTGCTTCAGGAAGGCCTGAACGCCCTGGACCGCGGCGATACCAGCAGCGCTTTTCGCCCGCTGCGCCGCGTCCTGCCTGCACTGCTGCTTGGGGGACAGGACGAATATCTCCGAGAGGTTTACCCATTTTTGATCCGGACCCTCACCAGGCAAAAGGCCGATGCCCAATTGGATTCCCTGTTGCGCCTCGGCATTGGCCTGGCCCGGCCCGGGCGGGGAATTGCCACCGAACCGGCCTCCCTGGCGGAGCAGCAGTTGGAACGCCTCTACCGCCTCCGGCATCGTCCCCGGGACTTAAGCCTTTTTTTCCGGCAAGGTTTTGAGGCCGGATCACCGCAAGCGGCCACCGCACTGGGAGATTTGCTGGCGGAAAACGGCAGAAGGGCCGGAGCCGACAGCGTATTGGGGGGTGCTCTGGAGCGGGCCCGGGAAATGGGAGACAGCGCCGGGATGATCAATCTTCTAACCCAACGGGCCAAACTTCGCTGTCGGGAGAACCTGCCCCAGCAGGGCCGCGAGATGCTCAACCAGGCCCAGCAACTCTGGTTTTCCAGCGCGGGGACCCTTCCACCCTCCCTTCTCGCCGGGGTTTACCGGCAGTTGGGTGCAGCCCTGCAACTCCAGGGCGATTTTTTCGGAGCGATCGACTATCTGAAAAAAGCCCTGGCCCTGGCGGATCTCCGGCAGGAAAGGGATTCCGGCCCTGGGAATCTGCGGGCAGATATTCTCCTGGACCTGGCCGGCAATCTGACCTCCGCAGAGCGGCTCCGGGGGGCCGGCCGTTCCTTTGAACAAGCCCGGGCCGCTTTTCCCAGGACCTTGTGGTGGCAGGACAGGGGAACCTTTGCCCCGCACTATTTTGCGGTATTAACCGACCTGAATCTGGCCCGGGGCCTCCCGGGTGCGGCGGCGACCGCTCTGGACAGCCTCACCGCCAATGCCGGTCGCTTTATTTTTGAACCGGCGCGGATCGAGCTCCTCCTGCCCCGGCAGGCGCGTTTTCTGCTGCTGGCCGGACTCGCGGACAGCGCCAGGGTGCTTCTGGAAAATCACCTTGCCGGACCTCAGGCACGCCCTGCGGACAACCCGGTTTTTAGCGCGCACCTCTACCGCCTGCTGGGGGAGAGCTATCTGGCCCTCAATCTGGCCGATCCCGCGGTATGCGCCTTTCAGGATGGGCTGGCCCTCCTGGCGGGGAGCCCGGCCCGGCTGGACCTGCGGGGAAATCCCCGGCCGCAGGAAACCGTTGATCCCGTCGAGGCCATGCGTCTGCTCAGCCGCAAGGCCATGGCCCTCAACCAGCGGTATTTTTCCTTCCGGCCGGATCGGCGGGATTTGCTGGCGGCGCTGGCAGCTATGGATCGTCTGGAGGATTTTCTGGACGAACAGCGGCGCGGGGAAATGAGCACGGAATCCAAAATCAATCTGGGACGGGAATTTGTCCCGGCCCGGCAAATTGCCATCCAAACCGCCCTCCAGCTTTATGAACTCAGCGGAGATATCAGCTATTACCGGCGCACTTTTACCTCGATCGACAACTGCAAGTCGGCGGTGCTTTTTGCCGCGGTGAGTCTGGGAGAGGCCCAGCGCCGGGCCGGGGTTCCGGACAGCCTGCGCGCCCGGGAGGCGGAACTTCGCCAGGCGGTAATCGACGCCGAGCTCGCCCTGCGGATCGGAGAGCAGAGCCAAACGGCGGCGGGCGATTATCCGGCGGTGGCCTGGGAGGCCTATCTGCAGCACAAACGCCGCCATCAGGCTTTTGTGGAAGCACTGGAAAGTCGCTATCCGGGGATTCAGGCGATGCGCTACAACGGGCGGGCGGTTTCCCTGGAAATCCTGCAGTCCTCGCTGGACCTGCGCACCACCGTAATCAACTACCTGGTTTCCGGAGAGAACCTCTACGCGGCGGTGATCAACCGGGATGCTTACCGGCTTTTTGCCCTTCCCTTCGGAGCGGAGGCGTTGCAATTGCTGGAAGGTTGGTCGGGCAGCATTCGCAAGGTTTCCGCCCAGCGCGACTTTATCACCAAAGGTTATTCCCTGCATCAGGTGCTTCTGGGTCCGCTGGTCGAAAGCGGACTGCTACGGGAAAAGCTGGTGATCCTGCCGGACGGGCCCTTGTATCAGATTCCCTTCGAGGCGCTGCTCACCGACCTGCCGGACGATTTTCGCACCCGCACCGGCTTTGCCCGGCTGCCTTATTTGCTGCGACGCCACGAGATCAGCTATCACTATTCGGCGACCCTTTTTAGTCACCTCGCCCAACGCAAACCCGGGCCGGAAAGGCTCTCCTGGGCGGGATTCGCCCCGGTTTTCGACGAGGCGGCCTCTCCCTTCGCGCGCCTGCCCTTTTCCGAACTGGAGGTTCTGGATATTGCCCGGCTTTTCGAGGATAAGGGTTTAAGGGCGGAAGCCTTTTTATACCAAAAGGCCAGCGAAGAGAACTTCCGCAAATACTGCGGGGAATTCGGCATTCTGCACATCGCCTCTCACGGCTTCGTCAATCAGGAGAACCCGGAACTCTCCGGGATCGCCTTTGCGGCACCGGCCGGGACCCCGGGCGCCGGAGACGGCATCCTGTTCGAGGCGGAAAGCGCGGGGCTGGACCTGCACTGCGATCTGATGGTACTCAGCAGTTGCGAAAGCGGGGCCGGGCGGGCGGTTTCCGGGGAGGGTTCTCTCTCTCTGACCCGCGGCTTTTTGTCCGGAGGGGTCAATAACATCATCGTCTCGCTCTGGCAGGTCAACGATATGCAGACCGGGCGCCTGATGAGCACCTTTTATCCCGCCCTTCTGCAGGGCCACGGCTATGCGGAATCCCTGCGCAGGGCCAAGCTGAAAATGCTGGATAACCCCGGCAGCGCCCTTCCTTATTTCTGGAGCCCTTTTGTCCTCTTCGGGCGTTAGGGCGAAAAAGCAACGCATAGAGGCCCTAAAATTCACCCAATTTTCTAATGATCAACACGCCCTGGGCCGATACGAGCAAATCCCTTATTTTTTTTATAGATGCAAACCCTCTCCAAATTCCATAATATCAACATAATTTCAAGTAGTTCTGTAGTCCCTTGGTCCAGTAGTCCTATAGTCCTGTTGTCCTTTAACTCTCAACCCCGGAGACCTCTCAATGACCCTGAACGAGCGATACCAAAACGTAGCGGTAATCGGCGCGGGCGGCAAAATGGGAAGCGGTATTTCCCTGCTGCTGGCCCAGGAGCTGACCCTTCGCCAGCTTCATCCCGATAATACCGGTAAAAAATTCCGGCTGATCCTGATGGATGTTAGCGCGGACGCTCTGGAAGGTCTGAAAAGCTATCTCGCCAAACAGGCAGAGCGATTCGTCCAGAAGAAAGGGGAAAAGCTGGCCGCCGCCATACCCGCGCTCGCCACTCCGGATGCCGCCGCTACCTTTGTGGCCGCCATGAACGGACTTCTGGAAACCACCACGGACCTGAAGGGATTGGCCGGCTCGACCCTGGTTTTCGAGGCCATCCTGGAAAAACTCGACCTCAAGCTTAAAATTTACACAGAATTAAAAGAAATTTGCCACCCCCAGGCCTTCTTTTTCACCAACACCTCCTCGATCCCCATTAAGGCCCTGGATGAAGGAGCGCACCTGGACGGACGGGTAATCGGCTTCCACTTCTACAATCCCCCTGCGGTGCAACGACTGGTGGAATTGATTATCCCGGAGAAGGTGGCAGCGGGTCTGGAAGAGATGTCCGTGCAGATTGGCCGGGACCTCGGCAAAATCATCATTCCCGCCAACGACGTGGCCGGGTTTATCGGCAACGGGCACTTTATGCGGGACGGTCTCCACGGGATGGCCGCAGCACAACAACTGGCCGGTCAGCGCTCCCTGTTCCAGAGCATTTATATGATCAACCGGGTAAGCCAGGAATGGCTGGTGCGCCCGATGGGCATCTTCCAGTTGATCGACTATGTGGGGCTGGATATTTTCCAGAGCATCCTGAAGATCATGGAACCCTATTTCCCGGACGAAAATCTGCACAGCGAGCTGATCGACCGCATGGTAGCGGCCGGGGTTAAGGGCGGGCAATTCTCCGACGGCAGCCAGAAGAACGGCTTCCTGAAATATGAAGAAGGTCGCATTGCCGGAGTTTACGATCTCGACGGCGGGAAATACCGTTCTCTGGGTTCGGAAGATTGGCGCAGCGAAGCCGACCACGCCCTGGGCTCCCTGCCTGCCGGTTACCATTCCTGGAAATCCCTGGTTAAGGATCCCGAGGCAGGGGAAAAACTGGCCGCCTATTTCGGCAAGCTGGTCACCAATCAGCAGCCCGGCGCCCAGCTGGCCAAAGCCTATCTGGAACGCTCCAAAGCCATCGGCGAACTGTTGGTTAGCGGCGGGGTCGCTCGCAGCGCCGGGGACGTCAACGGGGTGCTGATGAACGGCTTTTTTCACCTCTACGGACCGGTGAATAATTATGTTTGAGTGATACAGGGTTACAGGGTTACAGGGCTAACGTCGCGCAGCTGAGCGGCCTACGCGGGCTGGCGCGGCTTTTGGAAGAAAAGGCGTGCCAGACAGTGGAGGTCAGCTCCTGCTGCTAGTTAGGCTGCGGCTAATTACCGATTATCTCGTTGAGCCCATTGATGATATGATTTAGCTCCTCGGGCTGAAGCTGCCCCAATTTGCTCCCAATCCGTTCAGTAGAAAGCGTGCGAAACTGACTGATTTTTACCCAGGATTTCTTGGGCAAATCAGTACTCTCAAGCTCAAAGGTTAAGGGATACCCAGCACGCTGATAGGAAATACACGGTTGCGGACGAGATCATCGACCTGCTTCAAAATATCTTCTTCAATCGAAATTGCAACTTTAGTCGTTGCCATGCGAACCCCCAAAGTATTACGTTTTGTTATACAAGAAAGATTTTTGAAGAGATTGTCAAGAGGATATTTCTCGCCTTTTCCACTGAACGATTCATCCGCAGCTTAACTGGTTATTCTACTGCGGCGATTAGCGAAGTTGTCTATTATTGAGCCGCAAAGCATTGCGGCTTTACTGTCCCCTTCGCCCTATCGCCCTTTCGCTTGGTGCTCGTTGTTGAGCCGCAAAGCATTGCGGCTTTACTGTCCCCTTCGCCCTATCGCCCTTTCGCCCTTTCGCTTGGTGCTCGTTGTTGAGCCGCAAAGCATTGCGGCTTTACTGTCCCCTTCGCCCCATCGCCCTTTCGCCCTCTCGCCCTTTCGCCCCATCGCCCTTTCGCCCTCTCGCCCTTTCGCCCCATCGCCCTTTCGCCTCTCCCCTTCGTCCGTTGTTTTTCTCCCCGCCGATGCGTATCATCTATCCCATGCCGGATTTCCAATTTTTCAACCCAAGGAGTCGCCGTGTCTTCGTTTCTGGAACGCCTCAAAGTGCCCCACGTTTTTACCCTGCTTACCGTTGTCATCTTCATCTGCAGCCTGCTCACCTACATTATCCCATCGGGCCATTACGAGCGGGAAAGCAAAAATGTCGGGGGACACGATCGCACCGTGGTGGTGGCGGGCACCTACAGCCATGTCGACAAAGCCTACAGCTTTAAAGGGGCGACCATCGGCGAAGAATTCGGGGACAAGGCCAGTCCGGTTAGCCTGATCGGTTTCCTGCGCGCCATTCCCAAAGGCATGGAGGATTCCGGGGATATCATCTTTTTCATTTTTATGATAGGCGGGGTTTTCGGGATTCTGCAGCGCACCGGGGTTATTTCCGCCTCCATTCAACTCCTGCTCAGCGTTTTCCGCAACAATTCCGCCCTGCTGACCATCATTCTGATGATGGTGCTGGCGGCGGGCGGCTCCACCCTGGGGATGGGCGAGGAGTTTATTCCCCTGGTTCCCATTTTTCTGATCGTCGCCAAGGAGATGGGCTTCGACCGCATTTACGGTTTGGCCCTGGTGTGGACCTCCTCCAACGTCGGTTTCGCAGCGGCCACCACCAATCCCTTTACGGTGAGCATCGCCAACAACATTTCCGAGCTGCCCCTCAATACCGGGATGACCATCCGGATCATTTTTTTCGGGGTCTGTATGGCGGTAACCATCATTTACGTGCTGCGCTACGGGGCCAAAATCAAGGCGGACCCGGGCAAATCCATCATGGCCGGGGTAGCGGATGAGCAGGAAGCGCTGGAATTCCATCCGGTAGCGTTTACCAACCGCCACCTGTGGATTGTGATCATGGGTCTGGTGGTGTTTTCCGGGATCATTTATGCCGTTACCGAGCTGGGCTGGTGGATGGCGGAAATGGGCGGAGGTTTTTTCCTGATCGGAATTCTGGCCATTGTGATTTCCGGACTCTCCCTTTCGGAGGCGGTAAAAGCCTTTATCAAAGGGATGGAAGAGATGGTGGTGGCCGCTTTGGTGGTGGGATTTGCCCGGGGAATCGTGGTGGTGCTCAACGAGGCACAGGTGCTGGATACCATCATCTTCAGTGCCGCCCAGGTCCTGCAGACCCTGCCCAAATCGGTGGCGGCCATCGGGATGTTCGTATTTCAGACCACCCTCAATTTCTTTATCCCCTCCGGTTCGGGTCAGGCGGCGGTTACCATGCCCCTGATGGCCCCGCTGGCGGACATTCTGGGCATTTCCCGGGAAACCGCGGTATTCGCCTTTACCTGCGGGGACGGCTTCTCCAACTCGCTGATCCCCACCTCCGGGGTTCTGATGGCCATGCTGAGCCTGGCAGGCATTCCCTACGAGCGCTGGCTGCGCTTTGTGGTTCCCCTGTTTCTGCTGATGTCCGGCCTTTCGGCCCTGTTCCTGTTTTTGTCGGTGATGATTCCCGGGTTTTGGGGATAGAAGGCCGAACAGCGAACAGCGAGAAGCGATCGATTCCTCGCTGTTCGCTTATCGCTTAATCGGATTGCCCGGCCGCAGGCGCCGTACGCTCATGGGCGGTTCGAGGATTTCCTTGAGGACGATGGCGTTGCGGAGGGATCTGCGGTCGTTCAGCAATTCCCTCAGGGAACCGGCATCCGCCATCACGCGGCGTTTCTTTTTGCGGGCCCGCATTTCGCGGTGCACCCGTGCTTCGATCTCTCCCAGGTCGCGATCCCTGGGATCGAGCTGTGCTTCTACCTGAAGATGATGCTCACCCAGACTTTCCCAGCGAGCCGGCATCTCCGGTTCATCCCCTTCAAAGCGCCGGGGCGGAGCGGTTTCCAGACTCTCACCCTCCAGGGTTTCCCCTTCCAGGGTTTCGTGTTCGCCGGGCAGTTGGTGCGCCGGGGGACCCGGTTGCGGCCGGTTGGATTGGGCGGGGTCCAGACCCATCAATTCCTTCAGCCAGTCCGGGATTTCCTGTTCCCCGGGTTTGGCGGGACGGGTCCGGGGAACCGGCCGGTTCACCACCTTGCCGGCCTGCTGCCGCTTCTGGCGCTCCCGCTCTTCCCGCCGTTTTTTGGCAATGCTGGACAGCAGGGAAAAAAGGGCGAACAAAATGAAAAAAATTAGCTGTTCCATGAACAAACCTTTCCCGCCGGCGGTCGCTTGAACCGCCGGGGTGGGTGAATTTCAATCTCAGGAATCGACTTCGTCTTCTTTGGCATCCCCGGCGATGTTATCCCGCATGGAGGTATCAGCCTGGATGTTGCGCAGGTTGTAATAATCGAAAACGCCCAGTTTGCCGTCCACAAAGGCCCGGGAAATGGCCAGGGGAACCTTGGCCTCCGCTTCCACCACCTTGGCGCGCATCTCCTGAACACGGGCTTTCATTTCCTGCTCCTGAGCCACCGCCATGGCGCGCCGGGTTTCGGCCCGGGCCTGGGCGACCTTGAGGTCGGCTTCCGCCTGATCGGCCTGCAGGAAGGCCCCGATATTTTTACCGACGTCCACATCCGCGATGTCGATGGAGAGAATCTCGAAAGCCGTTCCGGAATCCAGCCCGCGCTGCAGCACCATTTTGGAAATGGAATCCGGGTTTTCCAGCACCAGTTTGTAGGTATCCGCCGAACCGATGGCGGAAACGATCCCTTCGCCCACCCGGGCAATAATGGTTTCCTCGGTGGCCCCCCCGACCAGCCGTTCGATGTTGGTGCGCACGGTAACGCGGGCCCGGGCGTTAAGCTGAATCCCGTCCTTGGCCACCGCGGCAATGGTTCCGGTTTTGGGGCAGTCGATCACTTTGGGGTTTACGCTGGTCTGGACGGCGTCCAGCACGTTGCGCCCGGCCAGGTCGATAGCGGTGGCCTGCTTGAAGGTCAGGGCGATATTGGCCTTGTCCGCGGCGATCTGGGCATCCACCACCCGTTTGACGTTACCACCGGCCAGGAAGTGGGTTTCCAGGTCCGAGGTGGTCATCTCCAGCCCCGCCTTGCGGGCGCTGATCAGCACATTGACGATCAGCGAAGGGGGGACCTTGCGCAGGCGCATCCCCACCAGACTAAAGAGGGAAACCTTAACCCGGGAAGCCAGCGCGGTAATCCACAGCGGGATGGGTACGATGTAAAAGAGCAGGGCTAAAAGAACTACGACGACGATTAAGGCGCCGATGGAAAATACGCCAAAGAACTCATCAACCATGTCATTCCTCCAATGTCGGCGATTTGCCGGATTATTCAGGCCGCCGGTGGACCCGGCCTGCCTTATTAGCTGTGTTGCTTCATAAGAATTGCTGTTACCCGGTCCATCGTTACAGGAACCGCGAAATCGCGAAATCGCGAAAAAGGAAACTGCGGATTTCCGGCGATTAAACCCGCCGGCCCTCCTCCCGCACTACCAGGCGGTAACCGTCCACCTTGACGATTTTGATGGGGGTTTGGGCGTCCACAAACCCGCCCTCGGAGACCACATCCATTCGCTCCCCGGCAAATTCCCCGGTTCCCGCGGGACGCAGCGGGGTTATGGCGATGCCGGTTTTCCCCAGGTAAGTTTCATAATTGCGGCTGGAAACGTATCCCGCCTCGCGGCGCTGCTCTTCCTGGAGGCTGATGCGGTTCCAGAACTCCGTTTTGGGCAGATACCGCCCTGCGATCACCGCGACCAAAAAGGTTAAAAGGAAGGTCAGGGATAGCCTCCCCGCTACCCCGGTCATATTGCCGAACGTTACCGTTTCCATATTGGGCAGCAGGCTCATGAAGATGCTGGAAACCATACACAGAATTCCCAACCCGCCCATCACCCCGAAACCGGGGGTCACAAACAATTCTATAAACAAGAGGACCACCCCGATCGCGAAAAGGATAATTTCGAAGGAAGAGGCCAGGTTAATGATGTACTGGGCCCCGAAGAAGAGGGCCAGGCAGAGGACACCCACAATTCCCGCAAATCCGAAGCCGGGCGATTGCAGCTCGAACCACAGGCCCAGAAAGCCCAGCCCGATCAGCAGGGAACTGACCATGGGATCGGTGAAAAAACGGACCAGGTCCTCGGCGAAGGTCTCCTCGGAATAAATCACTTCTTCGTCGCCGAGCCCCATGCTGTCCAGAAAGGCGTGCACATTGGGGGCGATGAGGTCCGCCATCTGCCATTCCACGGCGTCTTTGGCGGTAAGGGTGATCAGTTTACCCTCTTCGGAGAGGCCCTCGACCGTCAGGGTTTCGTCCACCATGCCTTCGGCGATTTCCCGGTTGCGTCCGTTGCGCTCCGCGGTGGCCCCCATTTCCGCCCGGAAATAGGAGATCTGTTTTTCGGAAGCCTTTTCCATATCCTGGGTTACCACGGTGGCCGCCCCGATGGAGCTGCCTTCCACCATCCCGATTTTGCGGCAGGACAGGCTGATCAGAGCCCCGGCGCTGATAGCCCTTTTGTTGACGAAGGCCAGGGTCTGCAGATCGGTATCGAAGAGCAGGTCCTTGATCTGGGTGGCGGCATCCACCCGCCCGCCGAAGGTGTTCACCTCCAGAACAATGGCTTTGGCGTTGTTTTTTTCGGCCACCCCGATCACCCGTTCGATGTAGGCGGGCAGGCCCAGATCGATGGTTCCCGAGACGTTTATGTGATAAACCTGCCCCAGCAAGGGGCTCATTCCCAAACCCAGAACCAGGCTCAGGGCAAAAATCAGGCGTTTCATTGAGGCGCTCCTCTTAAGGCCGGTAAAACCGACAGGGCAAACCGGCTTCATTTTGTTAAAAAATACGCACTTTGGGTCAATAAAGCAACGACAGGCGCGGCCGCAGCGATAATGGTGGTTTAATGTGAAATCCGGCAAATTTTTATTCCGGCAACCTTTTTTCCTCCCTTGCGGTATTTTGGGTGAAACGCCCAGGGGGAAATCACCCCTCCCAACGGGAATTTAGCGCTTCCGGCATTTTCCATAGGACAAGTCGCGCGCTGTCCCTAACATAGAAATCGTGTCACCCAAAACCGGAACAACCTATGCCTGCACTCAGCCTACAGCATATCAGCAAAGTTTACGAAAACCTCAGGGCGGTGGATGATATTTCCTTTGAGATTGAGGAGGGCCGTATGTTCGGCCTTCTGGGACCCAACGGGGCCGGCAAAACCACCACCATGCGCATGATCATGAATATCATTATCCCGGATCAGGGAAAGATCGAACTTTTCGGCGAACCTTTTACCGAAGGGCACAAGCGGCAAATCGGTTATTTGCCGGAGGAACGCGGCCTGTATCCCAAGATGAAAATTCTCGATCACCTCACTTTTCTGGGGGAAATGAAGGGCATGAGCGGCCGGGCCGCCCGGGATAACGCCCGCGAATGGCTGGCCCGCTTCGATCTGGCCGATCGCGCCAACCGCCTGGTTAATGAGCTTTCCAAGGGACTTCAGCAGAAAATCCAGTTTATCGGTACCATCCTGCACCGCCCCCGGCTGCTTATTCTGGACGAACCTTTTTCCGGTTTGGATCCCGTAAATGTAAAATTTCTGAAGGATATCCTCCTGGAAATGCGCCGGGAGGGTTGCACCATCATCCTTTCCACCCACCTGATGGAGCAGGCCGAGAAACTCTGCGAGCAAATCTGTCTGTTCAACCGCGGGAAAATTGTTCTGGAGGGCGACCTCGGGGAAATCCGGCGGCGCCACGGGCACAACCGGGTGTTGCTGAGCTACAACGGCAACGGGGATCAACTGGCCAACCTGAGCATGATCGCCGAGAAAAACGATTATGGCAATTACGTGGAAATCCATCTTCACGATAACGCCACCCCCGAGGACCTTTTCCGGGCCCTGGCGCAAACGGACCTGACCATCAGCCGTTTTGAAGCCTCGGAAACCTCACTCAACGACATCTTTATCGAACTGGTGGAGGGATTGCCCCATGCATAAGATCTGGAAACTGATCAAGCGGGAGGTAATGACCAAACTCCTTACCCGTGGCTTTTTGATCGGAACCCTGCTGGGTCCCATTTTGATTAGCGGGTTTTATTTTCTGCCCGCTTATTTTGCCACGGTCGGCGGGGATTCCCCTTCGGTGGTGCGCCTGGTAGACGGCTCCGGGTTGATTGCCCCGCAGGTGGAAAGTCTCTTCGGGGATACCCTGGACAACGGCCAACGCCAGTTTATCATCACCCCCCTTTCGGAGGCGGATTATCGCGCCAATCCCGATTTTCCGGGAGAAGAAATCGAAGCCGGAAAAACCGACATCGCCCTGATAATCCCGGAGAATCTGCTGGCGGGAGGGCAAATTACCTATCTGGCGGAAAGCATTTCCAACGGAGGGCTCATCCGCCTGATCCGCTCGCGCATTCAGCAGGCGGTCAACCTCAGGCGCATGGAGGATGCCGGTCTGGATCCCGGGCAGGTCGCCTCGCTGACCCTGCCCATTTCCATGAAAACCCTGCGGGTTACCAAGGGGGAAACGGAAGAATCCAGCATGTCCACCGCCTTTCCGACCGCCTTTATTTTCCTGATGCTGCTGTATATGACCATTCTTCTCTACGGCGCCCAGGTATTGCGCGGGGTGGTTGAGGAAAAAACCTCCCGGATTCTGGAGGTGCTGCTCTCCTCAACCAATTCCTTTCAATTGATGATGGGCAAATTGTTCGGGGTCGGGGCTTTGGGACTAATCCAGTATGTGGCCTGGATTGTTCTGGCCTGGGGCGGGATTTTTCTGCTGGGCAATACAACTCCGGAAGTGCTGAAAAACGTGCACCTCTCCCCGGAGATTTTTGTCTACTTCGTGATCTTTTTTCTGCTGGGCTACTTTCAGTTCTCTGCGCTCTACGCCGCGGTAGGGGCGATGTGCACCTCCCAGGACGATGCCCAGGCCCTCTCGGGACCGGTTACCATTCTGGTGGTGCTGCCCTTTATCATCAGCATTTCCCTGGGGATGAACAACCCGGATGCCGATCTGGCCAAAACCTTTTCGATGCTGCCTTTTTTCGCCCCGATGATGATGTTCCTGCGCATCGAACTCTCCAATCCGGCCTTGTGGGAAATCGGACTGGCCATCGCCATTAACCTGGTCGCCATTGTGGCGATCGTGTGGCTGGCGGCCCGCATTTACCGGGTGGGGGTGCTGATTTACGGCAAACGCCCCACCTTCCGGGAAATCCTCAAATGGATCCGGTATGCCTGATATGGGTCCCGGTATTGTAGGGGCGGGTTTGAAACCCGCCCCTACAACGCCACCACGTGGTGACGGACCACGTCATCCGTCAAAACGTCGGCCAGGTCGGTCAATAACCCCGGTCCGTATTTCACCAGGAAATAAAAGGCCCCGATCAAACGCTCCTGAGGAACCCCCTCAGGGGTGAGGAATCGCTGCACCCGCTCCAGTTGGGCTACCAGGGTCCCGTTCTGCTGCTCCAAAGAACGGGTGATTTTCTCTCGAAGTTTGCCAAAACTTCCCTCAATATTGCCGCGGGTTTTCTCAAGCCCGTTTAACAGGGTGGGATCGGCTTCCTGAAGGAGGTTTTCCACTTTTTGCAGAGCGTCCTGGATCTGGGTTTCCGCGCTGCGAATCCCCTCCGCCAGTTCCTGCCCGGCATGGCGGCGCAGGTAATCCGCAACAAACCCCGCATCCCCTTCCAGAATTTGCCCCACGCTGAGGTTCAGCTTGTCCAGAACGCGCTGAATTTTGCTCTCCACCAGGGTCAGGCGGTGGCGGGGCATAATCACCGGCATGTGCATCCCGAAGTGGGAATAGAGGGCGGCAATCTGCGAAAAATAAGCCACCTCGGCCGGCCCCCCGATATAAGCCGCGGTGGGCAGGAGGCTGTCCTGCAGAAGAGGCCGCAGAGCCACATTGGGGGAAAGCATCTGGCCGTCAGTGTCCAGCACGGCCAGCAGTTCCGCCTCGCTGAGGGGACGCGGGCCGTCCGGATGATTGGCCGTAAAGCCGCCCCGGCCGTCCAGATCCAGGCGCATCCGGCGTTGATTTTCATCCACCCAAAACAGGAGGCTTTGGTTTTCCCGGTGAGAAATCTGGGCCGGAAAACCGGCCTCTGCCAGGGCGGCGCTGCGCTGCCCGAAGAGG
>JAGRBF010000379.1 GCA_020434205.1 Calditrichota bacterium | reverse complement strand
GGCGATGCAGCGTATCGGTCGAAAAAAGCAGCGAGAGGCCCAAAAAGGCTCAAAATTCGCAAATTTAGATGATTGTCAACACGCCCTAAGGATCTGATTAGCGATGGCGCAGGGCCGGTGCGGTAAAAACCAGGGAGCCGACCAGAAGCATCACCAGCACCATAGATCCCCTCAGGGTAACCGCTTCGGCGAGCAGCCCGATAACGGGTGGTCCGGCCAGGAATCCAACATAGCCGATGGTGGCCACTCCGGCGATCCCCAGTCCCGGCGCAAGATCGGGGAAATTTCCCGCGGCGCTGAAGGTCAGCGGCACCACAATGGAAAGCCCCGCCCCTACCGCAGCAAAGCCCAGCATCACCGGCACAACCTGCGGGAAAAGGGTGGCCAGCAGCAGCCCCAGGAAAGCCAGCACCCCACCGCCCTGCACCAGACGGGGCCCGCCCCATCGCCCGGCCAGATGATCACCCAACAGACGCCCCACGGTCATGGTGATGGAAAAAACCGCAAAACCGATAGCGGCGGTGCTGTCGGCCGTTGCCACCACTTTTTTCAGGTACACCGCACTCCAGTCCGCCATGGCCCCTTCTCCTACGGAAGAGCAGAATGCGACCATGCCCAACGGCCACAAACTTCGCCCCGGCAGCCGGAAAACCGGGCCGCCGGCCGGAGAGCCGGGTGCCGCGGAAAATGGCAGCAGCCTGGTGGCGGCGAAGAGAATCAGGATCAGGAATCCCACACCGGCAATGCTAAAATGGAGAGCGGGCCCAACCTGCCCGGAGGCCATCATCGCCCCAAGACCGGCGCCGGCAAAACCCCCGATGCTGAAGGCGGCATGGAAGGAGGACATCACCGGGCGTCCCAGGGCCCGTTCCACTTCCACACCCTGGGCATTCATTGCCACGTCCATGGTACTCATGCCCGCCCCGAAGAGAAACAAACCACATTCCAGGGCAACCGAATGGGGTAACAGCGCCAGAGTCGGCAGCAGGCAGCACAGGAGCGTTCCGGCCTTAGCGGTAACCCTGCGGCTGCCGAAACGGGCGATCAGTCCCCCGGCCAAAGAAAGGGCGGTGA
This sequence comes from Calditrichota bacterium, assembly GCA_020434205.1. Taxonomy (GTDB): domain Bacteria; phylum Calditrichota; class Calditrichia; order RBG-13-44-9; family J075; genus JAGRBF01. The sequence continues at coordinate 1,245 of JAGRBF010000379.1, read as the reverse complement.
GAACCCCGAGCGCAAAACCCATCAGGGTAAGTCCCAATTGACCCTCGCTGAGGTTCAGGCGCGCCTGGATCTGGGGAATCCGGGACAACCAGTTGGCCAGCAACGCGCCGTTGGCAAAAAACATCAGCAGCACCGCCCGGCGGCCTGAGTGGGACAAGGTGGTAGCGTCCCGGGTCAAAGGCGCTCTCCTTCCCTTCCGACTAATCCCTGTTCCCGCAGAAGATCTGCCAATCCGCTGATAAGGGCATCAGCCTTTGCGACCACGGCCTCCGGGTTTCCGCTGGCGGCGAGAAGATCGAGAACCTGGTGCTCCATCCCCGGTGGTAAGATTGTGCATTTGCTGTTGGCAATTTGCAGCAGTCGTTTCTCCCCGGGATGGGGAAGGCGGTTGACGGCGAACAGAATGTCGAAATAGCTGGCCAACAGGGCGGCAATACGGTGATGTATGCTGATTTTGTCCCCCCTGACCGCTGCGCTTTTGATCTGATAGAGGTACGAAGAAGCGGTGTCCCGCAGGATGGGATAATTTTTGGCAACGATATTCCTGCGTAGCGGCTCCGGAAAGGGTTGATCGGCCCAATCCTGCAACCCGGCAAACCAGCCATCGCAATCGTACAGAACATGAGAACTGCGGACATTGTGCCAGAAGCAGGTCGAATATCCCACCGAAGCCTGATGGTGATCCAACAGGCGCGCCAGTTGCGCCTCGATCCAGCCGGTATGGCGAAACATTACGTCGACGTGAATCCCGGTAGGCGCATCAAACCACTCATCGCCAGTTTCCCAGAATTGATTATCCAGCTCAACCGCGGTGGAATCGGTATTGGCAATGCTGCGGCGACTTTCCATGGGGATGGGGGTTTCCCAATAGACATAAAGATCGATATCGGATCCCGGATCGGCGACCAGATTGGTTTGGGAGCCGGCCAGGGCAACTGCGGCAACCTGCGGCAGCTTACCATATTGCCCCGCAATACAAGCGGCCAGGGATAGGGCTTTTTGATTAGCAGGGACTTTCAATTATTCTCCTTGTAATTGTTGTCAGGAACCGAAAGCACCCTCAAGGGAAGTAACCGCAAAAGCGCGAAATCACGAAAGGGAATGGCGCTGTTAAATGGCGGGAACATCCCGGGCCCCGATGCAACCCTGGACCATCTGCACATGGTGGTCAACTGTTAGGGCGTGTTGATAATTAGAAAATTGAGTGAATTTTAGGGAAATTTTGGGTCTCTAAAGGCGCTTTTT
>JAGRBF010000378.1:1457-3132 GCA_020434205.1 Calditrichota bacterium | reverse complement strand
ATGGCTCGCACCAGAAAGGCAATCGATCCCAGAAATCCCACCAGGGTTATCAAACGCCCCAGCCAAAACCTGATTTTTTCCGTTGTGCTCATGCCGATTCATCCTTAAATCATCTCCGGATAATCGGCCGACCGCTGTCAAACTTTCGAAAAAAAATGCCGCAGCAGGGCCTACAACTCCCCTGAAGAGGGGATTACCCTTCCGGGGTAACTTTGCTCGCCGGGACCCCGTTGCCGCCGGTCCGGGACGCCCCGCTTTCTTCTGCGGCTTTGAGCGTCGTGGTTTTCGGATTTCCCGCTCCGGCCTTGCTTCCGAAATAGCGCTCCCGCAGGAAACGATAGACCTCGTCCTGGGCCCGGAAACGCGGCTCTCCTTCTTCCCGCTCGCGGTATTGGTTGATCAGATTGCGGTCCAAAACGCGATTTTTGACGTTGTCGCGCCACTGGATCTCCATAATCTGGCGGAGCTCTTCCTGCAATTCCGGATTGTAAATGGGACAGGTAACCTCCACCCGCCGGTCCAGATTGCGGGGCATCCAGTCCGCCGAGGCCAGATAATAAAGCGGGTTCCCGCCGTTGCCGAAGACGATGATCCGCGAATGCTCCAGATAACGATCTATAATGGTGCGTCCCTCAATGCCGTCGCTGGCTTCCGGGGCATTGCTCACCAGGCTGAACATGCCGCGGACCATCAGGCGGATCTCCACCCCGGCCCGCCCGGCGTCGTAGAGTTTGGCGATGATGTCCTTATCGGTAAGGTTATTGATTTTCAGAAAGATGTAGGCTTCCTTGCCGCTTCGGGCGTTGCTGATTTCCTGGTCGATCAGCCGCAGAATTTCCGAGCGCATGTTGATCGGCGAGACCAGCAGGTGCTTGAACTTGGGATTCTGATAATTGACCTCCAGCATCTGGAAAACCGACAGGATTTCTTTGGTGATCCGGGAATCGGTGGTAAAAATGCTGGTGTCCGTGTATAAGCGGGCGGTGGACTCGTTGAAGTTGCCGGTCCCGATATTGGCGTAGAGGATTTCCTTGCGGCGGTGCTTGCGGGACACCAGAATCAGCTTGCTGTGCACCTTGTAATTGGGATTGGCGTGAATAACCCGAACCCCCGCCTCCTGAAGACGGTGGGCCCAGTAAATGTTGTTCTCCTCATCGAAGCGGGCCTGCAGTTCCATCACCACCGTCACCGATTTCCCGTTTTTGGCGGCATTGATAAGGGCATTGGTGACGTTGGAGTTGCGGGCCACCCGGTAGAGGGTGATGCGAATATGGGTAACCTTGGGGTCGATAGCCGCTTCCCGCAAAAAGTCGATCACGTAATCGAAGCTCTGGTAAGGGTAGTTGAGCATTATTTCCCGGGACTTCAGCACCTTAAAAAGGCTGCCGTCTCCGTCCAGCTCCGGATGGCGTAACGGTTTGGGCGGTTTGTCCATTAAGGCGGCGGCGCCCACCCGGGGAAAGCGGATAAAATCCTTAAAATTGTGATAACGTCCCCCGGGAATCAGGGTGCCGTCCATGCGCCCCTTAAACAGTTTGCGGGAAAAAATTTTCAGCAGTTCCGGGGGCATGCGCTGGTCGAAAACGAAGCGCACCGGATCTCCGCTTTTGCGCTGCTGCAAACCGCGGGTCACCTTCTTCATAAAACTGACCGACAAATCGTCGTCGAACTCCAG
>JAGRBF010000378.1:0-1288 GCA_020434205.1 Calditrichota bacterium | reverse complement strand
TCGGTGGGCAATTCGATCAGGGCGTAGCGCAGGGTCTGGGGCTGGTTTTCCTGCATCAGGGTGATGACCAGGTAAATGGCGTGGTCGCGCAGCTCCGGAAACTCGTCCAGCTGGTCCAGCATAATGGGGATCAGGGCCGGGCGAACCTCGTTGCGGAAATATTGACGCACAAATTCCGCCTGTTCGTCCTCCAGCTGATTTTCGTTGATCAGGAATATTTTTTCCCGCGCCAATTCCTGGAGAATTTCCTGATAAATATTGTCGAAATCGGCCTGCTGGGACAAAACGATGCGGTGGATTTCCTCCAGGATATCGGAGGGGCGATGCCCGATAATTTTTTCCGCCTTTTTACCCAGGCGCTCCAGGCGTTTCAGGGTGGCTACCCGCACCCGGAAAAATTCATCCAGATTGTTGGAAAAAATGCCCAGGAACTTCATGCGTTCCATTAAGGGAACGGAGCGGTCTCCCGCTTCCTGAAGGACCCGGCCATTGAAGGACAGCCAGCTGATTTCTTTGTTGCGATATTTCATGGCAGTTAAAGGACTCCTGGTGCTTGAGCCGCTAAGCGTTGCGGCTTTACCGGCCTTGCTCCTCTTATGAGCCGCAAAAAGTTGCGGCTTTATTGTCTTTGCTTCGTTCGCTGTTCGCTTAGCGCTCTTCGCATAGCGCCTCAAAGTTTCTCCAATACCTCTTTCCAGATGGCCTGATAGGCCTTACCGGCGGGGCTAAGCTCGTCCATCACCGGCACCGGTTCCCGCTTCAGTCCCATTCGCTCCACCACCCCGTCCTTGGGAATAAAGCGGTTAAAAACCCCGCCCACGTATTTGCCGCTTAGGTGGCGGATGGTCTGGGTCATGGTATTCTGGTGGCGAATATTCTCCTCCACCATAGAGAATAAGACATAAACGCGGCTGGTGGCAAATTTTTCCTGGCGCAGGAATTTGATGAGCTGGACCAGGCTGCGAACCGACAGGGTGGTGGGAATTACCGGGACAATCACCATATCCGCAGCCCGGAAAATGTTTTCGGACAACAGGGTCAGGTTAGGCGGACAATCCAGGAAAACCACATCGTAGCCGTTTTTAACACCGGCCAGGGCGGTTTTAAGGGACTTTGCGCTTCCCGTTTTGTCCTCAAGCAGGGAATCCAGGCGGCGGAAGTCCAGATCGGCCGGCAGCACATCGAGATTGGGATAATTGGTAGCGCGGATGTTCTGCTCAATTTTTTCGCCGCCTTTGATCAGTCCCCGCGCCCCGCTTTTAAACTTCGGCTCCACCCGGAAGAAGAA
>JAGRBF010000377.1 GCA_020434205.1 Calditrichota bacterium | reverse complement strand
CTGGTAAAGATCCTGCCCGGCAGAGACTTCCCTGCTCCCTGCCGGGCGATGCCCAAAATTCCATACCTCTTTTCGAAAAGCCCAACAGGAGCGCCTGCCGATGTCCACCTGGAGAGTAAAGCTGTCCCTATCCCTCAACTATTTCGTATTCGCCATTCTGCTCAACAGCGTGGGCATCGTGATCCTGCAGGTGATCAACAATTACGGAATCCCCGAAAGCAGCGCCAGCGTTCTGGAGGCCTTCAAGGACCTCAGTATTGCCATCGTATCCTTTTTTATCGCCTCCTTCCTGCCGCGCATCGGCTATAAACGCTCAATGCTGATCGGCCTGGCCCTGGTTACGGTGGCCTGTTTTTCCATGCCCTTTCTGGGCTCCTTTTTGATGACCAAGGTCCTCTTTGCCACAGTGGGCGTCGCCTTCGCGCTCATCAAGGTTTCCGTTTATTCCACGGTGGGCCTGATAACCGCCGACGCCAAAGAACACGCCGGGTTTATGAGCACAGTGGAGGGCATTTTTATGGTCGGGGTGCTCTCCGGCTACTGGATTTTCGGGTTTTTCATCGACGACAGCGGGGTGGCCTCGGAGAGTTGGCTGAATGCCTACTGGATTCTCGGCACCCTGACCACCCTGGCCTTTTTGCTGCTTTTTTCCACTGCCCTGGACGAACACGAGATTGCCCCGGAGAAGTCCGGTTTTGTGGAAGACTTTATGGGCATGTTGCGCCTGGCCCTCAAGCCGCTGGTGTTCGTTTTTGTGGTGAGCGCCTTCCTCTACGTGCTGCTGGAGCAGGGCATCGGCACCTGGCTACCGACCTTCAACAACAAAGTGCTTCAGTTGAAAAGCGCCATGAGCGTGCAGATCGTCAGCATTTTTGCGGGCACCACCGCCCTGGGGCGGCTCCTGGGGGGGCAGGTGCTTAAGCGCTTCCACTGGTTCAAGGTGCTCTCCGGGGCGATTCTGGGCATGATGGGCCTGGTATTATTGATCCTCCCCCTCACCCACAACATCGAACCCGGCTCGGTTTCCGGCTGGATGGACGCCCCGATTGCCGCCTACATCTTCCCGGCGATCGGGCTGTTTCTGGGACCGATTTACCCGGCGATCAACTCGGTGATCCTCACCTCCCTGCCCAAACGCCTGCACAGCGCCATGACCGGGCTGATCGTGATTTTTTCGGCCCTGGGCGGCACCACGGGCTCGGTGGTTACCGGCTTTTTCTTCGGACGCTACGACGGACAGACCGCCTTTTACCTGACCCTCATTCCCATGGCCATGTTGCTGGTGGTGCTGTATTTTTTCAATCACTTCAGCAAGTCCCTGGAAGTGCAAGCCGGAGAGGTTGCCGGATAAGCTGAGATCTTAAAAGGTGAACAAAGGAGATCTTCCATGAGAACCATTCAGGTCCATATCGAAGAGAATCTTAAGAATCTCCTGGCCCGGGAGGACACGGACGGCGATCGCCGCATCACCATCCAGGATCACGGGCCGCACAGCTTCCAGGTTCGCGCCACGGACGGAAATAACTACCTGGTGGAGGGGACCTATTACCTCTCCAATCTGCTGCAGGAACTGGCTCTGCTTCGCGAGGGGGGGCAAGCGGTGGGCGAGCTGGACCCCCGGCACATCTTCGAAAAGCCGGTCAGCCGCTTCTCCCGGATGATCCGCGAACATTACTGGGACGGCCTGACCCGCCGCCTGGATGCCGCCGGCCTGGAAAAGCTGATGACCGACAGCAAATCCGGCAGTAATGCCGCGCCCCGGGTTTATGTGCCCTACAGCGATCCCACCGCGCAGGCCTATTTCCGGAAGCTGGCCGCCAGCGGGGCGGTGCCGGGCTTAAAGGTGATCGTCCTGCCGGAGAAGATCACCCCGGAATACGTCCGCTCCATCAACCTCGAGCCGGGCATTCTCTCCCTGCAGCTCCGGCAAAATGGCGAGGGACATTGGGAAGGAACCCCGTTTGTGGTGCCGGGAGGGCGCTTCAACGAGATGTACGGGTGGGACAGCTATTTCGAGGCCCTGGGGCTGATCGCCGACAAACGGGTGGATCTGGCCAAGGCGATGGTGGACAACTTTTGTTACGAGATCACCCATTACGGGCAGATCCTGAACGCCTCGCGCAGCTACTACCTCACCCGTTCCCAGCCGCCCTTTCTCACCGACATGGCCCTGCGGGTCTACCACGAACTGCCCAAAAAAGAATCCAGCCGGGAGTGGCTGGCCGGGGTGCTACGCACCGCCATCCGGGAGTATCACAGCGTGTGGATGAACCCGGAACGCCTCACCGAAACCGGCCTGAGCCGATATTATGCCTACGGCATTGGGATCACTCCCGAAACCGAGGAAGGGCATTACGACGCGGTATTGCGGCCTTTCGCCCAAAAAGCCGGCATGGACGTTCGCGGCTACGCCGCTAAAATGCTGAAGGGGGAAATCCGGGAGCCTGCTCTGGACGAGTATTTTCTCCACGACCGGGCGGTGCGGGAATCCGGGCACGACACCAGCTACCGCATCGAAGGGCGCTGCGCCCACCTCAACACGGTAGACCTCAACGCCCTGCTCTATCGCTACGAAACCGACCTGGCCGAGGCCATCGCGCGGAACTTCGACGACGCCCTGCCCCTGGCAAACGGCCAGGTAACCCGCAGCGCCGAATGGCAGGCGCGCGCCAAAAAGCGCCGTGAGCTGGTGGATCGTTATCTGTGGGACGGGGAACGGGGCCTGTACTTTGATTATCACTTTATCGGGAAAAAACGCATTCCCTTTGTGAGCGCCACCCTCTTTTACCCGCTGTGGGCCCGGATGGCCAGCCCCGCCCAGGCGGAGGCGGTGGTCAGAAACGCCCTGCCGTTGCTGGAGGAAGCGGGCGGTTTGGCGGCCACCACCGAAGAATCCCGCGGACCGGTAGGCGAGGATCGTCCCCCCCGCCAATGGGACTATCCCAACGGCTGGGCGCCCCATCAGATGATGGCCTGGGAGGGTTTGAGCAACTACGGTTATCACGACGAGGCGCGGCGCCTGGCCTATCGCTGGCTGGACATGATCACCCGCAACGCGGTACACTTCAACGGCACCATTCCCGAAAAATACGACGTGGTGCGCCGCTCCCATCAGGTGTTCATGGAATACGGCAATGTGGGCACCGATTTCGCCTACCTCACCAAAGAAGGTTTCGGCTGGATGAACGCCTCCTACCAGGTGGGGCTGAAGATGCTGGGGCAGAAACATATCGACCTGCTCAACACCCTGACCGCTCCGGAATGGGGGTAGGGCGAAAAAAGCAACGTATAGAGGATCAAAAAAGCCCAAAATTCGATAATTTAGATGATTATCAACACGCCCTAAGACAAGCCGGGGGGTTTCCTATTTCACAAAAACCCGGTATCCCCAGGGTTCGATGTCCAATTCGCTGCCATCCTCAAACAGCGCTTTTTTTCCGCTGAAGTAGTCGCTGTAGGACCCGTTCTGGATTTTTTCCGAAAAGGTCAGCCGGTGTTTTTCCCCGGAAAAATTGATGACCGCGAAAACTTTATCCGTCGCATTTTCCCGCACAAAACTCAGCACCCGGTTAGGGGCACTGTTGGGAGCCGCAACCATGGTGGCGCCCCAGCGGGCGTGCCACAAGGCGGTGTTACCCTTCATCAGGGCGAATAACTTTCGGTAAAGTTCCCCCAGGGGATGTTCCCGCCAGGCGATGGGGTCCTTCTCGAAAAAGGCCAGGCGCCTGGGGTTGCCGGCTTCCTGGCCGTTGTAAATAAGGGGCATGCCCTCCCCCACCACCGAAAGCACGATGGCAGCTTCCAGGCCCTCACCGAACATTTCGAACTGGGTGCCTTCCCAGGCATTTTTGTCGTGATTGCTGACGAAGGTCATGCGCATGCTGTTGGCGGGAAAGGCCCCTTCATTCCAGGAATAATAGACAAACAGAGCGCTGACGTCCGCCTTGCCGGTGCAAATTTTATGCACGGATTCGTTCCAACTCCAGGCATAGGTCATATCAAACGCCTCGGCATGGAGATCGCGCGACTCCCACTCGGCCAGCATAAACACCGGTTTGATGGCGTCCAGCTCCCGGCGCACATGGTTCCAAAAATCCACCGGCACAAACCCCGCCACGTCGCAGCGGTAGCCGTCGATATCCGCCTCGCGGACCCAGTATTTCATGGCTTCGGTCATATATTTACGCAGCCCGGGCTGACTGTAATCCAGGTCGATGATATCGGACCAATCCCACCAGGGGGTCGGCCGGAAATCCCCCTTGTAATCGCGATCGTACCACTCCGGATGTTCTTCCGTCAGCGGATTGTCCCAAGCGGTATGGTTGGCCACCCAATCGAGGATAACGTACATACCCATGTCGTGAGCGGTCTTCACAAAATGTTTCAGATCCGCCAGGGTGCCGAACTCGGGATTGACGCCCAGATAGTCTTTCACCGAATAGGGGCTTCCCAGGCTGCCCTTGCGATTTTTGAGCCCGATGGGGTGAATGGGCATCAGCCAGAGGATATTCGCCCCCAGGGCTTTGATGCGCGGGAGGTGTTTTTCCGCGGCGCGGAAAGTCCCCTCTTCGGTCATCTGCCGGGTATTGATCTGATAAATCGCGACGTTTTTGCTCCATTCCGGGTGGGTGAGCTTCACATACGGCTGGGGCTGAAAGGGATTTTTGTCCATCATCGCGGATTTCTGGGCCAGGAGGGCTCCTGCTCCCAGCAGAAGAAGGGTCAGAATCTGGTACATTTTAATCATCGAGGTGCTCCTGTGGTGATATTCGGGCCAGGGGTTCCCAGGTATGGGAGAACCCGGCTACCGTCATGGATGAGGGGACAGAATTGCCGCGAATCCGCCACTTGGGGCGAGGATAATCTGTAATGTCGATCCGGCCTTTAACGCGCGGGTGCTGATCCGGAAATCTTCCGCAAAACGATCGGCATTCACCCCGTCTTCCAGCAGTTCCGCCTGCCAGGTGCCTTTGCCGAGGAAAGCCAGGTCCAGACTGAATTCGCGCCCCTGCTCGTTGGTCATCCCCCCGAGAAACCACTGCTCTCCGTGCCGGCGCGCCACCACCAGGTATTGCCCCAGGGAGGCTTCCAGAACCCGGGTTTCCTCCCAGGTGGTGGGCATGCGCGAAACAAACCCGGTAAACTCCGGCGTTTTCAGATAGTTGGAGGGATTGTCGGCCAGCATTTGCAGGGGACTTTCGTAGATGGCGTATATGGCGGCCTGATGGGCGCGGGTGGTCATGCTCATGGGGCGGGAGAAAATCACCCGAAAATTATCCGGTTGGGCATTAACGGTGGCCCCGGGGGTATAATCCATGGGGCCGGGGACCATCCGGATGAACGGCAGGATGAGATTGTGGGTGGGGGTGATGTCCTCGCTCCACTTGTTGTGCTCCAGACCTTTCAGGCCCTCGCGACTGATCACGTTGGGAAAGGTCCGCCGCAGTCCGGCCGGCTTGTAAGCCCCGTGGAAATCCACCAGCATTCGGCGTTTGGCAGCCGCCTCCGCCACCTTCCAGTAATAATTGACCATCTCCTGATCATCGCGCTGCATGAAGTCCACCTTTATGCCCGCCGCGCCCCACTGCTGAAACTGGTCCAGGGCTTCCTCAAACTGATCGTCGAGGGTTTTCCAGACCACCCACAGGATAAGGCCCACCCCCTTTTCCTTGCCGTAGGCGAACAGGTTTTCGATATCCATCCCCGGGGAAATATCGAGCAGATTGCCCAGCTGATACCAGCCTTCGTCCAGAATTACGTATTCGATCCCGTATTGAGCGGCAAAATCGATGTAATAGCGATAGGTCTCGGTGTTGACCCCGGATTTGAAATCCACCCCGTAGATGTTGTTGGCGTTCCACCAGTCCCAGGCCACTTTGCCGGGGCGAATCCAGTCGGTATCTGTGAGGCGGTTGGGTTCGCCCAGTTGGAACACCAGCTGATTGGTTATCAGATCCGCATCGGTATGGGCAATTGCCAGGATTCGCCAGGGGAAATCCCGCTTACCGTCGGTTTGGGCGATAAAATCCGCGGGGCGGGTTACCGGCACATCGCGATCGCTGCCGGGCCGGGGTTTGCTCTCCAGGGCATAAGGCGGAAAAACGGCGTCCAGACGCCCGCCGGCACCACTCCTCACCCACATTCCGGGATAATCCCGCAGGGCGCTTTCGGCCAGCAGCAGTTTGGGGCCGCCGCTTTCCACCAGCAGGGGAAGGCTGGCCAGGCGACCGGTGCTCATGGTATCCAACTGCTGGTGGAGATAGGTTCGTTCGTTGTGGGAAAAGAAACTTTCTTCCTCAGGGAAATAAACCGCAGATCCTTTGGGAAACCGCAGAGAAGCTGTTTCCGAGGCTATGGTAAGGTTGCCACTGATGCGGGTTTGGAAATGCCAGGCGATTCCGTTGTCGTAGGCCCGGAAGACCAGGGCGTAGTGGCCGGGAAAGCTGAGGGTGAGTTCGTTGCATCGATCCGGGATCACCGCAAATTTTTCCGGCACCACCGGCTTTATTTCGGCTCGGATTTGCCGGTTGGCGGCGGTGGCATTGCCGGTATTTTGGCCGAAAACGGTGCCGTCGGCCAGGGTCATGGCGATATGGTCGATGGTTGAGGCTTCGCGGCCGTCCACGCTAACCGTCAGGCGAACCTCCGGGCCGCTGATGATGGTCAGGGCGATGCGCCCGTCCGGAGATTCCAGGCGATGATTTTGCTGGGCCAGGAGGGTCCCGGCGGTCAGAAAGAGCATAAAAAAGAAAAACAGGCTGAGGTGGCAGCGGCGATTCATGGATGGTCTCCCGGGCTATTGGGGCGATGATAACGTGAAGTTTATCAGAAATTTCCAAATAGACAAGGGGGGAAGGGGCAGATCTCCAGCATGGCCGGGTATCATTAGGGAGGGGGTAAAAATGCAAATGTCAGGCAGGGCCTGACATTTACCAAGGTGTGGCGGCACAGGGATTCGAACCCCGGACACGCGGATTATGATTCCGCTGCTCTAACC
>JAGRBF010000376.1 GCA_020434205.1 Calditrichota bacterium | reverse complement strand
GCAGCATTTGGCGAGGCGGTAACCACCTACCTCGCTCTGAAGGACGCCCTGGTAGAGGCCAATGGCGACAGCGCCGCTCTCCTGGCCCAAAGCCTTCAGGAGCAGCTAACCGCCCTGGCCGGCGAAAGCGGCGACCCCGCTTTTCAGAGCGCCTGGAAACCGGTTGGGGAAAATCTGGCCGCCGCGGCAGCCGCACTGACCGCCGGAGAGGGCCTGGAAGCCCAGCGCACCGCATTTTACCCCCTCTCCCAATCCCTGATCAAAGCCGTGGAATTGGTAGGGCCTGCCGGTGAGAGCCTCTACGTCCAGCACTGCCCGATGGCCTTCGACAACACCGGGGCGGACTGGCTGAGCAACTCCAGCAAAATCTACAATCCCTATTTCGGGGATATGATGCTGCACTGCGGGGAAGTCACCAAAACCTTCGCCGCAAAATAGCCTAAACGCGCCTTTGCACCTGCCGGGTTTCTGAGTTTTCCGGGACCCGGCAGGCTCTTCTGCCCGTATCATTATTAAGTCGACCAACAACCAGTTTCCCACCTAAACGCGCTCTGGAAAGGACATCATGCCAGGCGAAGAAGACGAGCGACATAACCATCAGCAACACTACCATCAGCAACACAACCATCATGATCATCATGCCCGCATGGTGGCCGATTTCAAAAAACGTTTCCTGATAACCCTGATCCTTGCCCTGCCGGTTCTTTTCCTGTCCCCGATGATCCGCGGATTCCTCGGCGTGACGGAAAGCTGGCATTTTCCCGGAGATCTCTGGCTTCTTTTTGCCTTATCGTCCCTCATCTTTTTTTACGGCGGCTATCCTTTCCTGAAAGGCATGGTCGTCGAAGCCCAAAAGGGCACTCCCGGAATGATGACCCTCATCGCCCTGGCGATCGGGGTCGCCTACCTCTACAGCAGCGCTGTGGTATTCGGATTGGCCGGCAAACTGTTTTTCTGGGAGCTGGCCTCCCTGATCGCCATCATGCTGTTGGGACATTGGATCGAAATGAGGTCGGTAATGGGTGCTTCCCGGGCTCTGGAAGCGCTGGCAGAGTTGATGCCGGAAACCGCTCATCGCCTCGATGAGCATGGCCGCAGTCAGGAAGTTCCCCGCGGCAACCTGAAACCCGGCGACCGGATCCTCATTAAACCCGGCGAAAAAGTCCCCGCCGACAGCGAGGTGCTAGAAGGGAAATCAGCCGTCAACGAAGCCATGTTGACCGGAGAATCGCACCCTGTTTCCAAGAACAAAGGTGATGCCCTGATCGGCGGCTCCATTAACGGCAGCGGCTCTCTGACCGCCAGGGTGCAAAAAAGTGAAAATGAATCGTTCCTGAATGGGGTTATTGAATTGGTCCGCACCTCACAGGAAAAAAAATCCCGCACCCAGGATCTGGCCAATCGGGCCGCTTTTTGGCTCACCCTCATCGCCATTGGCGGCGGAACCCTTACCTTTCTGGCTTGGTTTTGGGGACTCCATCGCGAATTGTCCTTTGCCCTGGAGCGCACCGTTTCGGTTATGGTAATCACCTGTCCCCATGCCCTGGGACTGGCAGTTCCTCTGGTTGCCGCGGTTTCCACCGCTCTGGCGGCCGGGAAAGGTCTCTTGATCCGCAACCGGAGCGCCTTCGAACAGGCCCGGCGGATCCAAACCGTTGTTTTTGACAAAACCGGGACGCTCACCGAAGGGGATTTTCGGGTAAGTGAGGTGGTCTTGCTGACCTCGGAACACACCCGGGAGGAAATCCTGCGCCTGGCCGCGGCGATTGAAAATTATTCCGAGCATCCCATCGCCCGGGGTATCGTGAAGGAAGTTGAAGATATTCCGAAGGCCGGGGCGGCCGAGGCCATCCCCGGCAAGGGCGTGAGCGGTCGTGTCGACGACAAGGTGGTCCGGGTGGTCAGCCCCGCCTATCTGACGGAGCACAACATCAGCATCGCGAGCGAACGGAAAAAGGACCTCTCCAATCAGGACAAGACAGTGGTTTACGTGATGGTCGGGGATGTGGCTCACGGAGCGGTAATCCTGGACGACAAGGTCCGCGATGCCTCCTGCAAGGCAATTGCCGCTTTGCGAAAAGAAGGGGTACGATGCATGATGCTCACCGGCGACAACCGGCAGGTGGCCGCCCGGGTGGCCAGGGAACTGGACCTGGACGACTTTTTTGCGGAAGTTTTACCGGATCGCAAGGCTGATAAGATCCGGGAAATTCAGGACGAAGGACAGCTTGTCGCCATGGTCGGAGACGGGGTTAACGATGCCCCGGCGCTGGCCGCGGCAGATATCGGAATCGCCATTGGCGCTGGCACGGACGTGGCGGTGGAAACCGCCGACATCGTTCTGGTAAAAAACAGTCCCGGGGACATTTTGAATCTGATTCACCTGGCGCGCGCCACCCATCGCAAAATGATCCAGAATCTGATATGGGCCACCGGCTATAACGTACTGGCTATCCCCCTGGCCGCCGGGGTGTTGTATAGCGCCGGCATTTTGCTCAGCCCCGCTCTCTCGGCGGTTTTGATGTCGCTGAGCACCGTCATTGTCGCCGCCAACGCCCGGGTCTTAAAACCTGAATATTAATCTGATCGGGAAAACCCCCAAACCGGAGGAAAATCATGGTTAAGCACTATCTCAAAAACGGCCCGCTCATCACCATCGCTACCCTGCTGATGCTGGCCCTGCTGATGCTGATCACGCTCCCCTATTTCCATCAGAGCGAGACCGTTTTCGTCACCATCAGTGTGCTGATCCCCACTGCTTTTTTGATCGCCCTGGTAATGGTGATCCTGAAAACGGGCAGGGAAATCGACGAGCGGGAAACCGCCCGGCATACCAACACGCATTAGGGCAAAGCGGCTCAACCGGCCCAAAAGAGCAGGCTGCTTTCACGAAGCAGAGTGGGTCCGCAGGAAAGGCAACGCGGCCTGGCCGACCTCCCCCGGGTAACCCACCCAGGGAACGTGCCCGCCACCGGGAATCACGTAAAAATCGCAGCGGGGAATAATCCGGGAAGCCGCTTCCCCGATGTCGGGCGAACCAAAGGCATCCTTTTCTCCCCATATCAACCGGACCGGCTGGCGCACCTGCGACAATTCGGCTTCCCCCAATGCCACCTCAGGGCGGGCACCCCGGAGGCGAACCACCGTGCGAAGCAATTGTCGGGTGGCTGCCCCCACCCCGGGCAACCTTTGGGCGGCCAGCAGCAGATCCCTCAGGGCCGGAAGTTTGCTGAGGTCCTCCCCCCTGATGACCCGGCCGAATCCCTCCACCTGACCCTGAGTGGGCGGTTTGCGCGTCATTAAATACCCCAACACCCGGGTGGAAGCCAGGCGCAGGGGAAGGGGCGCAGATGTTCCCAGGATTAGCGCCGGACAGCCGACGTGCAGCATCGCCGCAACCCTTTCCGGGCGGTCCAGGGCCAGCCAGAAGCTCCACAGAGAACCGATGGAATTGCCGATCACCAAAGGTTTGTTCAATTGAAGACCATCCAGCACCTGCTCCAGGAACCGAACCGCCAGGTTCCGGATGCCGGCCAGCTGATGATCCGCGCAGCCGCTCAGCCCAAAACAGGGACGATCTACCGCATAGAGGGTAAATCCCTTTAGCGCCGCCATCAGGGGAGCCCACATGGCGGCAGGGTCTCCAAAGCCGGGCACCATCACCACCGCAGGCCCTTCCCCGCATTTCAGGACGTGCACCCTGCCCTCCACCGCGGGAACATTTTCCAGAAAAATCGACTCCGCCTTAACCCCGAACTGCTGCAGCAATCGCCCTTGCTGCACCTCGAATTCGTGAACAGCTGTCATCATTTCACCGGATTTAAGTGATCATTGCTAATTGGAAATGCCGAATGCCTGAGTTCAATTGTAATGTGTCTACTTCGT
>JAGRBF010000375.1 GCA_020434205.1 Calditrichota bacterium | reverse complement strand
AACACGTGGCCGGGGCCCTCGCCGAAGAGGTGCTCTGGTTGCACGGGGAAGAAGGGGTGGCCGCTTTTGACGAACTCCACGAAGCCAGCCCGGCCGCCGGTTCCCGACTTTTCAAAAACAGCGGCTATGCCATTATGCGGGACGGCTGGGAAGCCAACAGCAGCTTCTGCCTGTTCGACTGCGGGGAAATCGCCCACGGGGTGCACAGCGACCAGACCCCATCCGCCGCGCATGGCCACAGCGACATGCTCTCCATCGATTTGTGCCTGGACGGCAAACCGGTGGTGATCGACCCGGGCTTCCACACCTATTTTGGTCCCCTGGACTGGCACCGTTATTTCCGCGGCGCCAGCGGTCACAATACCATCTCCGTGGACGGGGCGGATCATGCCATTCACGAGGGGCGCATCGCCTGGTCCGGGGTTTCCACCCTCAAGCGGGAATGCTGGGTGTCCAATTCCATGCTGGATCTGGCCGGGGCCTCGATAGACCGCTTTGCCGGCCTGCCGGAGAAGATCTCCCACCGCCGTTACGTGCTGTTTGTGAAGGATCGCTATTTTCTGCTGCTGGACGAAATCCACGGGCCCGCCGGACCGGCCAAACACCGCATCGAATCGTATTTCCATTTCAGCGAAGGGCAACTGTCCCTGACCCCCGGTCGAGCCTTTTTCAACGATCGTCTGGCCGCCGCGGTAGCCGGTCCCCCCGGAATGCGCCTGATGGGTCCCGCGCCGGAAAGCCAGGCGGTGGAAAACGGCTGGAAGGCGGACGGATACGGTCAGAAAACCCCTGCTCCGGTGATGAAGCTGATTTGCGAGAGCACCCTGCCATTCTTCAGCGCGGTGCTCTTTCCCCTGCCGGCCTTTGCCGCCTGCAAGCCGCGCCTGCAACTGGACGGCATCGACGCCCGCACCTGGCGGCTGCGCATTTCCTATTCCGGTGGGGAAGAAGACCTGGTGGTAAACGCCGCCGGGCAGTTGATCGACCTGCCGCAGATGGAGGGGTTTCGCAGCGACGCCGTTGTGAGTTTGCGCCGCCGGGGAGACGGTCCCCGCGGGGATGGTCACGAAAATGAGATCCTGCTGCTGAAGGCGGATAAACTCCAGCGTGAGGATTCCACCGTCAATTTAATGTTGTCCAACGGCACCGGGGTGGATGCCTGGTCTATGCGCCTGGAAGAAGAGGTGCGGGAACCGACCATCTCCGAGATCAAGTAAACGGAATCGCGTGTTTGCCCCCAAGTTTAACTTCGGGGCCTGGAATCGAATGAAAGAAAAGGCATGACCCCAAAAGCAAAAGTTCTGGAAATCAGCTCTTATCCCCCTCCGCGGGCCGGTTGGGGAATCCGGGTTTCCTTTGTGAAGCAGGCCCTTCTGGAGGCCGGCCACGACTGCAAGGTCATCAATATCGCCCCGGAAAGCCGCTGCATTCCCAGCCCGGAATATCTGACCTCCATGAACGGTCTGGACTACGCCTGGAAATGCCTGCTTTACAGCCTGAAGGGCTACCGGGTGCACATGCATCTCAACGGCAATTCCCCCAAGGGATTTATGCTCAGCATCATCGCCCAGGTGATGAACCTGCTCACCTTCAAACGGGCCGATCTGACCATGCACGCCGGCCCCTATCAGATTTATTTTCCGCGGGAGCGGGCCCCCCGGTTGGCGCCCATGATGAAGTTTATTTTCGGCACCTCGCGGCGCATTATCTGCAACAGCGATGCGGTGAAGGAAAAGATCGTGGAATACGGCATCAATCCGGATAAAATTTACCCGATCCAGGCCTTTAGCCGCCAGTATCTGCAGTTTGAGCCGGCGCCCCTCAAGCCGGCCCTGGAAGCCTTTCGCCAGGCCCACCCCCAGCTGATCTGTTCCTATGTGTTTTTTCGTCCGGAATTTTTTGTGGAGGACATGATCCATGCTATCGCCAAACTGCGCGAAACCCATCCCGGTGCGGGTCTGATGATCCTCGGTTCCGACCAGGGCTCGGAGAAGGTAAAGGCCCTGGCCGAAGAGCTGGGCATTGCCGCCCACGTCTATTTCGCGGGGGATCTGGACCACGACGATTTCCTGACCCATATCAGCATCAGCACCCTCAAGCTGCGCACCCCCATCCGGGACGGGATTGCCTCCTCGGTGCTGGAAGCCCTGGCGCTGGGGGTTCCGGTGGTGGCCAGCGAAAACGAGCGCCGTCCGCCAAGCACCATCACTTATAATCACGAAGATGTGGCGGATATGGTGAGGGCCCTGCGGGAAACCCTGGACGATCCGGAAGGAGCGCGGTCCCGGGTGGTAAAGCCGGAAATCCGCGATACCGTCGCCGAAGAGGTGGCGGTGCTGGTGGGGCCGTGAATGGTGGATAGGTGGTTGGGTGGATAGGTGGTTGGGTGGATAGGTGGTTGGGTGGATAGGTGGTTGGGTGGATAGGTGGTTGGGTGGATAGGTGGTTGGGTGGAAAGCGGCAAACCCGAAACAATAACAATCAAAAAAACGGTTATGAATAATCAAAAACTGAAGGTCCTTTTCCTTTCCCAGCGATTCCTCTTTCCCATGGATACCGGGGGGAAAATACGGACCGGCAATATTCTGCGGCAGCTCAGCAAACGCCAGGACATCACGGTTATCAGCAATGTAGAATCTCCCCGGGACGATGCCTATCTCGGTGAAATGGACGATCTGTGCGCCAAATTTATCGCGGTGCCCTGGCAAGAAATGCCCCGTTATACCCTCAAATTTTACCTCAAGCTGCTGTGGCAATCGCTTTCCCGCTACCCTATTTCGGTGCTCAACGATTATTCCTCGGAACTGGAAGCCGCGGTGTTGGAGGAGCTGGCTACCCAAAAATACGATCTGGCCATCTGCGATTTCCTGCAATCCACCCTCATCTTCAAAAATGTGGAAGGGGTTCCCCGCCTGCTTTTCCAGCACAACGTGGAAGCCACCATCACCCGGCGCCATCTGGAAAAGGCCGGCAATCCCCTGGCGCGTTTGTTCTGGCATCTGCAGCATCGCCGCATGATGCGCCACGAAGGGGAAATGTGCCGGGATTTTGACGGCACCATCGCCGTTTCCGAAAAGGACAAGGCGCGCATGGAGGAGTGGTTCCGGGCCGAGGGGGTTTTCGATATTCCCACCGGGGTGGATACCGATTTTTTCCGGCCCTCCGAGGCGCCGGAGCAAAAACAGCTGGTCTTTACCGGCTCGATGGACTGGCTGCCCAACGAAGACGCCATGATCTACTTTATCAAGGATATTTTTCCCCTGATCAAACAGCGGGAGCGCGATACCCGCCTGGTGATCGTGGGGCGCCGCCCCACTCCCGCCCTGGAAAGCCTGGTGGCGGGCCGGGAGGACATCGAACTGACCGGCTGGGTGGAGGATACCCGTCCCTATATTGCCGACAGTGCGGTGTACATCGTGCCCATCCGCATCGGCGGGGGAACCCGCATGAAAATTTACGAAGCCCTGGCCATGGGCAAGGCCATGGTTTCCACCAGCGTGGGTGCGGAAGGACTGCCCCTGGAACACAACAAACATATTCTTTTCGCCGATGACGCCCAGCGTTTCGCCGAGCACGTCATTTTTTTGCTGAACAATCCGGAGCGGCGCCGGGAAATCGGCGCGGTGGCCCGCAAATACGTCTACGACCACTTCCGCTGGGAGCGGGTGGCCGAGGTTTTCGACGAAATCTGCCACCGGGTAGCCGGGATGGAAAAAGACTGAGATTTGCCGCCTTGCTGTCGATAATGGTAGGGCGCAAAAGCGGGCAATTCACTTTTTCCCCAAAAAGTGCGTTATCCCAAAATTGAAGTATGGGGGCCTGTTTATATTGCACCGCGTTTAACCCGGGACCCCCGGCGGGGATATCCGGAACGCATAAAGAATAGAACTACGAACGCCTCAGCGCAATCGGAGGGTTATCTTGAGAATAGCTGTTTTTGGTTTAGGGTATGTCGGGTGTATTTCAGCCGCATGTTTTGCCCGTGAGGGGCATCAGGTTATCGGGGTAGATGTTTACCCGGAAAAAGTGGACATAATCAATCAGGCCAAAAGCCCCATCGTGGAGCCCGGTCTGGAAGAAGTGCTCTCCGGTGTGGTTAAAGCGGGGGCCCTGCGCGCCACCACGGACGTCCGGGAAGCCCTGGCGGAAGCCGATATCTCCCTGGTTTGCGTGGGAACGCCCAGCGAAAAAAACGGCAGCATTCGCCTGGATTTTATCTACCGGGTGGCCGAGCAGATCGGCGAAGTGCTCAAAGAGGTTGATCACTATCACGTGTTTGTTATCCGCAGCACCGTCCTGCCGGGAACCCACGAAAAATGTATGAAGATCATCGCCGAAAAATCCGGCAAGACCCCCGGCAAGGATTTCGGCTTCTGCTCTAATCCCGAATTCCTGCGGGAAGGCAGCGCCCTCAAGGATTTCTACAATCCCCCCTACACCATCATCGGGGAAGTGGATCAAAAGAGCGGCGATTATCTGGCCGAAATCTACAAAACCATCGATGCGCCCCTGGTGCGCACCGAGGTGAAGGTCGCCGAGACCGTCAAATACGCCAATAACGTTTTCCACGCCGTCAAGGTCGCTTTCGGCAACGAAATCGGTACCATCTGCAAGGCCGAAGGGGTGGACAGCCACAAGCTGATGGAAATTTTCTGCATGGATGAGAAACTCAATCTCTCCAGCTACTACCTCAAACCGGGCTTCGCTTTCGGGGGCTCCTGCCTGCCCAAGGACGTCCGGGCCATTACCTACCGGGCCCGCAGCAAGGATCTCAATTTGCCCCTGCTCAATTCCCTGATGCCCAGCAACGATCGCCACGTGGAAAGATCCATCGATATGGTGATTGCCCAGGGCAAGAAAAAAGTGGGGATTCTGGGCCTGAGCTTCAAAGGGGATACCGACGACCTGCGGGAAAGCCCCATGGTGGAAGTGGTGGAGCGGCTGATCGGCAAAGGGTTCGATATCCGCATTTACGACCGCAATGTGAATCTGGCCCGCTTGTTCGGCGCCAACAAGGAATACATCAACAACAAGATCCCCCATATTTCCAACCTGATGGTGGATAGCATGGATGCCGTCCTGGAACATGCCGAAGTGGTGGTGATCGGCAACAAGAGCAAAGAGTTTGGCGAGGTGTTAAAGAACAAGGACAGTCAGGTCAAGGTGCTGGATTACGTGCGCATTTTGGCTGATCTGGAAGAGATTGAATCCGATTACGAAGGGCTTTGCTGGTAAGGCCCAACTGGTGAACGATGGCTGAAATTTTGTTCTGGAGCGCCCTGGGCCTCCTGATGTATATCTATGTGCTGTATCCGCTTTTGTTGTGGATGGGCAATCGTTTTTTTTCGCGCAAGGTAACCCCGGACAGCGATTTTCTGCCCGGGGTTAGTTTAATTGTCGCCGCCTACAACGAGGAAGCGGTAATCGGAAAAAAGCTGGAAAACAGCCTGGAAATCGATTATCCCGCCGATCGCCTGGAGATTATCGTCGC
>JAGRBF010000374.1 GCA_020434205.1 Calditrichota bacterium | reverse complement strand
AAACGCCTGCCGTGAGCCCTGGCCACCACCTCCCATTCGGCAATATCCCGAACGTAAATACGGGTGCGAACCACCTGCTCCGGTCCCGCCCCGAGCGAGCGCAGGGCCCCTTCAATTTTATCGATGATGAAGTGGGTTTGGGCAACGGCATCCTTCCCGCCGATTACCCGGACCCCGTGGGTGGCGGTGGTGCCCGATATAAAAATGCGCTTTCCGCGGCGCAGGGCCCGGCAATAGCCGGCCAGGCTTTCCCAAACCGTTCCGCTGAGGGCTACCGTGTTGCCGTTTTCCAGCTCCCGGGTCTGATAGGGAACCGGCAATTCGGCCAGATGATGGCTAAGGTCCCCGGAGGCGGTCAGAAAGGGGGGGCGGCGGTATTCGTCCCCACAATCGCCGGGAATGGCGGATAAACCCTCCCGGGACTGCGCTAAGTCCGCATAATCTTCCTCATCCAGCTCAAACTGAAAAAGGCGCAGGTTATCGGCGAGGTGGTTGTTTTCCCCGGGACGCGCCCCGATAATAATGCCCGCCACCGCGGGGGCCTGCAGGATATAACGGCAGGCCACATTGGGGATGGACACCTTGCGGCGATCGGCCACCTGTTTGAGCCCCTGAAGCAGCCGTTGAAAGGGCTCCCAGCCGCCTGCCTCGCGGATAAAACGCCCGTACTTCATTTGAGACCAGGTTTGCAGATTGTCCCAATCCGGCTCGGGCAGACCCAGCCAGCGTTCGCTTAAAAATCCCCCGGCCACGGTGCCGTAGGCCAGCAGGCTAACCTTATGGCGCCGGCAAACCTCACTGAGCTCACCCGCAGCGCGCTGGTCGATCATGGAATAGGAGACCTGGTTAGAAACCACCGCAACCCCGCTCTCCAGGACCATATTGAGGTGGACCGCGTCAAAATTGGTGAGGCCGATATGGCGGATCAGCCCTTCTTCCACCAGTTCCTGAAGCCAGAAAAGGCCGTCCAGCCAGCCGGGGTGAGCATAATCCCAGGCGTGATACTGCATCAAATCGATGCGTTCGCTGCCCAGGCGCTGCAGGGCCAATTGCACTGCGTCCTCGACATCCTTGCGGGTAATTACCCCCGGTTTGGGGACCCATTTGGTAAACAGCTGGATTTGCTGCTGCTCCGGCAAATGGGGGGGCATTTTTCCGGCGATCAGCTCCGCGGACCCGTAATGATCCGCCATATCAAAGGTGGTAAAACCCGCTTCGGCGTACGGCAGAAGAGCCAGGGCAGCCTGTTCGGTGTCCAGATTTTGGTCTCGTTCCATGTCTGCCACCTGCCACAGGCCGGTCAGGACCCGCGAGATGGAAAGGTCCGGGGTTAGGGCAAAACGTTCCACTAAAGGCATGGTTTACTCCGGCGGAAGGGTTGAAAAAATGCGGTTGGTGTTGGCCCCGCTGCGCAGCAGACGGCGGTATTCCACAAAAAAGATCAGGGATGCCAGGAGCATCACCAAAAGCCACAGCCAGGTGGAATGAAAATACCAGGCAGCCAGGTCGGCAGCGAGATCCTTGCCGATATGAATAATCAGAAAAGCACCCAGCGACAGAACCCCCAGGCCAGCCAGGGGACGGTGGATCCGGGGACTTTTCAGGACCTGGATCCGCTCTGCCAGAGCCGGGTTGGTGCGTTTGAGGGTTAGCAGGGAAAGGCACATCACCCCAAAGTTGAAGAGCATCGAGGTTACCAGCAGGTCCACCCCCAGGAAAAAATCGCCCGCGAAATGGCAGCCCAACACCCCGGCGGTGGCCATCCCCCCACTGGCCAGGATCGCCACATGCGGGGTATGCCAGCGGGGATGAACCCGGGCCACCGCGGCGGGAAAAATACCGTCCTCCGCCCAGGCGAACATCAGGCGGGAAACGGCCAGCAGCATGGCCGGCAAATCGTTTATCAGGGCGATGGCTGCCCCGGCAATAATGATGACCGTCCAGCCGGGGGAAAGCACATACCCCAGTAAACCGGGCGCGGTCAGGTCGCTGTGCCGGGCCTCTGCCGCGATAAACTGCCAGGGGACGGCGTGGTAAACCGCCCCGGTAAACAGCAGGTAAAAAGCCCCGACACCGCCGATGGCGATGGCAATGGCCAGAGGGAGATTGCGAGCCGGGTTTTTGGCCTCGCCGCCGGCCTGGGCGATCGAATCGAAGCCGATAAACGAGGCGAAAAGGACCGCTGCGCCGGAGAGCAGGGTTTTCAGACTGAACCCTTCTACCGGAGCTGACGGAAC
Organism: Calditrichota bacterium; assembly: GCA_020434205.1. Lineage (GTDB taxonomy): Bacteria > Calditrichota > Calditrichia > RBG-13-44-9 > J075 > JAGRBF01. Next base: position 2,307 of record JAGRBF010000374.1, on the reverse strand, counting down.
GGCACGGCCTTCCCGGGACATCAGTGCCGTGGCAAAATCCCCCTGATCATACCCGAAACCGGCGAAAATAACCACCGCTCCCATGGCGAACATCAGGATCATCAGAGGAATCAGGGTGCGTTCATACAACTTTCCGCCGCGCAGGTTTATCCCCACGAACAGCCACAGCACCGCCAGCGAAAGGGTCAGGCGAATGCTGCCGGTCTCCAGCAGCTCGGCCATTTTTTGCCAGCTTAGTGCCACCGCCACATCCCGCACAAAGGGAACGATAACATAGGAGACCACCCCGATGGCGATGGACAGGCCGAACCATTGGGCAAAGCTGGCCAGAAAACCGAGATAGGGATGAAGAGAGCGGCTGGCGTAGATATAACTTCCCCCGGCCCGGGGCATTGCGGAAGCCAGGATGGCATAGGCCAGGCCGGCCAGAACCGCGGGAAGCGCGGCCAGCATAAAAGCGGGCAGCACCATCGGGCCGATCCCGGGCACGCTGCGCTGGATCATAAAGGGAATCACATTGATGCCCGCTCCCAGCATGGAGCAGATGCCGGTGGCGGCCAGACTGGTCAACCCCAGATGCCGCTTCAAACCGGTCGTTTTATTCGCCGATGCCATGCTTTTCCTCTTTGCCAAACATTGAGGACTCAAATTAGCCTTTTCCGGTCAAATTCACAAACCGGAGGGGGCGGGACCCGGGAACAATGCCAGGTGGCCAGGCTGTCCGGCGGGCGGGAAGCGGGGATCCACTCCGGCGAACTGTGATCGGGGAACTTCAGGTGGAAATTTCGGATGGTGTTAAGGAATATCTCATCGTTAATCCGGGAGAATCGGACGGGACTTAAGCAGGGCGCGCGGCGCGCAAGGCCCGGGCCAGGCCGGTATTGAACTCGATATCGTAGGAAGGAATGGCCCGGATGTCCGCACCGATTTCCCGGCGAATTTCCGGCACCACCGCGCTCAGCGTCTGGTAAATTTCCCGGGCAACGCTCAGTTCTGGATCAAAACCGACGTCCTCCGCCCAGGTGGAAAAATCCCCGGCTTCCTCCCAGAACTCGCATTCCCGCAGCACCAGGTGAAGCAACACCACCGGGTTTCCCGGCGCCACGTCGCCGTATTCATCCTCTACGGGAAGGGTAAATTTTTTCTGCCCGACCACCAGCTCCAGACGCCGGTAGGCGTGGCGCTCGAGTTCCGCTTCCCGGGGCAGAGCCCGCAGTTGCAGTCCCAGGGCTTTTAAGGCGGCCACCAGCATTTGTACTTCGGGATATTCCCTTTCCCCGGATCTGTCCATCTTCTCCCTCCCGGATGACCACACTATCGGATATTTTTTGGCCAGCGCATAAACTTTTTTACCGGCGCCCACGTCTGTTCTAATACGCGGTTACCAGCAACATACGTGCAAAGGAGAAGCCGATGAAAGCAATTCTTTTACTGTTATGCCTGTTTTTGATGTCCCCGGCATGGTCCCGGGATGAAGTCGACGCCGGTAAAATGGCCAGGGATATCGCCCAGTACCAAACCGGGCTCACCTTTCCCAACGAGGGGGTGGTCGGTACCACCATCACCAACATCATCCGCTACAAAAGTTTGCATCCTGCCGCGCAACTGGGAAAAATCGAAGCCACCCTGGCGGAGATCAGCCTGCGACACGACAATCCTGATATTCGCGAAAAAGCCCTGGTAGCCACCTACATCCTGAACGACCCCGACCTGCTCGCTTACGTCCGCACTGAATTCTACGACAACGCCGATCAGTTTATTGAAATCCTGGCCCTGGGCAGTCAGCTGGAGCTGGCTCCGGGCGGCACCGGAGACACTTTGTTCCTGAATATGCTGAGCGACTGAAACGGGACTAATGGACCATTGGACCATTGGACTAATGGACCATTGGACCATTGGACTAATGGACTAATGGACTAATGGACCATTGGACAATTGGACGAATGGACCATTGGACTGATTGAAAACAGGGCGAGTCTTCCGGTCCATCAGTCCTTTGGTCCTTTGGTCCTCCGGTCCTTCCGTCCTCCGGTCCTTCCGTCCTCCGGTCTTTCAGTTCTCCGGCAGGCGGATGCGGCTGAAAAGCCCATCTTTCTTCAGTAAAGCCAGGCCTTTTTCCGTTCCCAGCAGGCGTTTGCTACGCAGGTAGCGATTGCGGTTGTATTCGCTGAAATCCTCCGCCTGCGGGTCCATACTGTTGATGCGCACCCGCCCGGAGGAATGGATATACCGGCCCTCTCCGATCCACATTCCCACGTGGACAACCCGCTCCCGGGTGGAGTCGGTGGCGGCCCTGCCGAAGAACAG
>JAGRBF010000373.1 GCA_020434205.1 Calditrichota bacterium | reverse complement strand
GTGCACACGATCGGTTCGCCCCGCACATTAAAAGAGGTATTGATGATCACCCCGTAGCCGGTTTTTTCCCGGAAAGCGTCGATCAGGGCGTGATAGCGGGGATGGGTTTCCCGGTGCACGGTCTGGACCCGCGCCGAATAATCCACATGGGTGATGGCGGGAATATCGCTGCGGGGCACCTTCAGCTTTTCGATCCCGAAGAGGGCCTGCCCTTCCTCCCCGGCCAGGCGGCGTTCTTCGCGGACGTCCGCCACCAGCAGCATGTAGGGCGAGGCTTCCGTCAGTTCGAAATAATCCCCGACCATTTCGCCCAGCACCGAAGGCGCGAAGGGCCGGAAGGATTCCCGGTATTTGATTTTCAGGTTCATCACGGACTGCATGCGGGGGCTGCGGGCATCCCCGAGGATGCTGCGCCCGCCCAGAGCCCGGGGCCCGAATTCCATCCTGCCGGAAAACCACCCGACCACTTTTTCTCCGGCCAGATATCCGGCGCTCTCTTCCACCACCTCTTTTTCGGAAAGTTCGCGAAAGGGGTATCCCTTTTCCTTTAGCCAGGCAGCCACTTCCGTTCCGCTAAAGGCCGGTCCCAGATAGGATCCCTGCTGACGGTCCATACCCCGGAGCGGGGTGCGCGGCTTTTTCATCACCTGGTGCCAGGCAAACTGGGCGGCGCCCAGAGCTCCACCGGCATCTCCGGCGGCGGGCTGAATCCAGATATTGTCGAAGAGTTTTTCCCGCAGAATTTTGCCGTTGCCCACGCAGTTGAGGGCGACGCCCCCGGCCAGGCATAAATTGCGCTCCCCGGTTTCCCGGCGAACGTGACGGGCCATCCGCAGCATCACCATTTCCGTAACGTCCTGAACCGAACGGGCCAGGTCCATTTCCCGCTGGGTAAGCTCGGATTCCGGGCGGCGCGGCGGCCCGCCGAAAAGCTCGTCGAAGGCCCGGGAGGTCATGGTGAGGCCCTGGCAGTAATTGAAATACTTCATGTTGAGGCGAAAGGAGCCGTCTTCCCGCAGGTCCATCAGGTGGTCGAGAATAATTTGCACATAGCGGGGCTCGCCGTAGGGCGCCAGACCCATCACCTTGTACTCTCCGGAATTAACCCGGAATCCGGTGTAATAGGTAAAGGCGCTGTAGAGCAGGCCCAGGCTGTGGGGAAAGCGAAGTTCGGCTTTTAGGGTCAGTTCGGAACCGTTGCCCACCCCCCAGGAAGCGGTGGCCCATTCCCCCACCCCGTCCAGGGTGAGAATGGCGGCCTTTTCGAAGGGAGAAGGGTAGAAAGCAGAGGCGGCGTGCGATTGATGGTGCTCCGGATAGATCAGGTCTCCTTCGAAGCCGGTTTCCTTGCCGATCTGTTCTCCCATCCACAGTTTTTCCTTCAGCCACAGGGGCATGGCCATCAGAAAAGAGCGGATACCGGCTGGGGCATAGGTGAGGTAGGTTTCCAGCAGGCGTTCGAATTTGAGCCAGGGTTTGTCGTAGAAAGCCACCAGGTCAATATCTCCGGGACTTATGCCCG
>JAGRBF010000372.1 GCA_020434205.1 Calditrichota bacterium | reverse complement strand
CGCTCCTCGCTACTCGCTCCTCGCTCCTCGCTCCTCGCTACTCGCTACTCGCCGCAAAGGGACTTCGGCCTATTCCCGGCCAAATGCGCAGCATGCCCAGCAGTGCCCTCAGGAAAATCCAAACCGTGGTAAAACCCCAGATCCACAGCAGGGTTTTGTCGGAGTCTTCCGGAATTAATAGCAGCAGCGCCGCGCCGGTGACGGTGGAAAGGCTGGTGGCGTTGCGCAGATAGGCGAAATCCCCGGTGCCCCAGTGCAGTCCGTCCGTGGCGAAAGCCAGGGCATTTAGGGGCTGAGCCAGCAGGGAGATAATCCAGGGTAGGGCAAACAGGGGCCACGCGCTTTCCGGAACCAGCCAGAACTGCACCCAATCGCTTCCCAGCCACATCGCCAGGGACAGCAAAATCCCGGTGGCGAAACTCCACAGGCAAACCACCGTGGCAACCTGCTTCATCAGTTCCCGCCGCCCGGCGCCGAAAAAGTAACCGATCAAACTCTGCCCGCTGATGGCGAAGGCATCCAGCAGAAGGGCCGTAAAAAACCACATCTGGCGGATAGCCTGATGCACCGCACCGGCTCCGGCGCCGGCCCGGGTGGCCCAACGGGTGCACAGCAACAAAAAGAGGGTGAGCATGCCGGTGCGAATAAAAAGATCGCCGCCGATTCGCAGCAACTTGCGGGTTTCCCCGGCGGGTAATTTTTCCACCCGGCCCAAGGAGGCGCGAACCGCCCGGAGGGTCCACAAGGCCCCCAGCCACTGACCGGCAATACTTGCCCAGGCCGCCCCGCTCATCCCCAACGGGGGAATAGGTCCCCAACCCACAATAAGGGGATAATCCAGGACCATATTGATCAAATTGATCGCCGTGGCCACCCAGAGCGGAATGCGCATTTCCCGGATGCCGCGCAGCGCCCCGAACCCGGCAATGGTGATCAGCACTGCCGGCGCCCCCAGCAGGCGAATTTGAATGTAGTCCGCGGCAATTTCCAGAACCCGTCCTTCTGCGCCCAGCAGCAGAGCGGCCCGGTGGCTAAGGGGCCATCCGACCAGAATCATGAAAAGCCCGGTAAAAAAGGCCATTGCCATGGCCAGGGCGGAAATCTCGGCGGCGGATTGCTCCCGCCCGGCGCCGTAACGCTGGGCCACCTCGCTTTGGGTGCCGATCCCCAGAAAATTGAAAATCCAGAAAACCGCGCTCAGGGCAATGGTACCAACCCCCAGGGCCGCCTGCGCTTCCGAACCCAGCCCCGCGGCGAAAAAGGTGTCCACCACCCCGGTAAGAGGCTCGGCGATCAGCGAGAAAAGGACCGGGACGGATAGCCTCAGCAGGGTTTTATGCGGGGAGGCCTGAAAGGCGTCGGCATCACTCCGGGAACTCATGGACCGGCATCTCCCGCATAGTTCCTGAGAAAAACGGTGTAGGAGCTGTCCAGCTTTTCCTCGATGTTCAGACTGAGGGCCACGTTAAAGTGAGCGGATTTTATCACCGTTGGGAAGGTTGCGTCGTAAAAGCTCACCGACCCCAGATTCCGGAAAATGCCGTTGCCATGTTCCTGATAAATACTCTGGAGTTCGTAAATGGAAGAAAGGGCCTCGGTTTGAGCGTAGGGCATATAACGAACCGCCTGGGTTATGGAGGCGGTTTGCCAGGCGGTATTATTAAGCACAGAATGGCTGTAGCTGTAGGTAAAGCGGTCGGAAAGTACATTGATACGGCTTTCGTCGGCATTTTCCAGACCGCGAATATAAAAATTGAGGGTATCCAGCATCTTCCGATGTCCTTCCAGGGATTCGTTGATTTCCGCCTGGTTGTGGCGCACTTCGGCCAGCAGGTGTTCCAGGGCGGTCCCGGCCAGGTCCCGGTGCTCCAGAACGCTGCGCCATTCATTGACCCACAGGGCCAGTAAAACGGCAAATACCACCGAAAAGATCTCAACCAGAATCTTGGAAAAAGGAAGATTTTTGAAACGCGGCACGGAATGTCCTCCCGGTTTAAGGTTCCAGGGCGTGTTGATAATTAGAAAA
>JAGRBF010000371.1 GCA_020434205.1 Calditrichota bacterium | reverse complement strand
GCTGCAATGCCTGCGAGGGCGACGGGGTCAAAAAAATCGAGATGCACTTTTTGCCGGACGTTTACGTGACTTGCGAAACCTGCAAGGGGAAACGCTACAACCGCGAGACCCTGGAGATCAAATTCCGCGGCAAAAACATCTCCGAAGTGCTGGACATGACGGTCGAGGACGCCCTGGAATTCTTCAGCAAGATCCCGGGCATCAAACGAAAGCTGCAAACCCTGCACGACGTAGGGTTGGGCTACATCCAGCTGGGACAGCGCGCCACTACCCTCAGCGGCGGGGAAGCACAGCGGGTTAAGCTGGCCACCGAACTGTCCCGGGTGGGCACCGGCCAGACCATTTACATCCTCGACGAGCCGACCACCGGGTTGCATTTCGAGGACATCCAGATGCTGCTCAGCGTATTGAAACGGCTGGTGGAAAAAGGCAATACCGTGGTGGTTATCGAGCACAATCTGGACGTCATCAAAACCGCGGATTGGATTATCGATCTGGGGCCGGAAGGCGGGGACGGCGGCGGCAAGATCATCGCCGAGGGCACCCCGGAGGAAATCGCCGGACTCGATTTTTCCCACACCGGGCGTTTTCTGAAGAAAGAGCTGGACGAGTGGGCCTCCATCGTCAAAAAAAGCAAAAAGAAGGCGGCGGTATCGGCATGAGGTTTAGCAGCGACCGGCTGGCCGTTGTGGAAGGCGATATCACCCTTATGGCGGTAGAGGCGATTGTTAATGCCGCCAACGAATCCCTGTTAGGGGGCGGTGGTGTGGATGGCGCCATTCACCGCGTCGCCGGAGCACAATTGCTGGAAGCCTGCCGAAAAATCGGCGGGTGTCCCACTGGAGAAGCCCGCATTACTCCCGGGTTCAATCTGCCCGCCAAATGGGTTATCCACACGGTTGGCCCGGTTTGGCGAGGCGGTGGCGCCGGGGAAGCACAGCTGCTGCAAAGTTGCTACCGGAACAGTATGGCCCTGGCGGCGGAAAACCGGATTAAAAGCCTGGCTTTTCCGGCCATCAGCTGCGGCGTTTACGGCTACCCGGTAGATCAGGCTGCTCATATTGCCGTGCAGACAGTTCGCGAATCTCTCGCTGCTTTTCCGGCTATCGAGTCGGTAAAACTGGTTTGTTTTGGCAAAATAATTTTTGACGCTTACCAGACCGCCTATAGCCAATAAGGCCTGAAACCATTACCCTTATGGATAAACCGTTTACCTCCACCAATCTTCGCAGCGCTCTCATCTACGCCATTGCCGGAACCCTGGTGTTTGCTTTGCTTGCGGGGAGCTTGCTTTTCGGATTTCGGGAAAAGCTGGGATTGGACATAGGGGATCTTGCCTTTCTGCTCGGGATATCCTCTCTGGTGATTTTCCTCTCCATAACGGCCTGGGCTTTTTTGGAGCATCAAGAAGTGCCATCCCGACTGGTTCTGCCCCTGGTCTTCCTCGTTTCCCTGGCTTCCTGCTTTCGTTTGATTTCCACGGTCGGGAATGAGAATGTGGCCCTGCTTTTCGGACTGGGCATTCTCCTGCCCCTGATCGGGTTTGCGCTGCTGCAACGCCTTCAAAAGATCCTGCCTTTACCCACCCCGGGAGACCGGTATCTGCAGCAGCGAGAGATCCTGCTGCTGGGCATTACTTACCAAATCTGTCGGGAAAACAAATTTCCCGTCGGCCTGAACCTGCCTTTTGGCGAGGCGGTGCAGAGCGAAACTTTCGAAACCTATCGCACCCGTTTTGCCCCGTATAAAGGGCAATTGCGAACCATTCTCACCGCAGGAAACCTGCCTGCCGACGAATATCTGGTGGCGCTTTCTCCCACCACGATTCTCACCAACCGCCATCTTTTTATCTTTTCCGGCAACCACATTCACAAAATCGTGGACCTTCCCACCCTCCGGTTTTATCATCAGGGCAAGGTAAGGCGTGGCTACAAGGGCCATTTCACCCGCACCTTTCACCGGGTCTATTTCGAGTGGACGGACGGCAAATCCTTTATGGTAGATGGCCTGGAGGGTTTTCCGGAAGGGGAGCAAATCCGGCTTCTGGCCCCCGATCTTCAACCTTACCAGGACGTCCAGGGGCAATTTGCCGGGTAAACACGTGGTATTTCCTGTCAATTAAAGCCAAAAACCGTCGATATTGACATTTATTTAAGTGAATTATTTTCGTATCTTCGAGAATCTTTTCACACGATTTCATTTCCGTGCCGCCACCTTTATCTTTGCTAAGACTTTAAACTTACACAGCCGGGAGATGCACATGAGTGAACAACGCAATTCATTTGGTGTTCTCGACAGCCTTGAGGTCGGGAATAAAAACTACAAATTTTTTAACATCACCAAACTGGCCAGCCAAGCCGGCCTGAACCTAAACCGAATGCCGGTTTCCATCCGCATCCTCCTGGAAAACGCCCTGCGCAACGAGGATGGCCGCCTGGTGGAGCGCAAAGATATCGACGCGCTGATCGCTTACGACCCGGCTCAAAAACCCACTAAGGAAGTTCCCTTTATGCCCGCCCGCGTGGTGCTTCAGGATTTTACCGGGGTTCCGGCGGTGGTGGATCTGGCGGTAATGCGGGATGCCATTGCCGATCTGAAAGGCGACCCCTCTAAAATCAACCCGATTGTTCGGGCGGACCTGGTTATCGACCATTCCGTGCAGGTCGACTCCTTTGGCGTTGATGAAGCTTACCTGATCAACACCAAAAAGGAGTTTGAGCGCAACAAGGAGCGCTATTCGGTAATGCGCTGGGCTCAGGGGTCCTTCGAAAATTTCAGCGTTGTACCGCCCGGAACCGGCATTGTTCACCAGGTTAACCTGGAGTATCTGGCCTCGGTGGTTATGACCCGCGAGACCCCGGAAGGCACGGTGGCTTATCCCGACACCCTGGTCGGCACCGACTCTCATACCACCATGATCAACGGACTCAGCGTTATGGGCTGGGGCGTGGGCGGTATCGAAGCGGAAGCGGTGATGCTGGGCCAACCCTATTACATGCTGATTCCCCAGGTTATCGGTTTTAAAATCAAAGGTCGCCTGCCTGAAGGGGCAACCGCCACCGACCTGGTTTTACGGGTCACCGAAATGCTGCGCGCCAAAGGCGTGGTCGGCAAGTTCGTGGAATACTTCGGGGAAGGTTTGAGTCAGCTGAGCCTGGCCGACCGGGCCACCCTGGCCAATATGTCGCCCGAATACGGGGCCACCATGGGCTTTTTCCCCATTGATGACGAAACCCTCAATTATATGCGCCTTACCGCCCGCAACCCGGAGACCATAGATCTGGTGGAGGCTTACGCCAAAGCCCAGGGCCTTTTCCGCACCGCGGAAACCCCGGATCCGGTTTACACGGACACCCTGGAGCTGGACCTGAGCACCGTGGAACCGGCATTGGCCGGGCCCAAACGCCCTCAGGATCGTATTGTTCTGGGTAATATGGGCGCTGCTTTCGAAAACGCCATGGACAAGGTTTTCGCCAAGCAGATTTCCAGTCCCCGCGACGCCAGCGTGGCGGTTAGCTACAACGGCGAATCTTTTAAGCTGAACCACGGATCGGTGGTTATCGCCGCCATTACCAGCTGCACCAACACCTCCAATCCTTCGGTGATGATCGCCGCCGGACTGGTGGCCAAAAAAGCCCTGGAAAAAGGCATCCGCACCAAACCCTGGGTCAAAACCAGCCTGGCGCCCGGATCCCAGGTGGTTCCGGAATACCTGAAACGGGCGGGGGTGATGGAGGCCATGAACGAACAGCGATTTAACCTGGTCGGATTCGGTTGTACCACCTGTATCGGCAACAGCGGTCCCCTCCCGGATGAAATTGACGCCGGCATCAAAAAAGGTGATCTGGTTGCGGCAGCGGTGCTGTCCGGAAACCGCAACTTCGAGGGCCGTATTCACCCCTCCATTCGCGCCAATTATCTGGCCTCTCCCCCGCTGGTCGTGGCTTATGCCCTGGCCGGCCATGTAGAAATTGATTTTGAGAAGGATCCCCTGGGCACCGGAAAAGATGGCAAGCCGGTTTATCTGAAGGATATCTGGCCGACCCAGAAAGAGATCAATGATGCGGTAACCAGCTCGGTAACCCCGGATATGTTCCGGGAAAAATACGGTTCGGTTTACGATGGCGACGCGGACTGGCGCTCCCTTAGCAATGGCAGCAGTCAGAATTACAGCTGGGATGAGGCTTCCACCTACATCAAAAAACCGACTTTCTTCGACGGCATGGGTCTTAAAGCCGACAAAGCGGGCGATATCGAAGGGGCCAGGGTGATGGCCCTGCTGGGCGACTCGGTAACCACCGACCATATTTCACCGGCCGGTGCTATTCCCATGGACAGTCCCGCCGGACGCTACCTGAAAAAGAACGGGGTAGAATGGAAGGATTTCAACTCCTTCGGCTCCCGTCGCGGAAATCACGAGGTTATGATGCGCGGAACCTTCGGCAATATCCGCATCAAAAACCAGCTCCTGGACGGGGTAGAAGGCGGCTACACCCTTTATTTCCCAACCGGCGAACAAATGTTCATTTACGACGCCTGCATGAAGTATAAAGCGGACGGCACCCCGCTGGTGGTATTGGCCGGCAAGGAATACGGCACCGGCAGCAGCCGCGACTGGGCCGCCAAAGGCACCTTCCTGCTCGGGGTTAAAGCGGTTATCGCTCAGAGTTATGAGCGGATCCACCGCAGCAATCTGATCGGGATGGGGGTTCTGCCCCTGCAGTTCCAGGAAGGGCAGAGCTATGAGAGCCTGGGACTAACCGGCCATGAGGTGTTCGCGATCGGGGGCATCCGGGAAGGGCTTACCCCCGGCAAACTCCTGAGCGTTACCGCGACGGCTGCCGACGGCAAAAAAACCGTGTTCGAAGCGGTCGCCCGTCTGGATACCCCGGTCGAGGTGGACTACTACGAGAACGGTGGCATTTTGCAGACCGTTTTACGCCAGATGGTCAGCTAAACAGCATAAAAAAAGGCAGTAGGCCCACGGCGCGCCGTGTGAGCCTACTGCCGATTCTTTACGGGCCTGCACCATTTCCGGTGTGGGCCTTTTTTATCAGGAATCCGCCATAACCGGTTTGTGGTGAAGGACCCGGTTGGTTTTTAACTCACCCCGATTAATCTGCACCATTTTGGCATCCTGGGCATCCAAATGCTCCTGGATCACCGTTTTCGCCACCGCGGGATCCACCGTCTCTCCACAGGTAAATACGTCAACGGCGGCATAGCCGTACTCCGGCCAGGTGTGAATGGCCAGATGGCTTTCGGCGATAACCACCACCCCGCTCACGCCGTGCGGATTAAATTCGTGAAAGGTGGAGCTGATAATGGTGGCCCCGCATTCGATAGCGGCGCGTTTCATGATCAGCTCGATTTTTTCGGTATCGTCGAGGATGTCATTGTCACAGTCAAAAAATTCAGCCAGAATGTGTCTTCCTAAAGCTTTCAATCCGTAAATCTCCCGTCAGTAATTGACCAACAATATCTCGGCAGGCCGACTGCCCAGATTTTCCATTTTGATGGTATTGTCGAAGAAGATGTAGAAACACTCCCCGCGGTTCAGGGTGCGTTCTTCCTTCTCGATGCCGAGGCGAATCCGGCCCTTTACCACAAAGCCGAATCCTTCGTCCTCTTCGAATTTCACTTCGTATTTAGCCCCCGGAGCGAGGTTCAGTATCTTGGGCTCCATCTCCAGGTATTTCAGCTGAGGCACCAGGCTTTCGATTTGGTAGCCTTTTTTGGAGGCCTCCACCACCCGGTCCTTCTTGATGTAAATGTGACGTTCCCGCTCGGAGAACTCACTGAAGAAGGTGGCCAGATCTACGCCCAAAACATCGAGCAGTTGTTTCAAACTAACCACCGTCGGGACGGTCATATCCCGTTCCAACTGAGAAATAAAGCCTTTGGTTAAATCCGCATTTTCCGCCAGTTCTTCAATGGTCAGACCGCGCAACTTTCTCAAACGGCGAATTTTGGGCCCGATTTTCATAAAATCATCTCAGCTTTCCGTGTTAAATGGCGGCCCAATATAGGCGGAAAGCCGAGACCTTTCAAGACATTATTTTTTTTATGGTAAATCTTTTGTTTAATATACTAAACAAGAACCTTGGAGAAAAATTTTAATATATTAAACATTCTTCTTTGCCTCCCGCGCTCTGCGCCTGTTGTTCCCTTCATTGCTTTTCCTTAAGTTGTAAATCATGCAGACACTGAAATTATTTGCCGCCTGGATTATCATCGCCCTGGGATTCCTGTTGGGTTCCTTACCTCTGTTTTCCCCGGATCCGCCCGAGCAAGTGCCCGCGGATTCCCTTTTTTCGACCCAACGGGCTTTTATCCATCTGGAGGAAATTGCCGCTGCCCCCCGCCCCACCGGCAGCAAGGCCCACCTCCGGGTTCGCAATTACCTTGTCGACAGGCTCGGGGAGCTGGGTCTCCGGGTCACCCTTCAGGAGGGGTTCGCCATGCACTCCCCTACCCGGCGTTACCCCACCCGGGTGGCGTTTCCCCGCAACATCGTTGGGAAATCTCCCCATCCCAACCCGGATGGCAAATACCTGCTTCTGCTGTCCCATTACGACAGCGTGCCCAATTCCCCGGGAGCTGCGGACGATGGCCTGGGCCTGGTAACCATTCTGGAAACGGTGCGCGCCCTGAGCGCCGGCAGCGACGGCATCCCGGATGGCTTGATGGTGCTTTTCACCGATGCGGAAGAGGTGGGGCTCCTGGGCGCACAAGCTTTTATGGACGACCACCCCCTGGCTGATTCTGTGGCTATGGTGATCAATATTGAGGCCCGGGGGACCGCCGGACCCACCCTGATGTTCGAGACCTCCGGCCCCGTCAATCCCCTCCTGGGGCTGCTGGCTGCGGGAAACGCCGATGTGATCACCAATTCCCTGACCGCCACCGTTTACCGCTATTTGCCCAACGATACGGATTTTTCCCCATTTCTTCGGGCGGGCATTCCGGGAATGAACTTCAGCATCATAGACAATCACCCCGCCTATCACAACGTGCTGGATAATCCGGCGAATCTGGACCTGGGGAGCCTCCGCCAAACCGGCGAAGCGGTGCTCGGGGTAACCCGGGCCGCCCTCGCGCAAATGCCCCCGCCGCATTCCCGGCCAACCGCCTACTTCACCCTTCCCGGCGGCATGCTGATCCGGTATCCTGTTTTTGTGCAACATCTGGCAGCCGTTTTGATTGTGGTTCTCTGGCTTTTTCTGATCAGAATCCATCCCGATCGCAATGAAATCCTCAAACGAGGTTTGTTTTCCCAAATTCTGCTGACCGTAATCCCCCTGGTTGTAATACCGGCCCTGCTCGGTTTTCTGTTTAACCAGTTGATGCCGAGCCTCTTTTCCCCGGAAGGCTATCGCTATTTTTACTGGGAAAACCCTCTCCTTGCTTTTACGATGCTGCAGGCTTTGGTGCTTCAAACTTTATTTTATTTAAGGTGGCTCACCAAAGGGCTGGTTTGGGAAATCTGGCTGGGACAACTCGGCTTTCTGGCCCTGCTTAATCTGGGGCTAAGCCTGTGGGTTCCTGAGGCGTTCTTTTTTCTGACCTGGCCGCTGATATTTATTTTGATGGGCACCCTCCTGAGTATGCTGCTCAAATGCTTCCGCCTGGGCGACGGACATTCCTGCCTTTTGATCGCCCAGTTTGCGGTACCGGGTATCCTTATTCTGCTGCCCCTGATTTACCTGGTCCATATTGCCCTTAGCTTGCATCTGGTGGCGGTGTCCCTGATGGTTGCCATGATTCTGAGTTTTATCCTGCTGCCCTTTTGGATGCCCATTTTGTCCAAACACCGGCTGTTTCTGGCCTTCCTGGCCACCATTTCCCTCCTCGGCCCCCTGCTGATCCGCTTTAGCGCCAAACCCTCCGCGGATCGTCCCCAACCGGAATACCTGGCCTATATCGCAGACAGCCAGAGCCCCAAAGCCTTTTGGCTGGCCAGGGAAACGGGAAGCGACTGGCAGGAGGTTTTTTTCGCCAACAGGGACAAGGTCCGCATTCCGGAAGACCTGAACATTCTCTGGCCCGGACAAAAAGGGCTGGCGAAAGCCGCCAACGCCGTGGCCCTGAGCGGTCCGGCGGCGGAGATTTTGCAAAGGGATTCGGCGGAAACCACCTTGCGGCTTTTCAGCACGCGCGGGGCACCCAACATGCAGATTCAGGTTGTCCGGGGAAGCATTGAAAAAATCGGCGGGCCGGATGGGCGCTGGCATGCTGCCGGTGCGGCTCTGCAAGCGGGAAAGACGGTGCGGTTCTATAACCTTCCGGACAGCGGCCTGGTGCTGGGGGGCCCAGGGGGCCAAACCCTTCAGCTGAGTGTTTTCGACCAGAGCTACGACCTTCCCGCCGGCGCGCCTCAGCTTCCAGAGGGAAGCATGCACCATCGCACCGGTAATGCCACCTGGTGCCGCAGCACTTTCTTGTGGGCGTTTTGAGACTCTATAACCTCGAAATCACGAAAGCGCGAAAAATTTCTGCGTTTTCCCTGTGCCAGAGCAATCTTCCCGAGTGCCTGAGCCCTACCCTTGCAGCTTTGTTCCGGGAAAGTCCTATTGCCGGCAAAGACCAAACTGAAAAGACTTTCGTGCTTTTGCGGTTTCGTGGTCTAGAATCGAAAATGATCCTGGCGCTTGATATCAGCTATTCAAACTGGTGATTGCGAAAAAGTTTTAGCGCAAACTCGGGTTTGTCCACCTCCATGATAATCACCCCTTTGCGCTGCCGGTCGTGCAGGGAACAATACAAATATTTGATGTTCACCCCGGCGTTGCCGAGTTTTTGGGTCATGTCGGCCAGAATCCCGCGCTTGTTGGGAACATTGGCCTGCAGCACCGCCCGCAATTCCGCGCTATACCCGTGTTCCTGCAATTTGCGCAAGGCGGCTTCCGGATCCGATACCACCAGGCGGGCGGAATCGACAAAAACGGCCACCGATTGAATGGCGATATTCTTTTTCTTGAGAATCCTGCTCATCTCTCCAATTGCTCCCACATGATCATCTAAAACAACATAAAGCTCAGTTGCCGCCTGGAGCGGATTTCCTTCCGGAATGCTGCTTTTCGCTTTTGCCATTCAAAGACCTCGGTTGTTGGTGATTCGGGAGGGTTTGGGCCGGCCGGTTTGGCCGGGCTAACGATATCCGGTAAGTGATCGTCAATCAAAAAATAGCCATAATTCCGGGAAAAGCAAAACAGGATATCGCCCACTAACGCACGCGCACCACCACCATGGTCAGGTCGTCGTGCTGAGGGGTATCTCCGGTGAAGCCGTCGATTTCTTCCAGAATGCGATGCAGAATCTGGGCGGCGCTTTCCCCGTCTCCGACATTGGAAACTATCTGGCAGAGGCGCTCCTCCCCAAACTCCTCGCCGCGTGAGTTCAGCGCTTCGGAAAGACCGTCAGTGTAAAAAAGGAAAACATCGCCGCTTTCGATCTCCACCTGAGCTTCCTCAATAATGCGCCGGAAAAGGGTTCCCCCATCCATGCCAATCGCCAGCCCCTTGGGCATAAGCTCCAGGGCGGTGCTCTCCCGCCCCTTGCTGACCAAAAGGGGATTGTGACCGGCCCGGGCAAAGGTCAGCTGCTTTTTCTCCAGATCGAAAAGCCCCACCAGCATGCTGATAAAAATCTGGCGCGGGGTGTTTTCGAAGAAGATGCTGTTGAGTTCCGCCAATAACTTGGCCGGGGAGCGCAGGGAACGCGCCAGGGTCTTTAGAATTCCCTTGGTGAGGGTCATAAAAAACGCGGCGGAAACCCCCTTACCGGAAACGTC
>JAGRBF010000370.1:11953-12537 GCA_020434205.1 Calditrichota bacterium | reverse complement strand
CACCATTCGGCGGAGCCGAAAAACCGTGCAGCCATGTAAATAAAAAAAAATCCCGGACCAGCGGCCCGGGATCGGTGGTACTACAATGCTGGAAACAGTCCTTATTCGGGAACGGGGTGGGCGATTTTCTCCCACATTTCCGCAAAATTAAAGGACTTGAAGGTGGGGCTTTCGTCGTTGTGGCAGGTAACGCACTGCTTTTCAGCAGAGCCGCCTTCCACGCTGATGTCGGCCATGCCCTGGGCAATGGAAGCGGCCCGGTCCTTCATGATCTTTTTCTTCTTATAGAGCGATCCGGCCCCGTGGCAGGTTTCGCACTGAACGCCCTGGGCCATGTCGAAGGAGGCGGCCTTCATGCTGGCATCTTCCTTATAACCGCTGACGTGGCATTTCAGACATTCGGGCGCTTCGTGAGCGGGTTTGCTCAGCCCTTTTTCCTTGGCGATTTTGGCCGCTTCGGGGGATTTCAGGGTTTCGAAGGCTTTGGCGTGTTCGCTACCTTCCCAGATTTTCAGCTGTTTACCCTGCTTGGCGGTCTTATGGCATTTCCCGCATTTGGCAGCGCCGACATACTGAATGGTGGT
>JAGRBF010000370.1:10460-11890 GCA_020434205.1 Calditrichota bacterium | reverse complement strand
AGCAGACATAACACCCATTTCAAAACTTTCATTTCTTACTCCGCTTAATTAAGTGAATTAATATAGTTAAGGGTTAAGGCCAGTATGGCAATCGGTGCAGAGTCCCTCTTTCCAATCTTCGTCATCCCCGTCCGGATGTTGAAAGTCCAGGGGATTTTGAAGGGTTGCCACCATTAAATCTTCCGGATTGCCCTGGGCGGAAATGGTGTGGCAAAGATTACAGTCCTTTGATATCACCTTGCCGTCCTCACTTTCGTGCCCGTCGTTGTGGCACCGGAAACAACCGTTAAACTCCATATGTCCGATATTGTTCGGGTATTCGCTCCATTTTACCCGCATTTCCGGGAAAATATTCTCCGAAAAAGCTGCTTGCATGCCTTTAATGGCTTTTTCGATCAGCTCGGGATGTTCTTCGACGATTTCTTCATAATCGCCTTCGTAATATTCCCGGATACCGCGTTCGATGGCAGCCATGGCCGAATCCGAACTGGGATATTCCGCATCGCACAATTCGGACAAAACGGCCTTGATTTCCGGAAGTTCAAGAGGAATTGCCCCGCTTGTCAAGGCGTTATTGATAAATTTTGCCGGGGCCTTGTAGTCGTGGGAGGGGCGGTTGTGGCAATCGATACAATCCATTTTGCGCACTTCCATAGCCGCCAGCTCCGCTTCCTCCAGATCGGATTCCTGATCCGTGTAAACGGTGACTTCCCCGGTTTTGAGGTTGGTATAACGCACCCAGGGCAGCTCCTGGCGGGCGGCATCCGCTGCGACGTATTCAATTTTCACATTGGGATTGATGTGCCAGTGGATCCCTTCGGTGAGGCCGTCGGCGTGAGTGCGACCGCCGATTTTCATCACCATCTGAATATCCCAGCGGGTATTGTCTTCATCCCCCAGATAATAGCTTTCCTCACGCAGCTTCCGGGAATAAAATTTTTCCGGCCAGTGGCAGGTCTGGCAGGTTTCCCGCGCCGGGCGCAGATTGCTGATCGGCGTTTCGATGGGGCGGGAATAAGCTTCCGCCAGGACCGAATAAACCTGGTAGGCCCCGGACAACTTGGAGCGCACATACCACCCTGCCCCGCTGCCGACGTGGCATTCCACGCAGGCCACCCGGGCGTGAGAAGAATGCTGGTAGGCGGTAAACTCGGGATGCATCACGTTGTGGCAGACCTGACCGCAGAAGGTCACCGACTCGGAAAAGTGGAAAGCCTCGTAGCTGCCGATGGCGGAGAGGAAGAGCAAAATGCTGGTGCCGACCGTAAAAACAAAAAAGGCGTTGCGATGGCGATCGATATTAAAATCGATGCGGGGCCATTCGGTGCCGTCGCTCTGGCCTTCCCGTTTCTCGCGCTTCTTCTGCAGGTACATGCCCAGGGGAATCAGCAGCAGGCCAAAGATCATCACCGCAGGAAGGGCGACGTACA
>JAGRBF010000370.1:9503-10403 GCA_020434205.1 Calditrichota bacterium | reverse complement strand
ACGATCATCGACAGGGCAATCAGGGCGATGGTTACCCCGATCAGGGTAATCCAGTTGTGAGCCGAGCGTGGAAATTTCATCTTCATGGGCAGTACCTGTTATCAATTGGACGAGGTTAGGAAGTTCCTAATGCTTACCATTTCCGGAGGACTTACGCAAATTAAATTTGTTAATGAGGCGATGAATGGTCCGCCGGTCGATCGCACACTGCTCCGCGGTCCGGCTGATATTCCAGTTATTCTGTTCCAAATGATAGGCGACGTATTCCCGCTCAAAGGCCTCCAGAACCAGTTCCTTGGCATCCCGGTAGGATTTGTTTTTCCAGTTCCCCGGGACGATGGGATTTTTCTCGCACAAATAAGCGGGCAGGTCCTTGGTGGTAATCAGCGGCGGCGAGGCCAGGTAATAAGAACGTTCGATGACGTTGCGCAATTCGCGGACATTGCCCGGCCAGGGGTAATGGTCCATAATGTCCAGGGCTTCGGACTGAATTTCGGTGACCCCCAGGCCGTAGCTCTGTTCCAGGCGGCTCAGGAAAAACTTGGTGAGGATGGACAGGTCCCCGCGGCGCTCCCGCAGGGGCGGCACGGTAATCTGGATGGTGTTGATGCGGAAGAAAAGATCCTCGCGTAGGTTGCCCTCCTTAACCGCCGTTTCCAGATCCCCGTTGGTGGCGGAGAGCACCCGCAGGTTTACCTCCGTTACCCGTTTGCCTCCGACCCGCCGCACGCTGCGTTCTTCCAGCATGCGCAGCAGTTTTACCTGAAGGGCGGTGGGCATTTCGCAGATTTCATCGAGGAAGAGGGTGCCGCCGTTGGCCATCTCCACCAGGCCCGGTTTGGACTGATTGGCGCCGGTGAAGGCCCCTTTTTCCACCCCGAAAAGTTCGCTTTCGAACAG
>JAGRBF010000370.1:0-9423 GCA_020434205.1 Calditrichota bacterium | reverse complement strand
CTGCGGGCCACCAGCTCCTTACCCACCCCGCTTTCGCCGGCAATTAAGATATTGGCGTTGCCGAAGGCCACCTTGCGAATCATGTCAAAGAGCTCTTCCATGGGGGGACTCTGGCCGATCAGGTCGCCAAACCCCGGAAAGAACTTCCGACCGTCGTGAATCACTGCTTTATGAACATTCATTAGCGATATCCTGAAAAACCGTCTCGTTAAACCATTGGGAAAACCCCGCCGGTATCGCCGGAAGGGACAAAAAGTATGCCTACCCTTTGGACCGACCGGTTTTGGCTTTCCCACGCCCCCTCCCGCCGTTATGCGGCGGCTTTAGATGCTGCCACATTCGAGAGGTTACAGACTGCGAAAAACATTTTAAGATTATAATAATTAATATTTTAAAAAAGGAGCAACATTAAAGGGCTTTCCCATAATGTGGCACTCTTGCGACAGTTTTTCAATGTCAATTTTTTTGACCGTTTTATTTCTCTACAGTTCGTGGGACATTCGCGTCACACTTGTGACATTCGCGTCACAGGTTTAAATATCAACGAAAACAACACCTTAAGGGACCTTTTTCTTTGGGTGACGGCAAAGGTTTCCCATCGGCGTGCGCAAAATCACTTTTTTAAAAAAGGTAAAAGTCAATTAAACCCGGGTTTTGCGGGATTTCCGGGAGTGTGGCACGCATTCTGCAATGTATTGGGGATCACTATCCGCTTTATTGCTTTGCCGTTTTATCAGTTTTCAGTTTGTTTTAATTCACAGGATGTTTCCGGCAGCCGGACAAAATGGGGTTCAACATTCTTGAAATCGGTTCCCGGGATCGTCAAAACCACAACAAAACTTATGCGTTATTTCAACCATTTCTCTAACCAGCTAAGGAGGGGTACTTCCGTGATACATAGATACGCATTTCGTTTGCTGGGATTGCTGGCAGCGTTTATGATGCTGGCAGCGTTTCTGCAATCTTGTGAGGAGACCAAGGAGGTTATCAAAACCCAGGAAGTTATCGTGCACGATACCGTCCTGGTGGAAATTATCAGTGTGGATTCGGTTTTCACCGAGCCCGACAACATCACCCAGGGTGCGACCGTTGCCCTGTCCGTCAACGTAACGGTTGATCCGGCCAGCAGCGGCACGCTCACCTACCGTTGGTTTGCCGATGGTGGGGAGTTCAGCGCCAGCGAAGGTGAAACGGTAGATTGGAAAGCCCCGGATGATGCCGGTTCCTATACCATCACCGTTCACGTTTCGGATGGCAGCTATGTCGGTCTGGCCGCCCGCCGGGTCGGTGTAGGCATGTATGCCCCCACCGTTACCCCCTATTACCTCGGCGAGGTATCCTGCTCCAACTGTCACGCCAATCAGCATGCCGAGTGGTCCGCAACCGGCCACGCGGACGCCTGGGCCACCCTGCAGGAAAGCGGTCACCCCGCTTCTTTCTGCGAGCCCTGCCACGCAGTCGGTTTCGTGGGTGATCCCGGAAACGGCGGCTACGACGAAGCACCGATCGCCAAATTCGTCAACGTTCAGTGCGAAAACTGCCACGGCGCCGCCTCCGACCACGTCGGCAACGGCACCCCCGATCCCACCAAAATCAATGTTTCCTGGAATGTTGAAAATTGTGGTCAGTGCCACGAGGGAACCCACCACCCCTATCTGAGTGAATGGACCAACTCCCCGCACGCCAATCCCCCGGCACGCGCCACCGGTTCCTGTAACGGTTGCCACGAAGGTGTTGCCGCATCCATTCGCCTCTCCGGCGAATCGGCCGCCAACCCGCTGGGTGAATTCTACGACGGTGGCGAAGTTACCGAACGTCCGGACACCAGCTATGCCGGCTTCCAGCCCATCGTGTGCTCCACCTGCCACGATCCGCACAACGTGGAAAATCCCGGCCAGATCCGCACCGTTGCCGACGTACCCCTGGTACCGGCCAATGGTGAAGAACCGGTGGTTACCATCGGCGGCACCGGCAAACTCTGTATGCAGTGCCACCACGCCCGTCGCGGACCCGACGATCAGGTCATCAACGGCTACAGCCACTTCGGCCCGCACAGCAACCCGCAGACCGACATCGCCGCCGGCAAGAGCGGTTATCAGGGGGTAGCTGCTGCAGACTTCCCCTGGGCCAGCCCCTCGCACCTGAACGTGGCCAACAGCTGTAAAACCTGCCACCTCAACATGGCCGAATTCGACGGCACCACCGCCATTACCGGCCACACCTTCATGCCCACCGTAGCCGCCTGTGCACCCTGCCACGGCGCGATCTCGGACTTCTCCGACATTTTGGCCCTGGACGACTTCGACGGTGACGGCACCATTGAAGGGGTACAGCTTGAGGTTGCCGGCCTGATGGAAATCCTGGAAGAAGATATCTGGAATTCCATGATCGCCCGCGGGGTAGACACCACCGGTCTGGATCTGGAACACGCCATCGGCGACACCTCGGTCTCCAGCTTTGTTGAGCGCGGCGCTGGTTTCAACCTGATTTATCTGATCGAAGACGGCAGCCACGGTATCCACAACCCGGATTACGTGGTTCAGCTGCTGCAGCAAAGTATTCAGTATCTGACCGGAGCACCGGTCCCCAACGCCGTGATCGTCCGGGAAGAAGAGAACGCCGTTACGGCTAAATGGTAAACGAACACGATGCTCTCTGGAGATAATACGATGATGGTACTTCTGAAAAGGGTTTGGATTCTGGCACTCCTGCTCAGTCTGTCCGGATATGCCCAGGTTCACTACAGCGGTTTTTTGCGCTCCTCGGTGTATTCCTTCAACACCCCGGAAGTTCAACAAGGCAACTTTTACCAGGCGCTGAATTTTCGTCTCAGCGCCGAAGGCCTGCCCAATTTTTATGTGGGCAGTCACCTTCAGGTTGCCAAGATTGGGGAAGATGACTGGAGCGAACGTGTCTATAATATGTTTGCCGACTGGCGAAGCGCCTCCCGGCAGTATCAAATACGTCTGGGACGGCAATTCGTCTATGAGGGAACCATTAACGGCACAATGGACGGTCTGCTGCTCAGCGCCAGCCCGTTCCGGAGGTTAACCGTCAAGGTTTTCGCCGGATTGGAATCCCCCCTGAACCGCGATCTCAAGATCGTGGAAACAGACAGTACCGCCGTCGGCGCCTATCTGAGCTACCGCATGCCCTTTGATGCCAAGGTGGAGGTCAGCTACTTCCAGCGCGAACGCACCAGCGGCACAATCTGGCAATTGGTGGGCGGAGCCCTGACCGGTAAAATCGGCCAGGGTCTCTACTATCAGGCTCAGGTAGACCATAACCTGCTCTCGGAAGAGCTGCAGGGCATGCGCTATCGTCTGACGTATTACAAAGAAAAATGGGGCCTTAACGCCGAGTACAGTCAGCAGGAACCGCGCCTTCTGGAAGATTCCTTTTTCCGTTTGTTCCAGATCGACGCCTACCAGCAGTACCGCGGCGGGGTAACCTACCAGTTGGACGAAAATTATCTCTTCGGTATGCAGTATATCTTTACGGATTATGCCCTGGATCAGGGTAACCAAATCGTTCTCAACGGAGCCAACCAGTTTGGCTCCGTTGGGGTGGTTTTCCAGGACGGTTATGCCGGCAATAACGTCGGCCTGTACGGCGAGATCAACTACGACCTGATGCAAAATCTGACCCTCCGGCTATACGGCAGCCGCTATACCTATGAGTTGCAAACCACGGACATCAGTGAAGAAGCCACCGCCTTTTCCGGCGGGTTGATCTACCGTCCCTTTAAACCGCTCGCCCTGCAGGCGGAGGTTCAGCAAAGCATCAACAGCGATGCGGACAAAGATGTGCGGGGACTGTTTCGTTTGAACTACGCCTTCCGGCGGTAAACCAGTGCGTGAAGAGAGCCACGACGTTTGACTCGGAGAAAACGGATAATGAAGAAACCCATTTACACAGCGGTACTGGTATTTACCCTGTTCAGCGCCTTTCAAACCCTGGCTGTTTACGGTCAGGATTTGGTCGACTACCAATTCTCGCACAAGCTGCACGTGGGAGATGAAGGGTTGGAATGCGTGGATTGCCACGCCGGGGCGGAAAGCAGCGTAACCGGTAAGGACGATCTCCTCCCCGCCCTGTCCATTTGTATGGACTGCCACGAGGCGGAAGACAATATTGCCGACCCTATGATGCTGCCTCGCATCGACACCTACAGCGAAAAATTCAGCCACGCCAAACACATCGAGGCGAATTTTGATTGCCAGGCCTGTCATACCGAGGTGGTTGCCAAAGAAGCGGTCGGCGACTATATTCTGCCGGACATGGTGGCCTGCCTGGATTGCCACGAGCACAAAGCGGCAGAGGTTGAATGCGCCAGTTGCCACATGCCTTTCGAGGACCTCAAGCCCATGAGCCACCGCGGCGATTTTAAACACGCCCACGGGGAACACGCCAAACTGGGCACCGAGGCCATGTCCGCCGATATGTCCTGCGCGGTATGCCACAAGCAGGAGTTCTGCCAGGAATGTCACGAGGGTGAAAACCTGGGACGCCTCTCCCATCCCCTTAATTATGAGTTTACCCACGCTCTGGAAGCTCAGGGCCGGGAAAAAGAATGTATGACCTGCCACTCGGAGCGCCAATTCTGCTTCGACTGCCACCGGGATAACCAGATCCTGCCTCATAACCATACCGCAGGGTGGTTAAACACCTTTGCCGGTGATGGCGGCCGGCACCGGGTAGAAGCCCTTAACGACCTGGAATCCTGTATTTCCTGTCATGAGCAAACGGCCCGCGAAGACTGCGGCCGCTGCCACGGACTATAATTAAGGCGGGTGACCATCATGCCCAATTTGAAACGATATCCAGTACACCCGAAAGCGGAGAATAGGATGAAAGGCTTTTTTACCCTGATCGCCGTGGCGTCCCTGATCTTTCTCAGTGGCTGTTATGAAGAAAAAGACCCCACTGCGGTGCCCACCCACCCCACCGGATGGACCAGCAGCAGCTCGGCGGACTTCCACGGCAGCGCCGTTCTAAGCAAGTCCTTTTCCAAGGAATCCTGCCAAAGTTGCCATGGGGAGGATTACCAGGGAGGAACCTCCGGCGTTTCCTGCTACAGCTCGGGATGCCACAGCGTTTATCCCCACCCCATTGGTTTCGGCGATGCCGGATCGGCCAATTTCCACAATAACTTTATCGCCGATGTGCAAAGCTGGGATATTTTGAACTGCCAGAGCTGCCACGGAACCGACTACGCCGGCAAAGGGGTTAGCGATAAGAACTGCCTGACCTGCCATACCAAAAGCGGCGGACCGGAAAATTGTATGACCTGCCACGGCAGCGGCGACAACCCCGCCCCCCCGCGGGACCTGAACGGCAATACCGATGTCTCCTTCACCACGGTTGGCGCCCACCAGGCTCACCTGACCGGGGAAGCGTGGAGCACGGTCAGCACCGGCACCTGCCGCACTTGCCACCAGGCGGTCGGCAGCTACAGCGCCAGCGGCCATATTGACGATACCCCGCACAGCGAGGTGATCTTCAACGAGCTGGCCAGCGCGGTCGGCGGAACCCTGGAAGCCACCTGGAGCCGCAACGATGCCTCCTGCAGCGATGTTTACTGCCACGGCGGTTTCGAACTGCGCCGGGACGACAGCCAATATCCCTGGGCTTACACCGAAGAGGTGATGAGCGGAAATAATCAGGAAGTTTTCTGGAAGTTTGTGGGAACCGGACAGGCCGTTTGCGGATCCTGCCACGGCTTACCGCCCGCAGGCCACATTCCGGCTACCGATTGTTCGGGTTGCCATAACAGCGTGGTTGATGAGAACTTAAACATCATCAATAAAGACCTGCACATCAACGGTCGAATCGAAGTCTTCTAATCTTTTCTTGCCTGGTCGGATGCGGGGCTCCTCCCGCATCCGATGTTTTTACTCTCCCTGCTGTTTTCCTCCCCGATTCCCAAACCACCTACATCCAGTTAATCTTCACAATATTGCTTTCGCTGTGTTCCATAACCGTGAAGTAGAGGTAATGATCATCCGGGCTGAGGTCCAGACCGTTCATCAGGTGCAGGTTGTTTATAGCAGGGTTGTCCACCAGATTTTCCCGGTGCCGGCGGAAATCGTAAAAGGCAATCCGGGGCATGGTATTTCCGGAAAAGGAGATGAAGTAGATTCCTGCCCGGCCAACGGTCCAGTTGAAGTTTTCCTGGGTGCCGGGGTTATCGAGCAACTGCACTTCCCCACCGTCCGCATTGATCTGCCAGATCCCCGGTTGGGCCAATTTGTTGATGTACAAGCTGCCGCCGTCCCGACCCTCCCGCGCCGAGAAACCGCGCTGCCGGGTGACCTTCTCGACCCGCCCATCCTCGGTGGATTTTTTCCAGATTTCCCACTGCCCCTCGATCGTCCGGCTAAAGTACAGCCAGCGGCCGTCTACCGAAAAATGGGGGGCAAAGGCGTTCTCCTCCACAACGCGGGAGCTGCCGCTGCGGCTGTCTACCTCATAGAGATGATAGCCCTCCTCCTTCTGGGTTTTTCCCGGAAAATAGACGTAGCGGCTTTGCGGACACCAGGTGGCGCTGCAGGTGCTCATGGTGCCCAGATCGGAGACCATTTTGGGATTGCTGCCGTTGGCATCGGCGATCCAAACCCGATTTTCCCCGCTGCGATTGGAGAGGAAAACGATCCGGGACCCATCGGGCGAGATTTGGGGTTGCCAATCCCGGAAAGACGAAGCCACCACCGGGCTAAGCTGCCCCCAGTCCGCCCGTCCGGAGTCCATGGCGGTGCGGTAAATATTGGTGGAATAGGTGAGAATTTCGAAGGTGAGCACCGTTCCATCCCGGTTAAACTGGGGGTTAATGCCGACGGAGCCGTTGCCAAACGGGTTAAGCAGCACCTCGCTGTTACCGGACAGATCGGTTTTTTTCAGGAAATAGGCCCCGTTGATCTCGGAACAATAAACCAGGCTGCCGGGATGCTGTTTGTCCCAGTCCAGCCCGCGGATTTCTTCATCGCTGCCGGTAATGCGATGGGTCTCCCCGCCGGCCATATCCAGGTAATAAATCTGTTCGGTCCCGCGATCGTTAAGCCGGGTAAAGGCCAGGTAGCGACCGTCGTCCGAGAAGGCGGGAAAACGTTCCCAGACATGTTCCTGGGCAGTCGCGAAAACGGGGGTATATAGCCCCGAGGCAATGTCCAGGAAAAACAACCCCATGGTTTCCTTATCGCTTAGGCGGGCGGCAAAAACAATCTGCGCCCCGTCCGGAGACCAGTCCAACCCCCCGACCCCCTGCTGAAATTCCCCGATTTTGGTCAGCTCAAATACAGAACGGGTTTGCCGGCTGTCCAGGTTGAGGAGCACAATGCGAACCCGCTCCGGGTTGTTTTCGATAAAGGCAATTTCGTTGCTGATCGGGGAAAAGCGCAGGTGGCTTTCCCGGTCTGCGGTATCGGTCAGCTTTTCGGGATCCCGCCCCGGGCGATTTAAAAAAATATCCCACTGGTTACCCTCCCGGTCCTTATGGACATAAACAAAGCTGGAATCCCGGGGGCCGAAGGACAAAAAACGTTCATGCCCGATCTCGGTGGTTAGGGGCACAATTCGTTTTTCGGCCGCCTGGGCCGGTTTTTCCCCGGGCATGGAATTGCGCTGCCACAGCACCAACGCCAGCATCAGCAGAATGGCGGCCAGGGCGCCCACCTTCCGGGTATTTCCCCGGGAGGCGACGGGGGTTTCGGGGATTTCCACCGCAGGTTCACCTTCATCATAAACCGCTTCCACCGGACAGAGAATGCGATAGCCGATTTTAGGGATGGTTTCGATTACCCGGGGATCCCGGGTATCGTCCCCGAAAACCTTCCTGAGCTGCGAGATAGCCCGGTTGATGGAATGGTCGGTAATTATAACATCCTGCCAGACCCGTTCGTGAAGGTGTTCTTTGGTAACCGTTTTTCCCGGGTTCTCCAACAGACATAGCAGAACCTGCATAATTTTCAACTGAAGGCGGACGGTACGACCGTCCTTGACCAGGCAATTTCGATTTGGCAATACCCGCCACCCATCGATCCGATAGGTTGGGGTTCGTTGTGGCTGTTCAGACATGTGGTTTGTTTCCATTCCCGCGGAACGTCCATTTCCAGCGCAAGGAAATGATGATTTAGAAAATTATCAGGAGAGAGCCCCCACCGGCATAACTAAAATAAAAATAAGGATCTACAAATTACATACCCTAAACAGGTCATAATCCTGCCGCCGCTTTTGCAGTGAAATTCTCAATCTAACCCGAACGGGGTATAGGCCCCGGCCAATCTCCACGGAGAGAGGTTTTGATCAGGATTTTCTCAGGAAAACAGAAGGCCTTCTTGATAAAACAATCAGCATTTGGTCAGGATTTCAGCGATTTGAATTTCTTTATTTCCATAACAAGGTCCGGCATCCGTCCCGGGTTACGGTCCTTACAATTCCTTACGCAAAAATTCTCACCCGGTTGTCAAAAAGTGGATGAATTATGATTTTACACGCGATTGTTTTGGAAAAAGACGCCCCGACGGTGGCCCAGCTTTCCGGCTTTTTTGAGAATTATCCGGAGATTCGCCTTACCGGCTCCTTTAACGACCTTTACCAACTCAACAATCATCGTTTGCCGGCCATGCCGGACCTGGCCTTCATCAGCGAAGATTTTCTGGGAAACGACCCGACCCTGATCTCGGAAATCCTGGTCAATCAATTCGGGCAAATACCGGCCATCATATTTATCGGCAACACCCCGGACCACGCCTGGGACGCCCTGGAAGCCGGAGCAATCGACTATTTGCTGCGTCCCCTGCGCACCCCGCGGCTCTACACCTGTTTGTGCAAAATCCTGCAGCTATCGGTGAATCTGGATACCATGGGGATTTTACAATCCTTCATCCACAATCCCCCTTCCACCACCCGTCAGCATTTTTTGCAGCAATTGATGATCCGTGATGGCGACGATATTCTTTTTGTCGACTGCAAGGAAATCCGCTGGCTGGAATCCGCCCGCAACTACGTCAAGGTGCATACCGGCCGGGAGAGTTATCTTTTCCGGGGCACCCTGCAAAGCCTGGAAGAGAATTTGGACCCCCGCCATTTTGTGCGCATCCACCGTTCCTACCTGGTAAACCGGGACCATATCTTTAAGCTGCAGAGTTGGTCCAACGGGGATTACATCCTTTTTCTGAAGGACAAAACAGAGCTGATGCTGTCCCGGAAGTACCGCCACCATTTGTTCTCCCAGCTTTCCGGCACCGAAACCCCTACCCTTCTCCAGCAGCAATCCCCTGCCCGGGAGCAACGCTCCAAAGTAGAGACAACCCGCGACATGCCTTTAACATCCGGGCTGGTTTAACCCCCTGTTGGGTTACGCTTCGCTAACCCAACCTACCTGACTCCGATTAACGCCCGCAAAAACGTTGGTCGGGTTGCGTT
>JAGRBF010000369.1 GCA_020434205.1 Calditrichota bacterium | reverse complement strand
CAGCGATCAGCGAGCAGCGAGCAGCAATCAGCGAGCAGCGATCAGCGAGCAGCGATCAGCGAGCAGCAATCAGCGATCAGCGAGCAGCAATCAGCGATCAGCGAGCAGCAATCAGCGAGCAGCAATCAGCGAGCAGCGAGCAGCGAGCAGCGATCAGCAATCAAACTGCGCCCACAGGGGACGGTGGTCGGCGATATGGTAGCGCACGGTGGTGTTGAAGTACTCCGGACTCACCTCCCAGGCGCTGCGGAAAAAGGGCTCCCGGTCAAAATCGAACACCCCGGACTTCCCGGTGTAATGGGTCTTCATGCCCCCGGCATGGAAAGCCAGCTGATCGTAGTGTTTATCCCCGGACAGGCTGCTGCCCATGGTGGTGGAGTGGCGCGGCAAGATGAGCCGTTTGGCTTTGAGGGCCTGATAAACGGTACTGGATTCGTCGCGGATCGGCAAATTAAAATCCCCCATCACCAGAATATTCTGGGAGTAGGCCCCGGGGGACTTGTGGCGCTGGTCCGCCCAACGGGCCAGGGCATAAGCTTCCAGGGCGCGGCGATCCTCATCAAAATAAGCGTTGCTGCCGAAATACAGGTGCACACAGGCCGCGGTAAAGTCCACCGCGCCGGCCCGGAAGGCCACCGCATAGGGATTGCGATCGAACCCGGTGAAGGCCCCGGAAACCCCCTTCATGCGAATAAAACGCTGATCGCTGGGGGCAATGGCCACCTCGGCAGCCAGCTCCAGTCGCTCTACCTTCTCGCGGTCGTATAAAAATCCGGCCCGTTCGTCATTCCCGGCGATATCGGAGAGGATCACTGCGTAACTCTGGGGAAGATGGGCCATCAGCTGGCGCAGGTGAGAGAGATC
Organism: Calditrichota bacterium; assembly: GCA_020434205.1. Lineage (GTDB taxonomy): Bacteria > Calditrichota > Calditrichia > RBG-13-44-9 > J075 > JAGRBF01. The sequence goes on along the minus strand of JAGRBF010000369.1, from coordinate 7,634 downwards.
CTCGGCGATTTCCTGAATGGCCACGAAGTCGAACCAGCTGACGATCTCGGCCATCAGAGCCAGGTCCTCCGCATTGCGTTTCTGCACCCCGAAATTGGTCAGATTCCAGGTGGCGGCCAGCAGTTTGCCGGGGGTTTTATCCGGAATTTTGCGCAAGATCTTGTTTTTTTGAAGGGCGAGGCGTTCTTTCTGCAGATCGTAGTGGAACGCGGGTTTTTCCTGGGGATGGGGAACCATGGGGGACCTCTTTTGAAGGTTTACGATTGGAGCGGGGTTATGTAGTTGTGTGGTTGTGTGGTTGTGTAGACATCCAACCATCCGATTTCCAATTTCGCCGTTTTTCATCCCCGAATTCGTGACGGATGACGCATTGCCAATAGCGGCGGGGATGCAAATTAGGGCGGAAGGACCTGGGGACTGTTAAGGACTAAAGATCCTAAGACGTGAAGAAGATCCTAAGACGTGAAGAAGATTCTAAGACGTGAAGAAGATTCTAAGACGTGAAGAAGATTCTAAGACGTGAAGAAGATCCTAAGACGTGAAGAAGATTCTAAGACGTGAAGAAGATTCTAAGACGTGAAGAAGATTCTAAGACGTGAAGAAGATTCTAAGACGTGAAGAAGATCTTAAGATCTAATATTCTAAGGATCATAGGATCGTTTTTCCTCCCGCCTTCGCTCCAAATATTCTGATGGGGGTTTTGATGATCACACTCGGGTTTATCGGCGGACTGGTGCTGCTGTTGATCGGAGCCGATATTCTGGTGCGCGGATCGGTAATGCTGGCCACCTCGCTGCGAATTCCCATGCTGGTGGCGGGGATGACCATCGTGGCTTTCGGCACCAGTGCCCCGGAACTGGGGGTGAGCCTGCAGGCCTCCCTCAGCGGAGAAGCCGCCGGCATCGCGGTGGGCAATGTTATCGGCAGCAATATCTTCAACACCCTGGTTATTCTGGGCATTGCGGCGATGATCACTCCCATTGTGTTGGGGGCGACCACCATCCGCTTCGATGTGCCGTTTATGATCGCCATTTCCGCTCTGCTGGTATTTTTCTGCCGGGACAACCAGATTTCCCGTCCCGAAGGCGCCATCCTTTTTCTGATTTTCGTGGCCTACAATGTTTATACCTTTCTGGAGGTGCGGCGGGTAGCGCGGGCGGAGAACCTGGCGGAAACCTTCGTCAGCAAAATCCTGGCCGGGCCGGTGTTGCTGGCGGCGGGACTGGTGGCAGGCGGGCTGATTCTCCTGATCCTGGGCAGCGGGCTGGTGGTGGACAACGCCGTGGAACTGGCCAATATGCTGGGGATTAGCCAGCTGGTAATCGGGCTGACCATCGTGGCCGCGGGCACCTCCCTGCCGGAGCTGGCCACCTCGGTGATGGCGGGTATTCGCGGGGAACGGGACATCGCCATCGGCAACGTCATCGGCAGCAACATCTTCAACATCCTGGCGGTGATGGGACTTAGCGCCATTTTTTCGCCGGTTCCCCTCCAGGTTTCCACCGCCGCCCAGCACCTGGATCTGCCCATGCTCCTGGCGGTCAGCCTGATCTGCCTGCCCGTTTTTTACACCGGATTCAAGATCGATCGCCTGGAAGGTCTCTTTTTCCTCCTTTTCTTTTTCGCTTATATGGGCTATCATGTCTTTCTGGCCAATACCGAGAGCGGTCCGGAAGATTGGCAAAATGTGATACTGACCGTGGTGGCGATCGTAACCGTGCTTATTCTGGGTCACCTCTTTGCCCAAAAGCGGCGCAAAGCCCGCGGGTAAAAGGCCCGGTTTCCGAGCCACTCTCCCAACCACCCAAGCCCGCAGGCCCCTATGGACGAAATTCTCAAGACCCCGGAAACCCTCTGGGAGTATATCACCGCCCTGCTCGACTACACCATTTTTACCATTAACCAGACCCCCATCACCCTTTTTTCCCTGGTGATGTTTCTGATGGTTTTTCTGGGATTCTGGCTCTTTTCCTTCTTTTTGCAGCGGGTTTTAAGGCGTCAGATCTTCAAGCGTATGAAGGTCGAACACAGCCTGGGGTTTAACCTGACCCGGATTCTGCACTACCTGATTATGGTGATCGGGGCTATCATCGCCTTTCAGTTTATCGGGATCGATTTCAGCGGGCTGGCGGTTATTTTCGGCTTTCTTTCGGTGGGGATCGGCTTCGGCCTGCAGAACATCACCGCCAATTTTATTTCGGGGCTGATCCTGCTCTTCGAACGGCCCATCCGGGTGGGCGATCGCGTTTCGGTGGGGGAAACGGTGGGCGATGTTATCACCATCAATATGCGTTCTACGGTAATCCGCACCCTCAACAACGTCTCCATCATCGTCCCCAATTCCGATCTGATCTCCAAGGAGGTAACCAACTGGTCGGTGGACGATCCCCGGGTTCGCCTGGATCTGCCGGTGGGGGTCTCCTATAATTCCGATCTGGACACCGTCGTCAAAACCCTCACCAAAGTGGCCTTAAGCAATAAACTGGTGCTCAAAAAGCCGGCCCCGGAGGTGCATCTGCGCGAGTTCGGCGATTCTTCCTGGAATATGCAGTTGCGGGTCTGGCTGGAATCCCCCCTACCCTATGAGAAGGCCCGCAATCAGCTCAATCAGGCTATGGTGCACGCTTTTCGCGAGGCGGGGATCGAGATTCCCTTTCCGCAGCGGGATGTGCATATCAAGGAAGCGCCGGGAGAGCGAGGGGGCGATTCTAAGATTCTAAGATCCTAGGATCCTAGGATCCAAAGACTCTAAGATCCCGGGCAGGGAGAGGGAGAAAGGGCGATCATCCGTCCACGCGGAGGGCGGGATACTGGTCCAGATAGGTGCGCAACTGTCGCTCAAAAACCTTGCCGGACAGGAGGATGCGCACTGCAAAGGTTCGCTCTTCCTCCTGCTCGCTCTGCAACTCAATCTGGGGCTCCGATCCCGGATCGCTCCAGGGAGCTTCCAGAATGGCCCGCTTCAACAACATCACGGCCTCTTTTTCACTCCCTGCCCCGGAAACGGTAACCGTGAGCAGTTGCATGGGACGCTGCAAGCCCTCTCCGCCTTTCCAGAGAACTGCCGCGCTGATGCGCGAATAAGGGATCTCGGCCGTCTCCCCTGATGTCGTGCGCACCCGGGCCCGGGTGTCCCCCAAACGAACGATATCCCCCTCCACTTCTCCCAGTTTCAAACGCTGCCCCACCTGCAGGTTGTCGACCGTCTTGAGCACCAATCCGGCAAACCAATCCCGCCCCACAAACCACAGGGACAGCCCCAGGGCCGAACCCAGCACCGCCACCATCCCCAAAAAACGATAGAGACTGCCGCTAAAGAGGAAATCCAGTAAAAAGAGGGAAAAAAGCAGCCATACCAGCGCTTCCCCGAGGCTCCAGAAACGGTTCAGGCTTTGGTGAAAGGGGCCATCCGCCAACCGGCGACCCAGCAAAATTTTCAGTCCCCGCAGCAGCAGGAAAAGTACCCCGGCCATCAGCAGGGCTTCCAGAAAGGTAAGGCGGGAAAATTCCTGCCCGAGATAATCAGTCATGGTGATTCTCCTTTCGCAGGAGGGGGGCCAGGAAAGGTTGGAGGAAGGGATTCATCTCCCAAACGTCTCCCTGGGTGGGCACAATGGCCCCGGCACGGGCCAACACGTTCATCATGCGCCGCACCTCCTCCTCGTTGCTTCGGAAAATGCGCTGCAGCCGCTCGCGGGTCAGGTGTTTATGCAGGTGAAACTGGTAAAGCCAGACCTGCCATTGCGGATCCATGCGATTGGCAAAGTCCAGATCGGGATTCTGGGGGGCTTTCAGCACGATCTTTCCGGGTGCCACCCGTTCGATATGGGCGATCCAGGCTTGCAGGGCCACCCCGACATTGCCGGCGGAATATTCGAAGATGCGGTTGAAATAGCGGGCCATCTTCAGGCCGGAGAGATCCTCTTCCGTTTCCCCGTCCAGCTCGAACTGCAGGCCGGCCGCCTCGTGCCGCAGCAAAATGGCGGTCTGCAGATCTTCCGCGTCGAAGGGGGTGCAGGAAACCACCCCGATAAACAGATCGTCCAGGGGGAAAATACTGTTCATCAGCCGGTAGCTTTCCGGGAGGGTGTTGATCACCAGAAAATGGCGATCCCCAAAACGATTGACGATCCGGGCAATTTCCCGCAGCAGCACTTCCCCGCCCGGGGAGCGCTCCCACCACAGCTCCAGATCGTGGAAAACCACCACACTGTTGCGGGGCAGGTTTTCGAACAGGGCGTCGGTATCCCCGCGCCCCTTGAGGGTTTCCCGAAGCACTTTCTTGAGGGTGCGCGGCTGGATGCTCCCGCTTTCCGGGGGAAATACGTGGTAAACCTGCTCCCGGGCCGCAAAACGCGAGGCAACCGCCCGGCTGAGGGCGGTTTTGCCGCTCTGGCGCTCCCCGAGAATCAGCATGGCCCCGTAATAACCGCGGCGATGGCGGGCGATAATATCCTCGGCGCGGGCCAGATCCCGTTCCCGCCCCACCCAGAAGGATTTGCCGATGGCTTGTTTCCCCAGAAAAAGCTGGCGGTAAAACTGCGGCAAGGCGTTTAGCACCGCCGGTTTGGGGGTAAGCGCGGTTACCAGTTGCAGGAACCGATCGTTGATGAGGGTGGGGTTTTGGGTTTCCCCAAGCAGCTTGCGGGCTAGCAGAACCCCCTCGCTCTGGCGGTAGAGCAGGCGGGTAAATCGCTGCCGCAAACCGTCCCGCAGGCGGGCCCGCAGCACCTCAAACCGGGAGAGTACTTTTTTGCTTTCTTCGCTGCGCAGGTAGTGGCCCAGGTTGCCGGCTTCCCGCAGCAACAGCCAGGCGTTCAGGTGCTCAAAGCCGTCCGAGAGGGCGGCATTCAATTTCCGGGAGGTTTCCGCAAAGGTGGCATCCACCCGTTTGCGTTCTTCGGCAACCCGCTGGATGCCGCTTTCCACGATGCTGGTTAAGGACAGTTTGTCGGCGTCGGCCCCGCTTTCTTCCTCCCCTTCTTCATCGCTGCTCAGGTTAAAGGAGACCAGGCGAACCACCTCGCGCATCACATCCATGGAGTCCTCCAACTGCTGAGGCAGGGTGGCCAGGGTTTTCTGGACCGGCTCCAGCAACCGCGCCTGAAGCATGAAGTTCACCAGCTGCTGAAGGGAAATGGTGGCGGTTTCCAGACTTTCCAGGGGATGTTCTTCCACCTGCTGGAAGGAGGCGTCGGCGTAAACTTCCATACTTTCCGGAAGGGTTTGCACGGCGTTTCCGATATCCGCCTGCAGCCCCCGCATCACCGCGCGGGGATCGGGGATTTCCTGCTGAATTTCGGCCTGGGTAACCCACTGGCCGGGAGGGTCGTCCGATTTCTGGCGCAGATCGCCCAGTTCCTTTTCCAGCACTTCCAGCGGTTGGCTGATGCGGTGCTGCCAGTCCAACTGCAGGGACTCCAGAAATTTTTGCCAGATAACCGCGATGCGGTTTTCCAGAGCGTTGAGGTGCACGTCCATGGCGGAATAGGCCATTACCCGGGAGAGGTTGAAGGTCCAGCTTTCCGGGGCCTCATCGAGATTGATCCAGGTGGCGGGCGGCACCCGGAAATAGGCCATACGGCGGCGGGATTTGCGGGGATTTTCCAGCAGAACCGCCTGTTCGGCGGCCGCCTGAACCGCCGCGCGGCTTTCCGAAAGCAGGGCCTGGGCAGTGGAAAGGCTCCGGTTTTCCAGATTGGCTGCCAAACGGTTCATCTCCGCGCCCAGATCCGGGCTGTCCGTCTCCGAAACTTTGCCGCCCCCGGGAAGCCCTTTTTCGATAAGCCCGAAAACATCCCGGCTGCGATTCACCCATTTCTGCAAACCGGTGGCAAAACGATAGGATTCCAGGGCCATTTCGCCCAGCTGTTTCTCCAAAACCGGAAAAATGCGGGTTTCCAGGGTTTTGGTGAGCAGAAACCCCAGGGGCACTTTTTTATGCGGGACGGTCTTGAAAAACTTTTGGCGAAAGCGCTGGCGCGCCTTAAAACCCTTTTCCGCGGCACTGTCCCCGGCAGCGGGATTGATGTCCGCTTCGTCCAGATAGAGCATCACCTCGGCCGGCAGATCCCGGGGGATGGCCACAATACCTTCCCGCAGCTCCTTGAGGGCCTGGCTCAGTACAGTCTGCTGGTCCTTTTCCAGATGGGCCTCGAACTCGGCGATCAACTGCTGGGTGTGGAAGAGAAAATCGCTGCGGGCGCGAACCAGCTGTTTGCGCCGCCGGGGGGAATCGGCCTGCGGTCCCTTTTGCAGGGCGCTGAGGTTGCGTTCCAGCAGATCCGCCAGGGTTTCCCCAAGACGGGCCTGATTTTGCTGGATCAGCTCCAGTTGCTGATAAAAGCGGTAGATCTCCCCTTCCAGGGTGGTGGAGGCCTCGGAAAGGAGGCGCAGCAGTTGCTGGCGGGACTCCGCATCTCCGGCGCTTCCCTCCAGGGTTATCGGAGGCAGGGCAGCGGCAGCAGCGTCCCAATCCGCGGCGGTGGCGGTTTCCACGACGTTTTCGGCATCCTCGTCGATCCCGACATACATCGGCTTGAAGTAAGATGAGGCATGGCTAAGCAACACCGTTCCCAGCCCGCTGAGGGTGGATTCGGTCCGCGCCACAAAGTCGTTCAACTGGCTCTCCTGCACCCGGGCCAGTCCCAGCAGGGTCAGATCGGCATCGGCGGACTCCGCCACCAGAATCTCCCCGAAGGGTCTTTGTTCCACGGCATTGTTGATCACCTTCACGGTGGCTTCCAGGCGCTCTTCCTCCAGAAGACGGGTCATGTTGGTATGCACGCGGTTGAGGGTGGCGCTGTCGTTAATGACGATCAGCAGGCGGATCTGCGCCTCCCGCCACTCATCGGAACCGCTCAGGAATTTGAGCATGTTCAGGGAGAGGGTGGCGTTGTTATTGCCCCCGCGCCACCACAGGTCTATCCGGGCGTGTTTCCCGAAGGCGCGCCCCTTATCGTAGCGCAGCAGCAGAACGTTAAAATCGCGCGCCTGGAGATGCCCGATCAGGGTGGCGAATTGCCGGGGATCGCGGGAATTTTTGCCCCAGCCCATCAGGATGGCATTGGGATTGATGTCCGCGAAACCGTAGACCTGGGACACCGCATCAATGCCCTGATAAATATTCTGGCAGCTCATTTCCTTGCTGAATACCCCGGGAACCGGGATCTCCCCGTCCGCCTCACGGGAGCGAATTCGGGAAAGGGGGCTGTCCAGGGCGGGATTTTCCTTCAACACAAAATCGGTAAGCATGCCGCGGGCCCGCACCAGCCATTCCCCCAGTTCCACCAGATGGGGGCGGGCCTGCTCTCCCCCGCTGAACAGCAGCATATTGGGGCGCCAGTTGCGCAGGTGGGTTTCGCGGCGGTTGAGCTTTTGCAGTCCGGTCCGCACCACCGAGGACCACACCCCTTCCCAGGTATCGCCGGATTCCAGGGTAAGCTGCTTGCGGGTGAGATACAAAAAGAGGGCACCCAAAACGATGGTGGCCCCCACCATGGCCGGAAAGTCCAGCAGGATCATCACCAGAAAACAGGCCAGAGAGCCAATAATGCTGATGGTTTTGGGGATCCGGAATTCGGGGCGGAAATCGGTGCTGGCCCAGCTCTCCAGGGCGGAGCTGAGGTTGAGGA
>JAGRBF010000368.1 GCA_020434205.1 Calditrichota bacterium | reverse complement strand
CCGACACCCCGATACTCCGACACGGCGCCGCAGGCGCCTTCCCTACTCGCTACTCGCCTGCCGGCGCAGTCGAATAACCCCCAACCCCAACCCCACAAATATCTCTTATGGAAAAAATCGAAAATATTGAACTGCAGTTTTTGTCCCTCCAGGATTACGAAGAACTCAAAATAGCCATGCAGGAAGCCTATACCAGTATGCCCTACGCCTACTGGGGAGAAGGGCATATCCGCAATCTGATTTCCATTTTCCCGGAAGGGCAGGTGGTGGTAAAGGTGAATGGGGAAATCGCCGGTTGCGCGCTGTCCTTAATCGTCGACTCCGAAAAGCTGGAAGGCGGACATTCCTATCGGGAGGTAACCGGCAATTACACCTTCAACACCCACAGCGACGAGGGGGATACCCTCTACGGTATCGATGTGTTCATCAAACCGGAATACCGCGGCTTGCGTTTGGGGCGCCGTCTCTATGATTATCGCAAGGAGCTGTGTGAACAGAAAAATCTGAAGGGCATTGCCTTCGGGGGGCGCATCCCCAATTACCACAAATACGCCGACAAGATGTCTCCCAAGGAATACATTCAGAAAGTGCGCGACCGGGAGATCCACGACCCGGTGCTCAATTTTCAGCTTTCCAACGATTTCCACCCCACCCGGGTCCTGAAAAGTTATCTGGAAGGCGATGCCGCCTCCCGGGAATACGCAGTCCTGCTGGAGTGGGATAACATCTATTACGAAAAACCGCGCAGCCAGCCGCAGAGTGTGAAGCGGGTGGTGCGACTGGGGCTGATCCAGTGGCAAATGCGCCTCTACAAAGGGGTGGAGGACGTGATGCAGCAGGCCGAATATTTTATCGACGCGGTTTCCGGCTACCGCAGTGATTTCGCCCTCTTCCCGGAGTTTTTCAACGCCCCCCTGATGGCGGATTACAATCACCTCAACGAATCGGAATCCATCCGCAAACTCGCCGAATACACCGAATCCATGGTGGAGAAGTTCTCCGAGCTGTCAGTCTCCTACAACATCAACATTATCACCGGGAGCATGCCCCTGATGATCGGGCGCAAGCTCTACAACGTCGGCTATTTGTGCAAGCGGGACGGAACGGTGGAGCGCTACGAGAAACTGCACGTCACCCCCGACGAAGCCAAGGTATGGGGCATGGCCGGCGGCCACCATTTGCGCACCTTCGATACCGATTGCGGTAAAATCGGGGTGCTGATCTGTTACGACGTGGAATTCCCGGAGCTGGGGCGTCTGCTGGCCGACGAAGGGATGGATATTTTGTTTGTCCCCTTCCTCACCGATACCCAGAACGGTTATTCGCGGGTTCGCAACTGCGCCCAGGCCCGGGCCATCGAAAACGAGTGCTACGTGGCCATTGCCGGCAGCGTGGGGAATTTGCCCAAGGTGCACAATATGGATATTCAGTTTGCCCAGTCCATGGTATTTACCCCCTGCGACTTTTCCTTCCCCACCAACGGCATCAAGGCGGAAGCCACCCCCAATACCGAGATGATCCTGGTGGTGGATGTGGATGTGGATCTGCTGCGGGAGCTCAACCGTTTCGGCAGCGTGCGCAATCTTCGGGACCGTCGAACCGATATCTTCTCCCTGTCCAAGAATGAGGGAAAATCGTCCTGATCACCGCATTTCCCGACTGCCGCTGAAGGCTGTTTTAAAAAAACTGCCCTCAAGCTTTGCCTCTTTGCCGCTTTGCGGTTAAAATCTGAAAAAAGGAAAGAGAATGTCCGATCAAAATTGGGAAACAGCTATCGCGGAAAATTCGGAGGCGTTTTCCAGGGAATTCGGAAAACTGAACGGCTCGCAGTTAAACTGGAAACCGGATCCCAAAACCTGGAGCGTGGGGCAGGTGCTGGAGCATCTTCTCAAAACCAGCCAGAGCTATGAACCTATCATCGCAAAGCTGCTGGACGGCAGCTACCGCACCCCGCTCATGGGAAAAATTACCCCCGCGGTCAACTTCTTCGGGAAGATGATTTTGGGAGCAGTGCAGCCGGAAGCTCAGCGCAAAACGCGAACCTTTCCGGTTTGGGAGCCGGCTCAAAGTGCGGTACAGGACGGTATTCTGGCCGATTTTCTGGACAGCCAGGAGGTCGTCAAAAATCAAATTAAAGCCTGCCGCCAGGCCGGTCTGCTGGCGTGTGTCGTGGGTTCCCCGGCATCCGGGATGGTGGTTTATAAATTGAGCACCGCCTTCGACATTTTGGTTGCCCATCAGCGGCGTCACTTCCTCCAGGCCCAGCGAATCCTGGCGGCTCAACCGGACGGATAACGGGATTTATTTATGCAACAGCACATGTTTGATCAACTGGTCCGCCGGCACTTTCCCCGTGCTCTGGACGCCAAATTTACCGCCATCGAATACCTCGGCAAACTGCGCAGCGACTACCAGATCGATATCTCCAAGGTGCTTCTGGCAACCTCGCTGTGTTCCGATGAGATCAACGCCCCCTCGGTAACCTTCTACAACATTATGTTCGGACCCTTTGTGATGGGCGGGCTGAGCGGGTTTCCTTTCGCCGGCATCACCGGGATGAGCGCCTTTGCCAGCCACATCCCGGACGGCGGATGCGGTTTTATTTTCTACGGCCCGCATATCGGGATTACCCGGGACGGCGAGCTGGGCAAAATGTGCCGTCCCCGTCAGGTGGATGCCGGAGCTTCCTGCGGGGCTCTGATGCTGGCTCTGGACCGTTTTCGCGACCCCGAATATCGCCCCATCCTGGACGAGGCCGATTACCAGCAGGGACGCCTGGAGCTGAGCCTGCTGCCGCATCGCAGCGAAATTCTGAACGCGGCCGATCCCGTAAAGGCCATTACCGAAGCAGCTTACCGGGAGATAGACCGCCAGGTGCGCATCAACCTTGCCGGGGCCAAAAATGCCTTCAAGGTGGAAAAAGTGGCTTTGCTGGGCGGCATCATCATCAATACCGATCACGGCTTGGATGATTATGTGGCGGTGCGCAGTTTCGAGGTGGTTAACCCGGCCGATCTTTAATGCTAACCACAAAGACACCAATTGACGCTCTGCCAGAAATCCCCTTTACAAATCTCTGATTTCTCACTATTTTTGCCCGGTTTTGGATGGTCCGCTCCCTTTTAGCCCGCGGGGTTCCCAAACCGGCATCTTCCTTCCCTTTCCCCCTCGGAGGAAGCCTGTTTAAACGCCAGGGGGGCGCCGGTGCATTGCCTGAGGGGTGCCAGATGAATTCCGTTCAGTTTACCCCCAAACTGTTTACCCTCCTGAAAACGGGAATACCCCGTTCTCAGTTGCTGCGGGATCTGATTGCCGGAACGGTGGTGGGGATCGTGGCCTTTCCGCTGGCGGTGGCCTTCGGCATTGCTTCGGGGGTTTCCCCGGAAAAAGGGCTGATTACCGCCATTGCCGCCGGCCTGATTATTTCCGCCCTGGGCGGCAGCCGGGTGCAGATCGGGGGACCCACCGGCGCCTTTATCGTGATTGTCTACGGCGTGGTGCAGGATTACGGGGTGGACGGACTGATTCTGGCCACCTTTATCGCCGGTTTTATGATTGCCGGTTTCGGGCTGTTCCGCCTGGGCAACCTCATCAAGTTTATTCCCTATCCGCTCATCGTGGGGTTCACCAGCGCTATCGCCCTGATCATCTTTACCTCCCAGATCAAGGATTTCCTCGGCCTGCCTTTGGAGAAGGTCCCGGCGGATTTTCTGGAAAAGTTGATTCTTTTTTCGGGGTTTTTGGGGCAGATCAACGGGTATTCCCTGGCCATTGCCGGGGCGACGGTATTGCTGGTATTCAATTTTCACCGGGTATCCGCCCGGGTGCCGGGGTCGATGGCCGCCCTGCTGCTCAGCACCGCAGCGGTAACCTTCCTGGACCTCCCGGTGCCCACCATCGGCAGCATATACGGACCGATCAGCAATCAGATTGCCATGCCGCACCTGCCGCCGCTGAATCTCGAACTCCTGCGGGAGATGATGCACCCTGCCTTTGCGATCGCCATTCTGGGGGCCATCGAGTCCCTGCTTTCCGCGGTGGTTGCGGACGGGATGATCGGGGGACGCCACCGCTCCAATGTGGAACTGATGGCCCAGGGCGGCGCCAATATCTTCTCCGCGCTGCTGGGCGGCATTCCGGCAACGGGAGCCATTGCCCGCACCGCCACCAACGTCAAAAACGGCGGCCGCACCCCGATCGCCGGGATCACCCATGCTCTGGTGCTGCTGCTGATCTTCGTTTTCCTGGCCCCTTATGCCGCCTATATTCCCATGGCCTGCCTGGCGGGAATCCTGGTGGGGGTGTCCTGGCACATGGGGGAATGGCATAGTTTCCTGAGCGTTCTGCGCCAGGGCGGCAGCGAGGCCATCGTTTTACTCAGCACCTTCCTGCTCACCCTTTTTGTCGATCTGATTATCGCGATCGAAATCGGCATTGTGCTCTCCAGCTTCATTTTCGTCAAAAGGATGAGCGACGCCACCCAGATCGCCGACGCCGCGGCGCTCACCGGCACCGGCGGCAAAAACGAGGGTCCGGAAACCCTCTTCGAGGAAGAGCTCCCGGACATTCCGGAAGGCATTCTGCTTTACGAAATCAGCGGTCCCCTTTTCTTCGGGGCCTCCCAGAAATTTCAGGACGTGCTCCTCAACCTGCACCAGCTTCCCCGGATTATCATCCTGCGTATGAAAAACGTCCCCTTCATCGATTCCACCGGTCTCTATCGCCTGCGGGAAATGGTGAAACACCTCCGCAGTAACGGGGTGGAGATTATGCTGTCCGGGGTTCAACCCGGGGTCCGGCCCGCCCTTACCCGCTCCGGAGTCGAAGATTTTATCGGCAAATCCCGGATTCACCCCCAGATCGCCGATGCCATTGCCGCCGCCACCCAAATGATCGAACCGTGAAATCCCCTCGCGCCGCCCGGATACCCACATTCGCGCGGCGCTTGTAGCAGTTAAGGCTAATGGTCGCTC
>JAGRBF010000037.1 GCA_020434205.1 Calditrichota bacterium | reverse complement strand
CTTTTTTCCGGTATATCTCCTCAATCTTCTTTTCGATCTTTTCCGTCAGTCCATTCTCCCGGACGTAAATTTCGCACTGCTGATCCACCGCGGCATTGAGGAAAAAGGCCAGCAGCATCGGCGCCGGGCCGTTGATGGTCATGGAAACCGAGGTGGTGGGCAGGCTCAGATCAAATCCCGAGTAGAGCTTCTTGGCGTCGTCCAGGGTGGCGATGCTCACCCCGGAATTCCCCACCTTGCCGTAAATGTCCGGGCGGTACGCGGGATCTTCCCCGTAGAGGGTCACCGAGTCGAAAGCGGTGCTCAGGCGCGCCGCGGGCATCCCCAGGCTCAGGTAATGGAAGCGGCGGTTGGTGCGCTCCGGCCCCCCCTCGCCGGCAAACATGCGGGTGGGGTCCTCGTTGGTGCGCTTAAAGGGATAAACCCCGGCGGTATAGGGAAAACGCCCGGGAAAGTTCTCGGTGAGGGCCCATTTTAACCGGTCTCCCCAATCGCGATAGCGCGGGAAGGCAATCTTGGGAATTTTCAGGTGGCTGAGGGATTCGCTGAAATTGGGCACCCGGATTTCCCGACCCCGCACCGAATAGCTGAAATGTTCGCCCCGGTATTGGGAACAGGTATCCTCCCAGGTATCCAGAATCTCCTTGCAATCTTTGTCTATACCGCGCTCGAGCTCTTCGCAGGTTTTTTCCAGATGGGCGGTGTCCTCCCCGCGCTCCCGCAGCAGGTCGATGGTGCCCCGCAGTTGATAGGCCTGGCGGGAAAGCCCCACTTGTTTGGCGACATAGGTGTTGTAGCGATCGGAAATTTCGGCGATTTCCGCCAGATAACGCACCCGCTCCGGGGGAATGATGTGGATTTTTTCGCTCATTTCCCGGGTCATTTCATAACCGGAATGCCAGTCCAGATCCAGCTTGCTCACCAGACAATCGATCATGGCCCGGTAGAAAGTGTTGGTTCCCGGATCGTTGAACTGGCTGGCGATGGTCCCGTAAACCGGCATGGTGTCCGGACGGCGTTCGAAGAGTCCATGACCGCGCTGGTATTGCTTCTGAACATCCCGCAGGGCATCCAGGGCCCCGCGTTTATCAAATTTGTTGATCGCCACCAGATCGGCATAGTCGATCATATCGATTTTTTCCAACTGGGTGGCCGCTCCGTATTCGGGGGTCATCACATAGACCGAAAGGTCGGAAATTTCGGTGATTTCCGAATCGCTCTGACCAATTCCGGCGGTTTCCACGATAATCAGGTCGAAGCCGGCCAGCTTGAGCAGGTGAATGGCGGGGCGAATGGTGCTGTTGAGGGCCAGGTGAGCCTGGCGGGTGGCAAAGGAGCGCATGTAAACCCGCGGATGATAAATGGCGTTCATGCGAATCCGGTCTCCCAGCAGCGCTCCCCCCGTTTTGCGTTTGGACGGATCCACGGAAAGAATGGCGATGCGTTTTTCCGGAAAATCGGTGATAAAGCGACGCACCAGTTCATCCGTTAAAGAGGATTTCCCGGCCCCCCCGGTTCCGGTGATCCCCAAAACCGGAATGCGCGAAGAGGCCGCTTTTTCGGCCAGATCGGCAGCCACGGATTCCCCTTCTTCGGGGAAATTTTCAAAAAAGGACATGCTCTGGCTGAGAACCGGCAGATCGCCATCGGCGATACGGCCCAACTCGTCGCCGATCCAGCTGCTTTTGAAGGGCGGATCGCAGCGATCGATCAAATCGCTGATCATGCCCTGCAGGCCCATTTTCCGGCCGTCTTCCGGGGAATAGATCCGGGCAATCCCGTAGTTGTGCAGTTCTTCGATTTCTTCGGGAAGAATGGTGCCGCCCCCACCGCCGAAAATTTTGATATGGCCCGCCCCGCGTTCCTTCAGCAGATCGAACATGTATTTGAAGTATTCGATATGCCCGCCCTGATAGCTGGTGATCGCCACCGCCTGGGCATCCTCCTGGATGGCGCATTCCACGATTTCGTGAACCGAGCGGTTGTGCCCCAGGTGAATCACCTCGGTGCCGGAGGATTGTAATATCCGGCGCATAATGTTGATGCTGGCATCGTGCCCGTCAAAGAGGGAGGCAGCGGTTACGATTCGGATTTTGGTTCGTACGGCGGGTTCCAAAGTGGCCATGAAGTTTTCCTGTTTGTTGATGACGTCTTTTCCGCCTCTCCCGAGGGAATATCAAAAGGAGATGGCGCGCCCACTAAGACAAGTTCGAATATACAAACCACCCTTCGGCGGATGCAAGGGAAGAGGGAAACGGGGTTGGGTGTGGGTGTGGGGTGGGCGTCTCCTCAAAAAAGACACATCTGCCGGCTGCCGGGCTGGCGAAAGGCTTCCGCGGAAAGGGCAAAGCGCCTGCCCTCAATGCCTTCCCGGCGGCAACTGGCATGAAACAGGGCCCGCACCTGCTCGGCGAAAATCCCCGCACCGCGCATGCGCTCCCCGAAGGTGCTGTCGTTGAGCTTCCCGCCGCGGATTTCCCGGATGCGGTTCAGGACCTTTTCCTTGCGGTCCGGGTAATGAACCCCCAGCCAATCCTGGAAAAGATCCTTAACCCCGTAGGGCAGGCGGCACATGATATACATGGCCTGGCTGGCCCCGGCTTCCACCGCCCGGCGGATAATCTCCGGCATTTCGTGATCCGTTAAACCCGGAATAACCGGCGCGACGTTTACCATCACCGGGATTCCCGCCGCGGACAGGGTGCGAATGGCCGCCAGCCGCCGCTCCGGGGAGGATGCCCGCGGCTCCATGCGCCGGGCCAGCACCGGATCCAGGGTGGTAACGGAAATGCCCACCCCCACCGCCCGATGCGCGGCCAGTTGAGCGAGCAGATCAGTGTCCCGGGTAATCAGATGATTTTTGGTGACGATGCCCACCGGATTGCGGTATTCGGCGCAAACCTCCAGGCAGGCGCGGGTTAGCCGGAAATGGCGCTCGCAGGGTTGGTAGGGATCGGTGACCCCGCTCAAACCCACCGGCTGGGGCACCCACCGCGGACTGCCAAGGGCCTTGCGCAACAAAGCCGGGGCATTTTCCTTCACAAAAATACGGCTCTCAAAATCCAGCCCTGCCGAAAACCCCAGATATTCATGATAGGGACGGGCGTAACAATAGATGCAACCGTGCTCGCATCCGCGGTACGGGTTTATGCCCAACTCGAAGGGGATGTCCGGACTGTCGTTGCGCACCAGAATGGTTTTGCTGGTATCCCGGTAATAGCGCGTTTTCAGAACCCGGCCCTCGCCCTTCTCCTCCGGTTCCGGGGCGTAATCGATTTCCTCAAAGCGCCCGGCGGGATTGCTGGTGGCCCCGCGGCCTTTGGTGATGAAATGTTGCATGGGCTGGCTTTCTGATTGTTGATTGTTGATTGGTGATTGGTGATTGTAGTTACCTGCCGTCTGCCGTCTGCCGTCTGCCGTCTGCCGTCTGCCGTCTGCCGTCTGCCGTCTGCCGTCTGCCGTCTGCCGTCTGCCGCCTTCTAATATAGTATACAAAAATTCACCTATCAACCTTTTTTGATCCGCCTCAGCAATCCAAATTCTTTTCTGTTGGTCTGTTATCCGGTGCCCGATTATTTTTAGGCAGGACGCTGTTCATCGCAATCGCACGGAGTTTTCCTATGACGCCAGAACTACACGTGATTTTCGGAACCGGACCGGTCGGAATGGCGGTAATGGCCGAACTGCTCCGCAAAAAAAAGGCGGTTCTAATGATCAACCGCAGCGGGCGTATTCCCCTCCCCAACGGGGTGGATTATATGCAAATGGATGTCGCTTACAGCGACAATGCGGTGCGCGCCTGCAAAAACGCGGCGGTTATCTACAACTGCACCAATCCCCCCTACCACCTTTGGGACCGGGAATTTCCCCCCCTGCATAGCGCGATTCTGAAGGCGGCGGAAAGAACCGGAGCCCGCCTGGTGATCATGGAAAATCTCTACGAATACGGTCCCACCTACGGACTCCCCCTCAGCGAGGAGAACAAACCGGCCCCCTGTTCGCAAAAAGGACGCATCCGGCAGGAGATGACCCGGGAATGGATGAGTGCTTTTCAGGAAGGACGAGTCCAGGCCACCGCCGGACGGGCTTCGGATTTTTTCGGTCCGGGAGTTCTCTATTCCGCCCTGGGCATGCACGTGCTGAAACCACTGGTGGCCGGGAATACCACCCGGGTTTTCGGCAATCCGGACCTGCTCCACACCTATACCTATGTTCCGGATATTGGCCGAGCCCTGGTGATTCTGGGAGAGCGCAGCGAAGCACTGGGCCGATTCTGGCATATTCCCAGCCCCGAAACCACCACCACCCGGGAGGTGCTCAAATTGTTCTTCGAAGCCGCCGGCCATAAACCGAAGATCAAAGGCATTTCCCGACTGGGGGTAAACGCCATCGGTTTGTTCAATCCCGCGGTAAAGGAAAGCAAGGAGATGCTCTACCAGTTCGAGCAGCCCTTTGTGATGAACCACGAGCGCTTCGAAAAGGTGTTTGGGATGGCCCCTACCCCGCTGCGCAAAGCGGTCCGGGAAACGGTAGCCTGGTTTAAGGGATAATCATTCGAGGAAGGAATCCCAACTATCGAGTACGAAGTCGGGATGAAGGGCGGTCAGTTCCGCTGCCGCGCGGAAACCGAAGGTAATGGCGCCGGTGGCTGCGCCAACAGCCTGTCCCACCAGCACGTCGTTTGGCGAATCCCCCATCATCAGGGCGCGATGGGGCGGCACCGCCAGTTTTTCCAGAATTTGCAGCAGCCCGGCGGGATCAGGTTTGTGGGGCACGGCATCCCCGGCACCGAGGATCACCTCAAAATAAGGGGCAATGCCGAGTTTTTCGACCAGGGGAACGGTATACTGATGCGGTTTATTGCTGAGGACCGCCAGTTTTTTGCCGTTGAGGGCTTCCAGCATGGCCACCGTTTGCGGATACAATTCGCTGTGATCGGCCAGGTGCTCGCGGTAATGCACATCAAAATGAAAGCGGATACGCTCCGTCCATTCGGCGGCATTCTCCTTAAGGACCCGCTCCAGCAGGCGACTCAGTCCGTCGCCGACATAGCTGATGACCTCCTCGCGGGAAAGCGGGGCAAATCCACACTGCACCAGGGCGTAGTTAACGCCCTCGGCCAGATCGGTGCGGGTATTGGCCAGGGTGCCGTCCAGATCAAAGATGTATGCGTCGAAGTTTTTCATCACCATATAAAGAGCAGACCCCACGAACCTAAGATCCTATGATCACAAAGACTTAGGATCAAAGGATCTATCAGTCTTCAAGTCCTTTCGTCTTCCCTCCTTCTATTCTCCCGAATAATGAACCAGGGATTCGATGCGATAGCCCTTCAGCTTTTGGCGTCCCTGGAGGAAATCCAACTCGATCAAAAAGGCTAAACCGATCACCTCTCCGCCGCAACGTTCCACCAGTTCACAGGCCGCGGCAGCCGTGCCTCCGGTGGCCAGCAGATCGTCGATCAGCAGCACTTTTTCTCCCTCCGCAACGGCATCGGTGTGGATTTCCAGGCTGTCGCTGCCGTATTCCAGCTGATATTCCGCGGAGTAGGTTTTGGCCGGCAGCTTGCCGGGTTTGCGAATCGGCACGAATCCCACGTTCAACTTATAGGCCAGAGCGGCTCCGAAAATAAATCCGCGGGACTCGATGCCGGCAATTTTGTCGATCTCCATCTCCCGAAAGGGACCGTAGAGATAGTCCACTGCATTGGCAAACTTCTCGGGGTTCCCGATCAGCGTGGTAATGTCCTTAAACTGAATACCCTTGATGGGAAAATCGGGCACGTTGCGAATGGCATCTTCAAAATTGGTCATCGTTGCCTCAGCTTTTAGGTCGTGTTTAGACTATTGGCGACCGCTTACCGTCATCACCCCGGTCCCGGCCTAAAGATTGCCGGGATGACGCAGTAGACACATTACAATTTACAGTCTAATAGGGCGTGTTGATAATTAAAAATTTGGGTGAATTTTAGGGAATTTTTGGGTCTCTAAAGTCGCTT
>JAGRBF010000367.1 GCA_020434205.1 Calditrichota bacterium | reverse complement strand
CACGGCGCGCCGTGGAACTACCGGGCCGAAATTTTACCGGGCAATCCCGATGTAAAAGCGGTTGTTGTTGGCGGGATGGTTCCAGACCGCATCGTCGTTGCCGTCCCCGTCGATGTCTCCGACAAAGAGGTGGAACTGCTCCCAGTCGCTGACCTCGGGATGGTCCTGAGTAACCCGGGAGACGTCGAACATGCCGTCCCCGCGCCCCAGGAAAACCATGGTCTTATTGACGTTGTTCAGGCTTTCCCAGAATATGATATCGCTGCGCCCGTCTCCGTTAAAATCCCCGACCTGAGCCTCAAGATTTGCCGCATAAGGGAACTGCTGGTCCTGATATCCCGGGAAACCGAGGGTTCCCCCGCCCTGATTCAAACCGACATAGGTGCGCCGATTGGTATTGTCGTTCAGGGTTGAGGTCCAGATGATATCGTTATAGCTATCGCCATTGACGTTTCCAACCAGGGTTACGTAGGGATCCCAGCCCCTTGCCGGATGATCCTGAAGACCCCGGTGCGAAAGGCTACCGTCGGCATTGCCGAAGCTGATATAAGTCCGGTTGATGCCGCCGGTGTAGCTCCACATCAGGTCGTCCCGTCCATCCCCGTTAAAATCTGCGACGTATAATGTGTGATAATCATGCCAGCCGGTTTCCTGACGGGTGGTGCTGGGCAGGGAGGTGAAGGACCCGTCGCCGTTGGAGAGGCAAACGTAGGTGCGGTTGTTGGCGGACAACTCATTGAAAACCAGATCCTCTTTGCCGTCGCCATTGATGTCCGCGGCGTAGGGTTGGTAAGGTGACCAGCCCCCCGGGTTGTGGGCAAAAAATTGATAATCCCCGAAGGTGCCGTCGCCATTGGAACGAGCCAGATAGGCAATGTTCACCGAAGACAGATGGCTCCAGGCCAGGTCGTCGTTGCCGTCCCCGTCATAGTCGATCACCACCGGAGTAAAGTTGGCCCACCCTTCGGCAGGGGTGGTGGGATGGGTGTTGTTGGGACCGCTGGTGATGGTTCCCCCGCCGCCCAAACCGACCGCAAACTGGTTGGTGCTGCTGAGGTGATTCCACAGCAGATCCATCAGACCGTCGCCGTTGAAGTCACCCTTGAGGGTGGCGGTAACCGGCACCGGCACCGGCAGGGTGTTGCTCTGGACATTCAGAAAATTGAAGGTGCCCGGATTGGCCACCACTTCGGTGCACTGATTGATGTTGTAATTGGTGGCTTCGGTAACCTTGGCGATGCTGCCGTCGCTGAGGTTGCGGAAGGTATAGGAAAGCGGTTCGGCGCTGGACAGGGGGGCGCTATCGGTAAAATAACGCGACCAGTCGCCGGATTGAATCAGCTCGATGGTGGCTTCGGCGTTACCGCCCAGGGAGGTTACCGCAATCCTGGATTCCTGGAGAATGCGGTGCTGCTTGGCGGAAAGGCTGCCGGATCCGCCCCCGCCGATGCCGTTGTAGGCAGCGCGCAGGGTGCCGCGGATATCGGATTCGCTGGCGGTGGAGGTAAAGGAGAACATCATCATCCGTCCGTAGACGATGTTGGAAACATAAACGGGCAGGTTGTCCGGCCCAATGCGGCGCAGGTCGATTTGCTCCTGAAGTTTCTCCTGGGTGAAGTCCCCGCTGAAAAACCCACCGGGCGTTTGCGGGGGGGCCACCACCACCTCATACATTTTCTGATAAAAATAGGCGGTAACCGTTGTTTCCGAAGAATTGCGGGAGGTGCTGCCGGAAGCGGAAGCGGAGAAGCCCAGATAACGCCCGGAGACCCCGATTTTAAGGGCAAATTCTTCTTCGGTATGGTAAACTTCCTGCTCGAAGGTGATGGTGCTGGGGGTGGAGAGTCCCTGGGCGGTGGCATTGCCGATCATGGACCCGATGGCCTGTTCGACGGTGGCCTGTTCGGGATTGGACACTTCCCGGAAGTTGTCGTTGTTGGCCAGGGAGGGAATGGAGACCTTGATCGGGGTACGTTCCCGGATGATCAACCCCAGGAAGGATCCCCGTCCGTCCTTGTAGCTTTTGCCCTGGATGAGAGCTCCCGGCCACAGAATTTCGCGATCGGGGCTGTACATAACGATCTGCTGAGGGTTATCCTGAATGGTGTAGGGCACGCTCTGGCATTCGTAGACCACATCGGGATAAATGTCTATGGTTCCGGAATCGTTGACCACCTCGACATCCAGGGTATCGTATCCCATGGCCACTGCCGGCCCGGTTTGGGTGGGGGGGATAACCGCTCCCTGCGGGGAGAAAGAATCCCAGGTGGGCAGGTCGGTCAGGTATTGGTTTACTTCCTTGTCGTTTACCGGCGGGGGTTCGGTGCCATTATCGCAACCGGACCAGAGGGTAAAAAGTAAAGCCAGCGAAAAAAGCGAAGCATAGCGTTTCATGATCAGAACCTCATGTTAGTGTAGATTAGCGGGAAACCCGTTAGCTTGGAGGGCTTCTGTTTTGAAACGCCGGAAAAATTTCCAAAAGTGATAAAAGAATTTTGGGCGGGAGGCCGCATTGTGAGAGGGATCACGCGCCGTGGACCTACAAACCTGACATCAGCTCGGCAGCGGCAAGGCCGGAAAGGTAGGCGCCTTCCACCCGCGGGGCAACGAAGGCATCTCCGGCGAAAAAAAGCGGCAGCGGACAAAGGGTGGATTCGGCGGGCCTGGGGTAAGTCGCTTGCGGGAAGCTGTAACGCCAACGATGCACCTGGAAATCCAGAACTTCGCTGCCCAGCCAGTCCTCCACGCTGTCGATCAGCATTTTTCCAACCTCTTCCGGTGGGGTATCGAAGTGCCGCTGGGAAAATTCGGGACTGGCATGCAGGATAATGGCGCTTTCCCGGGAAATGCCTTTCTGGGCGTTATCCGCCAGCCAGGAAACCGGATGATCGCTAAACCAAAGCCCCCCGGGCGACAGCAGATTGCTGGGACCCCTCAGGCGGAGTAAAACTGAAAAAACGGGGGAAAACTGCAGTTTCCCGAGAGCGGCATGCAGGGGCGGGTCCAGAGCGAGGTGAGAATCGTCCAGTAAAATCAGCGCCTGGGGAACCGGCATGGTCAACAGCAAAGCGCGACCGCGATATTGTTCGCCGCGTTCGTCCGTACAAACCCAGGTTTGTCCCCGGGCCTCCAGGCGGACAATCCGAACCGAACTGCGGCAGTCCAGGCCGCTGCTCAGGTGATCGGCAATGGCGCGCATGTGTGGGACTCCCCGGTAGCGCGGTTCACCGGTATCCTTGTGGCGCCCGTCCGTCATGTGAAAGCCGTTGGCCCAGATCTTAACAATCCCCAGCGCCTCCCATTTCTGGACTTCCGCCCGAAAGCGCGGGTCCCGCGCCGTAAAATACTGGGCACCGTAATCGAAAACGGCCGGTGTTGCGGCACTGCGGTCGAAGCGCCGGCTGGCCATCCGCCCCCCCGGCGCCCGGCCTTTGTCCAACACCCGGACCGTCCGGCCCCCCTCCCGGATTTTGGAAGCCGCCGTTAAACCGGATAATCCCCCGCCGATAACCAGACAATCCACCGTTTCCGCCATCGCCAAAACCCTTCAATAAAATGAAACTGTGGGGACAGGTCGCGACCTGTCCCTATCCCCAAAAAAATACCGAAGGAAGGATTTATCAAAGGGGTTAAGAAAAAAGATGCCGCCGGGCGGGATCATCCGGTCGGCCCGGTGCGCCTTCCTTCCCGGTTGTTGAAGAGGCTGAGGCCGAGGACCGCTCCGGCCAGCACCAACTGCACCGGGAACTGCTGCCAGAGGATCAGCAGGATACCGCATGCCAGAAAGGCGATCCGCCAGTAGCGGTTAAGCGGGGTGAACAGAAATCCGCCCAGCGAAGCGCTGAGAGCCACGATGCCGGTAACGGTAAAAAAGAGGGCCGGCAAGGCGTGGACCAGGGTGCCCTGCTCTCCCAGCAGCAGCAGTTCCGGGCGCAGGGTAAAGGCGTAAGGCAGGGCAAATCCCACCAGCGAAAATCGAAAGGCCTTAACAGCCGTTTCCATGACCCCGGCATTGGCGATGGCGCTGGCGGTATAGGCGGCCAGGGCAACCGGCGGGGTTACCATGGACATCATTCCAAAGTAAAAGATGAACAGATGCGCAGCCAGGGGAACCAGTCCCAGGTCGCCCAGCACCGGACCGATCAGGGTGGCCATCAGCAGATAACAAACGGCGGACGGCAATCCCATGCCCAAAATGATGGTCGAGATCATCAGGAGAATCAGGCCCAGCACCAGGTGGTTTTCCGCGAGAGGGAGGATCACCGAGGGCAGGCGGCTGCCGATGCCGGTGAGGGTTACCACCCCGATGATGATGCCCACACAGCCGGCGGCGGCGATCAGGGAAACCCCGCTCTGGGCGGCCCGGCTCATCGCATCCACAATTTTGGGGAGATTGAGGCGCGTTTGGGCGGAAAAGGCGGCGCTGAGCAGGATGGCCAGCAGGGAAACACTCACCGCCCGGAAGGGGGTAAAGCCCAGCACCAGCAGGAGAATCAGCACCGCAAAGGCGGCGGCAAATACCAGGCCCGGAGCGGCCTGGGCAGCCGGCGGTGGAGAAGGGGCTTCTTCCTCGTGACCCGCCCCGATTCGGCGGGCGTAAAAATGGACGATCAGCAGCAGGGAAAGATAATACAAAAGGGCAGGCAGGATGGCCGCCCCGATAATATCCAGATAGGTGACCGGGGGATCGATGATCTCCAGCATCATATACGCCCCGGCCCCCATAATCGGGGGAACCAGGGCTCCGCCGGAGCTGGCCGCCGCCTCGATGCCCCCGGCTACCGCGGGTTGAAACCCGGTGCTGCGCATCAGGGGGATGGTGAAGGTGCCGGTGGTGGCGGTGTTGGCCACCGCGCTGCCGGAGAGCGACCCCATCAATCCGCTGCTGAGAACCGCGACCTTGGCCGGCCCACCGGGGCTGTTGCGAAAAACGCGGCGGGCCAGGCGGATGATAAAAGCGGTCGCCCCGGTGCCTTCCAGCAGGGTTCCGAACAGAACAAAGAGAAAAACGTAGGTGAACATTACCTTAAGCGCGATGCCGAAGACCCCCTGGCTGTGCAGGAAGGTCTGGCTGACGATGCGGTCCCAGGAATAGCCGCGATGGGGAAAAAGCCAATCCGGCATAGCCGGGCCGAACGCGGCATAGGCGATAAACAAAAGAGCCAGCAGGGGCAGGGTCTGGCCGATGGTGCGCCGGGTGGCCTCGATAATCAGGAGAAGTCCCACCAGGCCCATGGCAATGTCGATGCTTCCCTCGATCCCGGCGCGATTCCCCAGCGGTTCTCCCCCGATCCACCACCGGGCAAAAACCGGCTCGGTTTGCAGCACCACGTAGCAAAAGCTGATCAGGGTGGCGGCCAGGAGGGTGCCGTCAATAACCCAACGAAAGGTCGGGGAAAGCCGGACGGAAACGGGAACCTTTATCCAGATCAGCAGCAATCCCAGCAGGGCAAAAATCGCCAGTTGGGATTGCGGGGCGAGATTGGGGTAATTGACCTCCGCAAGAACAAAAAGGCTTAGCAATACCCCGAGGACGGCCAACATGCGGGACTTCATTCGCTGTCTGCACCGCTGTTTTCCGCCGGCCAGATGCCGATTTCCTTGTAAAAGCGAATGGCGCCGGGGTGAAAGGGCGTTCCGGTATCGCGGATGGCGTTTTGAGGATTGATCGCCTTGCCGGCGGGGTGTTGTTTAACCACCTCTTCGCGATTTTCGTAGAGGGCTTTGGTAAGCTGATAAACCGTTTCCTCATCCAGGTCGGCCCGGGTAATCAGATGCATGCTGCCCACATTAAGTCCCTGGTATTCCGCTTCCTGTCCGCGATAGGTTCCGGCGGGAATCCGCGCTGCATGAAAAAAGGGATACTTCTCGATCAGCCGTTCGCGGGCGGATTCCTCAAAGGGGATGAAAAAAATATCCTGACCGGCGCAAGCCTGAGTGATGGAGGCGGTGGGCACCGCTCCCCCCAGAAATGCGGCGGCGGCGGAGCCGTCGGCCAGCATGTCCACCGCACCGGCCTGAGTGTTGTTGAGCGGGGTGAAGTCGTCGTAGGCAACCCCGTGTTCTTCGAGGATGGGTTTCAGAAAAAATTCAAAGCCGGCCCCGGCCGGTCCTACCACCACCCGCTCTCCTTTGAGGTCCTGGAGGACCTTTACCCCGTTATCCGCCGGGGTGATAAAAAGGGCGATGTTGGGAGCCAGAGTGGCGATGGTCCGGATCGGATAAGCTTTGTCCCAGCCCTCTCCGCGCACCGCAAAATAAGAGATGGCCGCATTGGCCATCGCCACATCCAGTTCCCCGGCAGCCAGCCGGCGGATATTTTCCTGGGTGCCTTTGGTGGCCTCAGCGGAAACCGACCAGTTGCGATCGGCCAGGTGCTGGTCTAAAACCTGGGCAATGGCCCCGCCCACCACAAAAAAGGCCCCACCCGGGGGAGCGGTACCGATGCTGAGGAAACGTTTGCCGTCACCGGTTTTTTCTCCGGAGCCGCACCCGGCGATGAAAATGGCAAACACAACAACTGCTATGGCAGAGAATACGCCGGTTTTCCTGAAAACGGCCATGATGTAGGTCCTCTTCGGTTTGATGATAGGCAAACGAAATATTTTGAGCCAGGGAAAACCTGGTCGGGGACCCCATACAGGGCTTTAAAAGGCGGGGTTCCGCGGAATGTCGGTAAAACCTGTTGGATATACTCAGTATGGTGGGGGAAGTTACAGGTTTTCACCTGCTTTTGCAACGATTGCCGGGAAGGAATTTTCCCGCCCGGACATCAATGGAAGAAAAAACAAAGGGAAGGATCTAAAATTTGCGTTCAAAAAGCCAGCGTGGTATTTTGACCTCGACCGAATCCCCTTTTTGCTGGATAACCACCTTGGATTTCGGAAACCAGGCGTTTTGGCTGTTGTATTCGATAAGAATCCCGGTGGCCGTTTCGCAGACGATTTCGGGTACTTCTACCGTAACTTTCTGACCTGCCATTAAAATACGGTTGAGTTTGCCGGACATAATAAACCCCTCCTTAGGTATCTGGTTTCCCCATCCAGGCTGAAGGCTTCCCGATTCGCGCCGTTTGGTCTCTTTCGGAGAAGGAAGATTGCCTGAATGTGGTTCAACCAGGGGGGAAGGTTATTGATTGATGGCAAAAATATACCAAAATTAAACTGAAATCAAAACCTAAACCCACCTGCTTCGCCAGCGGACATCCCTGCCGATTCTGGACATGTTGAAAATAGTCGACAAATCGGTGCGGAACATAAATGTTCGCGAGAAATATTGCCTGCTTTAAGTATCTGTTTTTGTTTCTTTTGCCGCCTGCGAAAATATTTTTTAGCCGGTTCTGTTGAAATTCGGATCAACCGGAGGGCGTCCTGCCAATTCGATGGAATTTGCCTGCCGGCGGATTGGCGATGGCGGCAAAAACGATCTGACCGAAAATCTCAATCGTTTGCTCAAAAGATGCGCCGGGCCGTTTTTTTGAGTAATCTCCCAACAAATTGCGAAACGGAGAATGTTTATGCAGAATTTTTTGAGGGGATTTTTTGTGTCCCTTTTTCTGGGGAGTTGTCTTGTAGCACAAACCTACAGCCTGAGCTTCGTGGCGGATGTCACCTTTCCGTCCAGCAACGCCGGTTGTGGCTCCACCCCCATTACCGGGGGATCCGACGTGTGGGGATATCAGGCCCCGGACGGCACCCAATATGCCCTGATGGGCGTACGGGACGGCATCGCGGTGGTGCGCATCCCCGATATGATGGTCGTTGAGGTGGTCCCGGCGGCAACCGGGGCAGACTGCTACTGGCACCGCGATATTAAAACCTACGGCCATTATGCCTATGCCGTGGCGGAAATGTCGGGTGGCGTCAATCCCGGCATGTTGATTATGGATCTGCAGTTTTTGCCGGACAGTGTGCGCCTGGTAGGGACTTATCAGAACGGCAGCGATATCCGCTCCCATAATCTCTCCATCGATACCGCCACCGGCTATGCCTACGTCCTCAAGCAAAACGCCAGCGGGGTGCGGGTGATCAGCCTGGCCGACCCGGAAAATCCGGTGGACGTCAGTGTGATCAATACCAGCAGCGTGCACGACGTCCTTGCCCGCAACGACACGGTCTACGTCTCGGAAGGAGGCCGCAGCAGTTTTTCGGTCTGGGATTTAAGCGATAAAAACAATCCGACCTTTATGACCCGCTTCTTTTCGCCGGATAATGGTTATGCCCACAATGCCTGGCCCACCGAAGACGGGCGCTACGTGATGACCACCGAAGAAACGCGTTTTGTTTCCATGAAAATGTGGGACGTCAGCGATATGCTCAATCCCGCTCTGCGCGGGGAAATCCTGGGGCGCAGCGACCTGGCCCACAACACCCACATCCTCGGGAACCTCGCCTACATTTCCCATTACACATCCGGGGTGTCGATCGTGGATCTGAGCAATCCCGATACCCTTCGCCAGGTTGCCGAATACGACACCTACCAACCGAGCAACAGCCCCATTTTTGACGGCTGCTGGGGGGTTTATCCCTTTGCGGACAGCGGCTATGTGTACGCCAGCAATTTCGACGGACGGCTGCTGGTGCTGCGCCTGACCCAGGAGGTTCTGGGAACGGGTGGAGATCCCCTCCCCATACCGGAGAACCACGCCCTCCTCCCCAATTTCCCCAATCCCTTTAACCCGGAAACCACCATTCCCTATCGCCTTTCCGAGAGGGGTGAAGTCCGGGTGGAAATTTTTAATGTGAGCGGGGGAAAAGTGCGGGTGCTGGTGAATGAGGTCCAATCGCCCGGAGATCATCGGATTCGCTGGGACGGTCGGGACAACCATGGCCGGGAGATGGCTTCCGGAACTTACCTGGTGCGGCTAAGCGCCCGGGGCGGCCGACCCTTTGAAGTAACCCGGCCGGTTGTTCTGGTGAAGTAGAACAGGACCGGAAGACAAAAAGACCGGAAGATCCTAAGATCCTAAGTTCTAATATGCTAAGGATCATAGGATCTTCTTTGTCGTCTTTCGGTCCAAAAGTCCGTCTATCTGATCAGCAGCATTTTGCGCGTCAGGGTTCCCGCCGGGGTCCGGAGCTGGTAGAAATACACCCCGCTGGCCACCTGCATGCCGAAGTCGTTGACGCCTTCCCAGCGCAATTGGTGAGACCCGGCCGGGAAAAATCCGGACTGCAGAGAACTTACCGCCCGCCCCTGAAGATCGTAAACGGTCAGGGCAACCTGAGCCGCCTTTTCCAGCCGGAAGGTGATGGTCGTGGCCGGATTAAAGGGGTTGGGATAGTTCTGAAACAACTCAAAATTTCGGATTGCCGTGGCCTCCCGGGGATCTATCCCCAAAACCAGGCTGGTGTCGATAAAGGCACCCAGGTAAAACTGAGGCTGGTAGTCGATTTCGTTCAGAAAAACCCCACCCGCGTAAACCCGCCCCTGGTCCAGCACCATATCCCGGATATCGGCGGAACCGCTCTGGGAAATATTGGGCTGAAAAGGCCCGAATTGCCCGGATTGAACGTCGAAGCTGATTAGTCCGCTGTTGTCCATCCCGTTTACCAGCGAAAAGTTGCCCCCGACATACAGAATGCCGTTGTTAAGCGCCAGAACTCGCACGGCGCCCTGAATGTCAGGATTAAGGGCTTCCAGGGTGCCGGTCCCGAGGTGGTAGAGGGCTACTCCGGAGCGGTTCTCCCCATTCACCGTAAAAAGCTGTCCGCCCAGATAGAGGCTGTCGCCATCGACGATCAGGTCCTCTACCCCACCGTCAATGTTGAGGCTAAGGGAAGAAAGCGCCCCGCTCTCCCGGTCTATAGAGGCCACCCGGCGGCGGGATTCCCCGTTCACCGTCAGAAAATCGCCCCCGAAAAAGAGCTGATTTCCCACCACTTTTACGCTTTCAACCCGCGGGGTGCTGATGTTCAAACCCCAGGAGAGCAGGGTGTTGGCACTCAGGTCGATGCCGGCCAGGGCGAAACGCGTGGCGCCGTTCATACTGGTAAAAATTCCCCCGGCATAAAGCCGGTCCCCGGCGGTGGCCAGGGTCAGAACGTCATTGTTGGCGTTGAAAACAAAACCGGGGTCCGCATTTCCCTGTAGATCCAGGGCTGCCAGCCGGCCTCTGTTCTGTCCCCCAATCCGGGAGAAATCTCCCCCGGCGTAAACCAGGTCTCCCACGGCGAGCAGGGTGCGAACGATATCGTTGCTCTCCGGGGCCCAGGGGGTAACCTCTCCGGTGTTAAGATCGATGGCGGCAATGTTGCTGCGCGCCTCTCCTCCGAATTTTTTGAAACGCCCCCCGGCGTAAAGCTGGTCGCCTTCGCCATAGAGGCACAGCACCGCTTCATCTCCCCAGGGCTCCCAGGAGGTGAGATCCCCGGTGCTCAGGTCGAACTCGGCCAGGTGCCAGCGCGGGGTAGTGCCCATGGCTTCAAAAAAACCGCCTGCGTAAAGTTTCCCGTTGTGGACCGCCAGGGAGTTGACCTCGCTTTCCGCGTCGGGATCCCAGGGGAGCACGGCCCCGGTATTGGCGTCAATTGCCGCAAGGTTGTTGCGGGGAACGCTGCCGAACTGGGAATAATCGCCTCCGGCGTAAACCACGTCGCCGTGGTGCACAATAACGTTGACTTCCGAACCGCTACCCCCGCTGAAAGGGTTCCAGGGCAGGGCCTGATCGTCCGGAATCCGAAAGGCTGCGACAAAGGGATTGGGATTGCCGTTGACCTGCCCGAATTGCCCCGCGACAAAAAGGGTATCGCCCTTGAGATCCATATCGAGAATTGCTCCCCCGAGAACCGGTGCGAAGCCACTGGATACAACCCCGGAAAAGCGGTTGGCCATGGCCAGGCGGTTGTGGATCTGCCCGCCGATAGTGGTGAAACTGCCGCCGATAAGCAGGTCGTTATCCATCACAATGATGTCCAGAATCTGGGGACTGGAGCCGCCAATCGGCAAATCGATGGGCAGCAATTGCTGGGAGGAAATGGCGACAGCGGCAAACCCTACCCGGGACTGTCCGGCCACTTCGTTAAACCCCCCGCCCACGTATAGGGTGTCCCCGGAAACGGCCAGCGCGTATACGAAACCGTTGGTGAAAACCTGCCAGGAGGAGTCCAGGGAGCCGTCGTGATTGAGGCGAGCCAGGTAAAGTGCGGAATCTCCGGCCACCCGCCGGAACCATCCCCCGATAAACCACCCGCCGTTGCCGTCCGGTGCTACGCATTGCACCCGGAAGTCCGGTCGCGCGGCACTGGCGTTGACCTTGTGATTATTGCTCAGGTCAAAAATCGCCGAGTGCGCGGTGGTAGGGCTTACCCGGGAAAATTCCCCGCCGATGTACAGGGTCGTCCCGCGTTGGGTGAGGGCATAAACGGCGCCATCGGTACCAAAAACTGCCGGATCGAATTGTTGTGCGGCCAGTGGGGCGAGGCAGAAGGTTACCAGTGCCAAATGGACAA
>JAGRBF010000366.1 GCA_020434205.1 Calditrichota bacterium | reverse complement strand
AGATTTTTTTCGTCGTTGTCCTCCCCGGTCAGGATACCCTCCGTCAGGGCTTCCTCCAGGGTGCCGGTAAGGCCCAGGGATTGGTTGCGGCGGACGTAAATGACGCTGAACTGGTCTTCGATACGGGGAAGCAGCCCGGCATACAACAGGGAGGATTTGCCCACCCCGGTTTTGCCGTAAAACAGAATGATGGGATGGACGTCCAGAATGTGGTTGTAAAGCTGGCGAATCTGGGCGCCGCGCCCAAAGAAAATGGCGGCGTCTTCTTTTTTGAAATAATGCAATCCCAGAAAGGGAGAGGCGGGCAGGCGGCGATAGTATTTTTCCGGCAGGGGCAATCCGAACAGGGGATTTTGGGCTTCCCGGGGCAGGTTCCATTCCAGCACCTTTTCCGATCCCGGGCGAATGTACAGTTCCCAGGGGAAGCTCACCGTTTTGGCGGCATTGCGACGCCCCGCGGAGCGCTCTCCACCCAGCTGGTATCCCTCGCTACCCCGCTCCGCCAGAACCCTTTTGCGGGCTCCTTCCCAGGCCTGTTTCAGGGAGCGGCCGGCCGCCAGAGCGCTGTAGAATGCCTCGGAGAGAACGGTTGCCATGCTGTCATTGATGGGTTCCAGGGTTCCGATAACCGCCGGAACGCCCTTGTCCCGCAATTCCTCGGCCTGCTGCCGGGAGCTGCAGCCGTTGATAAACACCACCTGCAGGCCCTTTTGATCCGCCAGAAAATCGACCAGCCCCCCGGCATGGGCCACCTGACGGCTGCCGTCCCCACGTTTGAGGAGCAGGGTGTAATCGTCCGCGTGGCCGCCGTAGTGGAAAACGGCAATACGCTCCTTGTATTTGTTGAAGACCTTGAAAATCTTGTCCAGGTCGGTATCCGTTTCGTAGACCACCTTGCACAACCCTTCGCTCTCCGCGCTTTCCAGAGCCTCGCGCAGGGCGTTTTGCTCTTCGGTGAGTTTGTACAAATAATTCTGGTGATCATTGGCGAAAGCCAGAAATATGACCGGAAGGGTATCTGAAGAGGGCATCAAGGCTCCCTTTTTGAGTGTGGTTATGTCGTCTTGCCGGGGCTATTCTCCGCGCCGCCGCCAGATGTCTTCCCAGACATTGTTCCAATAGCTTTTTGCCTGTCGCCGCCGCCGTTTTTCCTTCTCACCCTCGGGCATGGATTCCAGAACCCACTGCAGGGGCCCCACCTCAACCGGACGCGGGGTGTTGGCCAGGCTGGAGGAATGGGTCTTAAAAACCGGGAGTGCGGTATCTTCAACACTCAGATAAAAACGGGTGGGCGCCTGCCGGAGGGCGGTAGGGTTATGCCATTCCTGGGACAACAGGTCCGAATAAATATCCCCGGCATAGTCCAGCAGGCGAAAGGACTGATTCTCCGCCACAAAGGCGCTGTCCAGAGCCAGGTATTCCAGATCGCGCAGGCGGGCGCTCATGTTCCCTTCCCGGCGCGCTTCGCGGATCTGGCTTTCCACCTGCTTTTTGTTGTTGACGGCAAAGGAGCTCAGGTAATTGAGGTGTCGCAGGCGGATGGTTCGGTCGCGGGAACCGCTGGCCAGGGATTTGCCGTCCGGGCTAAAAGCCACCGAGCTGACCGGCCCGCGGTGGGAGGTAATAACGTCCAGCTCTCCCCCGCTGCGGGTGTCCCACAGGCGCACGGTCTGGTCCCAGGAACCGCTGGCCAGCCGTCGTCCGTCCGGACTGAAGGCCACCGTCAACACCGGTCCGCGATGGCCGATCAAACGACGGGAGCGGTCGGTCCGGAAATTCCAGAGATGGATGGTGTTATCCCAGGAACCGCTGGCGACGGTATTGCCGTCCGGGCTAAAGGCCACGCTCCACACCCCGCTGTTGTGATCGTCATAGCTGTATTCCCGGATCAGATCGAACTTGCCGTTCTGCTGAACCAACCGCCAAATGTACACCATGCGGTCGCTGCCGCCGGTGGCCAGCAAATTCCCCCGTGGGCTAAAGGCGACACTGCGCACCTTGTCCTTGTGGACTTTTTTCTCGACCAGCAACACCTTTTTGCGATAGTCCCAGATCCGCAAGGTGCTGTCGCTGGATGCCGCCGCCAGCAGATAATGGGTGTTTTCCGGCCCGAATCGCCGCACGTTATAAGCCACGCTGAGCACGTCTCCCAGTTGCCGCGGCAGGGTGGCGGTGCGCATATCTTCCACGGAGGCCTGGCGCACGAAATTGTCCTTGGAGCCCAGGGCAAAATGATCTCCCTTGGGGTCAAAGGCCAGGCTCAGCAGAATCGATCCGCCGATAATCCGGAAATTTTTGTCCACCGCGTCCCCGCGATGGTTGATGGTCCAGCGGTTGAGTACCCCCTCCTCCCCCGCGGAGAGCAGGTAACGGCCGTTGGGGCTGAAGGCCAACTGCCGCACCGGCACCTCATTGGCGATCAGGGTGTCCAGGGTTGCCCCTTCCAGGGCGTCCCAAAGGCGTACCGTGCAATCCCAGGAGGCCGAAGCCAGAATGCGGTTGTGCTGATCGTGCAGGAAAGCCAGATCATGCACGTTGTCCTGATGCCCCTCCAGAGAGATGATTTCGCTGGCAGCGTTGACGTTCCACAGGCGGATGGTTTCGTCTCCGGAGGCCGAGGCCAGCAATTGCCCGTCCGCGCTGAAGGCCAGGGCGTAAATGTCGTCTTCGTGACCGGTAAGGATTTCCAGAAAGTCGATGACGCTGTTGCGCCCGCTGCGGGGGTGAAAGTCGGTCATCCTTTGGACCTCGTTTCGCGAGGTGTATTTGAGAAGCACGTAGCGGTAATTGTCCACCAGATCCAGGTTGCCGGCCTGCTTTTCCAGGGCGTCCCAGTAATTTTGTTCGCCGTAGAAAGCCCGGTCGCGGAAGGCGGGATTGTTGAGGGCATTGATCAGGGAATCCGACACCCCGATTTTGCGCAGTTCCTGAACCGAGCGGGAGTTGAAGATGTAGCGGGTGGTCCGGCGCAGGCCGAAGGTAATCCCCTCTTCCTCGTCCGGGGCGAAGGCCTGATAATCCCGCAATCCGCCCAGGCTCCACAGGCGAATATCATCATCCTCGCCACCGGTGGCCAGCATGTTTTTGCGGGGGTGAAAGGCCAGGGCGCTCACCCCGCGTTCATGGGCCGCCCAACGCAGATTCGGCCACAGGGAGTCCTGATGGTTTACGGTCCACAGGATGACGTTTCCGGAACCGTCGCCGGAGGCCAGTTGCCCCCTGCGGGGGTTGAAGGCCAGACTTTCCACGGCGTGCTGATGCAATCGCGAGGTGCCCAAAAGAACCAGATGAGTCTGCTCCGCCTGCGGGAAATAGGCCTGCACATCCAGGCGCCCGTCTTCCCACCCCAGGGCCAGCAGGGCGGAGTCCTGCTGCACCGCCAGACTGCTCAGGGAGTGGCGCGGACGCGAAATTTCCGGGTGCTCCGTCTCCCTGAAGTCTGCCAGCGCGGCCAGACTATCGCTATGCCAGCGAAAGGACTTCAGGGTGCCATCCGCCCCGGCGCTGAAAAGAAGATAGTCCCCCCCGTCAGTCCGGGCAAAGGACAGGTCGCGAACCGCTCCGCGGTGGGCGTGAATACGCCGCAACTGGTGGCCGGAATGGCGATCCCAGATCAGGATATTGCCGTCCCCGGCCCCGGAAACCAGAAAACGATCGTCCGCGCTAACGCTGACCGTATTAACCCTGGCCCAGTGCCCGGCCGGCGCCGCCACTTCCGCTCCGG
>JAGRBF010000365.1:786-2078 GCA_020434205.1 Calditrichota bacterium | reverse complement strand
GCGCCCTGCTTTCTCCGCAGCAGCATGAGGGTCGAAATATTGAATATTACATCCTCGCGGAGGATTCCTCGGGCAATGTGATGCGGTCGGATGCCGGCAACGGCAAGCCCCTGCAAATTCGCCGCCGGGAAAAGCACTTTATTCCCCGCCCCCCCTGATGCAACCGGACAACCCGTCCAGCAGAAAACACTGCGGTCTTCCGCTATCTATCAAACCATTTTCCGGAGCAACCATGACATTTATTCTGAAACCGGTTACCTGCCTTGTGACGCTTTTATGCCTTTTCAGCGGGATGGTATCGGGCCAGGATTCCCGGCCGCGCTTTGGGCTGAACATCGGCACCGCGGCCTGGCTTAACCAGTGCGACGTGCCGGCCGCCCAGCAAAGTTCCACCCTGGAGCCTTCCTTCGGCCCCTTTCTGTCCCTCTATTACGGCAAGTTTGTCCTCGGTTTTACCTTCTTCAACGGGACCTTTAACTTTGAGCCGCAGGACGGCATCATCCGGCTGGGGGAAGCGGATTACGCCTTTTCCAATCCCACCGCCCGCCAGAAACAATTCACCACCGGGGGACACACCAACCGCACCGATATAGACATCAGCCTGCGCTACGCCTTCCGCCGCACCCTGCAGCTTTCTTTCGGGCTTACCGCCAGCCGTCGCTCCGCCGATCTGACCGCCTATCGCGGTCCGAGACCCCTGGACGGCGGCGGAATCATCCTGCCCACCGACGAACAAAACGTGGCGGAGATCGCCTACACCACCACCCAATTCTGGGTAAGTGAGGGCCTGCACGGGTCCTTTGGGGTGGAAACCATTTCCAGCCGCTTTTCGGTGTTCTACAGCGCCACCGTTCTGATGATCTTCGGGGAACGCGGCAGCGGCAAGGTCGACTCTTATCTGGGCCTGGACAAAAACTTCGACACCGGGCGGGTGGTTTACACCGTGATCCGCGACGACGAAACCGGTCAGGAGGGTCTGGTTTTCCGGAACCTGAGCAATCGTAAAATCGGCACCAACGCAGGAATGGCTTTCAGCACCGGACTGGGCTTCGAGATTTCCGACAAACCCTCCCTGGTGCTGTTCGGCGGTTATAACTTCAAGTTTTATTCGGAAACGGAAACCGACCTGATCGACCATTCCTCCTTCCACGGTCCGTATATGGGGCTGAGCTGGAACGTCTTTTAGGAACTACAAAAAATTAGCCCTTATGAAACGAGGTCAACATGAAAATTGTCTATCTGATGGTCCTGCTATCCCAGGTTTTCCTGTGGAGCGCCTGCAGCGAAAGCGC
>JAGRBF010000365.1:0-686 GCA_020434205.1 Calditrichota bacterium | reverse complement strand
CCCGCGCCTGGCGGTTTTTTTTGAAAACGCGGATCTGACCCGCTTCCGGATTTTGTTGACGGAGATGATCTGCGAGGCGGCGGAAGGCCCCTGCAGCTATTCGGGGCGCAGCATGAGCACCATTCACCACGGCATGGGCATTGCTTCCGAGGATTTCGAGGCTTTGGTAGGCGCCCTGCGAACCACCCTGGAGCGTTTTCAGGTGCCGCTCCGGGAGCAAAACGAGCTGATCCGCATTATGGGTTTGCAGCGGGAGAGCATCGTGGAAAATCCCTGACCGGATTTTCGGGAAAGAAACTACCCTTTTGGGGCGGAAGGGCCTTGCAGGCGGATCAAAATCCCCTCCTTTTCGGGGATATTGTTTTCCGCCTCGTCGGTAAAAACCATCACGTCCCCATCGGGATAAACGGCAAACAAGTTGAGGTTGTCGTCGCTTCCCTCGCCTTCTTCCTCAAGCTGCGGCAGGGGCATGCTAGTTATGCGGAAGCCTTTCTGCAAACGTTCTTCCAGCGCCTGCGGACCCAGCTTCTTTCCGAAGAGGATGCGTCCGTTCAGCTCGGCAGGCATAGTGTTTTCCTGGTCTTCCTCATCCTCGCCAAGCTGATAAACGTTGTCGTTTCCGAAGATCTCTTTAAAATGCAGGGTTGCCAAAGCGTTGACCTCCTGGTTGGACGTTACCGCCAGCA
>JAGRBF010000364.1:4688-7553 GCA_020434205.1 Calditrichota bacterium | reverse complement strand
GATGCCCTGGACCTCAACCATTTTTGGCGGGCCAATAGCGGCGCCGTCAGTCGGGTGCCATGACGTCCGACTTTATTTGGCTTTTGCGACCCTCGGTTTCCTGATCTCTTTATGGTAAATTTAAACTCATGTTACGCAACCAAACCCGTTTCTGTTACTTAACCGCGAAGACGCGAAGACGCGAAGAATAAATGTGTTTGGTCTTTGCCATAAACATAATTTCCGTTTCCACACCTGCTTTTCCGTCCGGTTTCAGGTTTCGCGATTTCGCGGTTAATGGGCCGGAAATTGCTTCTTGCGCGTAACGTCAAATTTAAACTCAAAGATGCGCCAATCGTGGATCTCAGGCGGAAACCGGGAGAAATACTGATGCCGGATTTTTGGCAGTTTGTGGTGCAAAACTGGCCGCGCCCCGAACAGTTCTGGCAGGAGGGTGTCCTGTATGCCATTTGGGGGGGAGGGGTGTTGTGGTTCAGCGGCTTTCTGAAAGTCTGCCTGCACCTCAATACCGGCTATACCCGCAAAATTGCCCACTTCGCCATATTTTTGACCGCCTTTGCCATCCAGTCCGCAGGAGAAATGTCCAGCCTCTTTCTCTTTGGGGCAATCGCTTCCCTCTTTATTGCTGCCGGCCTTCTTTTGGGGGACGGTAATTTTTTCTATGAAGCAATAGCCCGGGAAAAGGACCGGCCCCACCAGCGATATTATATCGTGGTGCCTTACCTGGCCACCATTGTGGGGGGGCTGCTGGGCACCTGGCTGTTTGGAAAAGCTGCTCTGTTCGGATATCTGGTGGCCGGATTGGGGGATGCCGCCGGGGAACCGGTGGGAACCCGATGGGGGAAACACCGCTATTCGGTTCCCGCCCTCAGCGCGGTCCGGGCTACCCGGAGTCTGGAAGGCTCGGCCGCGGTCTGGCTGGTTTCCACTGCCGCCATTCTGGGCGCCGCGTTGCTGACGTTTGACCTGCCGCCCACACCGGGCGTTTTGGGGAAAGTGCTGCTGATCGGCTTTGTCGCTGCGGTGGTAGAAGCTATCTCCCCGCATGGTTGGGACAATGCCACCATGCAGTTGCTTCCCGCCTGGCTGGCCAGCCTTCTGTTGCTGCCCTGAAATCTTTGCGGAATCTTTCCCGCCCGGGGTCACGTAACTGAAACAGCGCGGCCACGACGGCTGTAATATGCCCTGAACCGATTTTGGGGAAAAGCTGGATATTGTATACCTTTGGACATGATGACGGATAAACCAAAAGCAAAAACGCTCCATTTCCCGGCCTGGCAGGTGCCCCTGGTTCTGTTAATCGGAGGTGTTGGTGATTCCCCCCTGACGTTCTTCGACCGCTGGCAGCTGGATTTCGCCCAGCAATGGTTTTTCTCGGCTATCGCCATGGCCTTCGGCCTGTTTCACCTGATCCTTTACTACTACGCCCGTCCCCAGAAGAGCAACCTGTATTTTGCCCTTTTTGCCATCTTTTTTGCCGCCAATATCTTCTTCGACTTTCAACAGGGGCTGTTGCTGGATCAGCCGGCGTTGGAGATGATTGTTCTGAGACTCCATCGCGGCGTCATGCCCTACAACACCCTCTTTCTGCTCTTGTTTCTCTACGCCCTCAGCGAGACCAGGATTCCCCGTCAGGCCTGGATCCTTTTTGCCGGGCTGGTGATTACCGGCATTTTTGCCGTCCTGGAGCCGGTAGAAAACCTTAAATATCTCCTTTTCTTCCAATTGGGAATTGGGTTGGAAGCCTCCCGCATCTTCCTTAAGGAAATGCCCCGGGAAAAGGACGGGATCTGGATTATCGCCTTTGGTTTTGTGATGTTGTTCCTGTTTTCCCTTTACGACATGAGCCTGGATTTTGGCCTGATGAACCCCATCTGGGGGGTGAACAACGCCTATCCCTTCGGCTTTTTGCTGCTGATTATCTCGATGTCGGTTTACCTGGCCCGGGATTTCGCCCGGGCCAACCAGCGCATCCTGGAACAGGAGCGCGCCGCCCGGGATGCCGAGATGCGCCAACGTTTGCTGGAAGCCGAGGACCTCCGCAAAAGCCGGGAACTGGAGGATGCCCGCCAACTGCAATTGTCCATGCTGCCGACCTGCCTCAACGATATCCCCGGACTGGATATTTGCTTTCACATGCAAACCGCCACCGAGGTGGGCGGCGATTATTACGATTATCACTACGATGAAAACAGGGACCTCACCGTGGTGGTGGGAGACGCAACCGGCCACGGCATGAAGGCCGGGATAATGGTTTCCATTGTCAAAAGCCTGTTTATTGTGGAGGGCCCCCGGATGGATGCGGTGGCTTTTTTCCGCAAATGCACGGAAACCATCCGCCAGATGAAACTCGGCAATCTGTATATGGGGCTGATGATCGTTAAAATTCGCGAAGGACAAATGGTGCTTTCGTCTGCGGGAATGCCGCAAATGCTGGTCTACCGGGCCGCGACCGGGACCGTGGAGGAAATTCTGATCAAAGGAATGCCGCTCGGGGGTCCGCTGGAATTCCCCTACCAAACGGTGCAAAGCCAATTGGACCCCGGAGACGTCCTCCTGCTGATGTCCGACGGATTGGCCGAGTCCTTCAACAACGCCCGGGAAATGTTCGATTACGAGCGCATTCGCAGTCTGCTGCTGGAAAATGCCGCCGGAACCGCCTCTGCCATCTCCGACCGCCTCACCAGGGCCGGCAGTGCCTGGCGGGGCGACCAGCCTCCTGAAGACGATATTACTTTCGCGGTTGTTAAACGGTTGCCGCTGCCCTAGCTTGTTGCTACTCCCTTCGTCACCCCGGTCCCGGCCTAAAACCTACAGGGATGACCGGGCCGGGTCTGGTTGTGGCCTCTGGACCGTCACCCCGGT
>JAGRBF010000364.1:3287-4649 GCA_020434205.1 Calditrichota bacterium | reverse complement strand
TCCCGGCCTAAAGATTGCCGGGATGACGAACAGAACTTACCATAATTGGCAGTCTACAAGGCGTCGGGAGCACCGACCAAAAGCAATTGCTTTTCACCATTTTTCAGCCAGCAGGAGCAATGCCATGTCCAATACGTTTATCGAATTTTCCATCCGTAATGGGGTGGGCAAAATTGTCCTCAACCGCCCGGACGTCCTGAACAGTTTTAATATCCCCATGGGGCAGGAGGTTCAAGCCGCCCTCCGCCGATGCCGGGAGGATGCGGA
Source organism: Calditrichota bacterium (assembly GCA_020434205.1). Classification (GTDB taxonomy): domain Bacteria; phylum Calditrichota; class Calditrichia; order RBG-13-44-9; family J075; genus JAGRBF01. The sequence goes on along the minus strand of JAGRBF010000364.1, from coordinate 4,382 downwards.
AATCCGCGCGGTTCTGCTAACCGGCAGCGGCCGGGCCTTCTGCGCCGGCCAGGATCTTGCCGAAGCCGCCCCGCAGGACAAACCCTGGCCGCCGATCCGCTCCATTGTCGAAGCCACTTACAACCCCATTATCCTGGCTATCCGGCAACTGGAAAAGCCGGTGATCGCCGCGGTAAACGGGGTGGCCGCCGGCGCGGGCGCCAATCTGGCCCTGGCCTGCGATATCGTCCTCGCCTCCCCCAAAGCCAGCTTTATTCAGGCTTTTTGCCACATCGGGCTGATCCCCGATAGCGGGGGAACCTTCTTCCTGCCCCGCCTGGTGGGTTTCGGACGGGCCTCCGCGCTGAGTTTGCTGGGGGAGAAGATCTCTGCGGATGAAGCCCTGCAGATGGGGATGATCTACAAAGTCCTGCCCCCGGAAGAACTGGAAGCGGCCGCCGGCGACATGGCCGCTCACCTGGCTACCCGGCCAACGCAGGGGTTGGGTCTCATCAAACGGGCCTTAAACCAATCTCTGGTAAATGATCTGGAGTCCCAACTGCTTCTGGAGGCCGACCTTCAGGCGTCCGCGGGAACTACCGAGGATTACGAGGAGGGGGTAAAAGCCTTTCTGGAAAAACGCCAACCCCAATTCACCGGGAAATAATATGACTGCAGCCACCCCGGATCTCCGGGCCCGCCAGATCGCGGAGAACATGTTGAGCAAGGACGCCTACAGCCAGTGGCTGGGGATTCGCATTGCCGCCGTCGGCCGGGGACACGCCACCCTGCACATGGCGGTCCGCGAGGAAATGTGCAACGGCTTCGGGATTTGCCACGGCGGGATTGCCTATTCTCTGGCGGACTCCGCGGCAGCCTTTGCCAGCAATGGCTATGGGCCGATAACCGTTTTGCTGAACGGCGGCATGTCCTACCCGCAGGCCATTCACGCCGGGGAAAACCTGACCGCCGAGGCCGTTCAGGAAAGCCTGAGCGGGAAGATGGGGATCTACAAAGTTCTCCTGAAACGCCAGGATGGGGAAGTGGTCGCGGTGTTCCAGGGGACCGTTTACCAGACCCGGCAGTTTCATCCGGAAGGGGAATAGTGAGAAGCGA
>JAGRBF010000364.1:0-3222 GCA_020434205.1 Calditrichota bacterium | reverse complement strand
GCGAGAAGCGAATAGCGAATAGCGAGAAGCGAATAGCGAATAGCATATTCTGTTTAACGATTCAGGACGGTTAACAATGGCCATCTATGCCTTCAACGGCTATACGCCGGTGATTCACCCAAGTGCCTATGTGCATCCGCAGGCAGCGGTAACCGGAAACGTTATCATCGGAGCAGATGTTTATATCGGGCCGGGAGCCGCCATTCGGGGTGACTGGGGCGAAATTATAATCTCCGATGGCTGCAATGTTCAGGAAAATTGTACCATACACATGTTTCCCGGAACCACCACCCTTCTGGAAGAAAGTGCCCACATCGGCCATGGTGCGGTTATCCACGGCGCGACCATCGGCCGCAACGCCCTGGTGGGGATGAACGCCGTGGTGATGGACCACGCGGTAATCGGGGCCGAATGTATCGTTGGGGCCCTCTGTTTTGTCCGCGAGGGCAGCCATATTCCGCCCCGCAAAATCGTGGCGGGCAACCCCGGTAAAATTGTCAAGGATGTCTCCGAGGAGATGATCGCCTGGAAAAGCAAGGGAACCGCCTTGTATCAGCAATTGCCGGGACAGTTGCGGGAAAACCTGAAGGAGTGCGAGCCGCTGCGGGAAGTGCCCCCGGATCGCCCGCCCATGCCCAAACTTTTTAAAACCTGGCAGGATAGCAAAAATGACGGGTAAGGCAAAAAGCGGGGCCAATCTCCCAAAATAAACGTGGTTTTCCCTGTCCGCGTGGCGTATTTTGACGCCGGGAACGGTTTTGGCCGTTCCCGTTTCTGTTTATGGGCCAACAATGAAAAAAAATCAAAACACACCGAGCCTGTCCGAGCCTTTTGGCCTCTGGCCTTCTCCGCTGTCCGCGGCGGATCTGGCCAGGGGGAAACGGCGCCTCGGGGATCTCCATTTGGACGGGGACGCGGTTTACTGGACCGAGACCCGCCCGGAACGCAATGGGTCGGCCGTGTTGTGCCGGCAGCCGGTCGGCGGGGAAATGGAAATCCTCTCGCCTCCCGAGTTTAATGTGAAAGCCCGGGTCCAGGTTTACGGAGGCGGGGCCTTTGCCCTCGGTTCTACCGGAATCCGGATGACCTCCGGAGAGGATCGCCAGATCTATTTTCTGAATCCCGAGAACGGGGAGATCCGTGCTGTTACCAACCAGGCGGAAGCGGCCTTCTGCGATATGGTCGACTGCGAGTCCACCCCCGTTCTTTTCGCAGTGCGGGAGCGCCCGGATGTTGCTTCGCATTATCCGGTATCCGAGCTGGTCAGCATCTCCAAAAAAAATCCGGCGCTCATAACGGCGGTGGTTTCCGGGAACGATTTTTACGCCAGTCCGGCCCTGAGCCCCGATGGTAAAAAGCTGGCCTGGCTGTGCTGGGACCATCCCAATATGCCCTGGGACGGCTGCCAATTGTGGCTCGCGGATGTGAATCTGGACGGCAGACTGAGCAATGCTTCCCAAATTGCCGGCGGAAGCCGGGAGTCGGTTTTTCAGCCCCAATGGCAGGATAATCAAAATCTGGTTTACGTATCCGACCGCAGCGGGTGGTGGAATCTTTATCGTTTCGATGGGGAATCCCATCTGGCCCTGGCGCCCCAATCCGCGGAATTCGGGCTGCCTCAGTGGGTTTTTGGCCTGTCCACCTTCGGGATAGACCGGGACGGCACCATCGCCTGCGCCTTTTGTCGCAACGGCTTGTGGCACCTGGGGATCCTGGATGGCGGCGGCGGAAAATTGCGGAGCTGCGAATTGCCGTTCACCTTTATCCAGCAGGTACGGATCCGCAACGGTCGGGTTGCCTTTGTCGGGGCTGCCCCGGAAACAGCCCGGGCGGTGTTTGTTTACGATCTGACTCAAAATCGCCTTTACCCCTGCGGGGAAAAATCCGATCCGCCGCTTGCGCAACCATTTATCTCTGCCGGACAATCCATCGAGGTTGCCAGCGAAGGTGGTTTGACGGTTCAGGCTTTTTTCTACCCGCCGGTAAACCCGGAGGTTACCGGGCCGGCCGGCCAGCTGCCGCCGCTGATCGTGATGGGGCACGGGGGCCCTACCGATGCCAACGACAACGGCCTGACCCTCAAAATTCAGTTTTGGACCACCCGCGGATTCGCCGTGGCGGACGTCAACTATCGCGGCAGCAGCGGTCGGGGGCGGGCCTTCCGGGAAAGCCTCAACGGCAAATGGGGTAGGGCGGAGGTCGAGGATTGCCTGGCGGTAGCCCGCCATCTGGTTTCCGAAGGTGCCGTGGACGAAAAGAACCTGTTCATCAGCGGCAGCAGCGCCTTCGGCTACACGGTGCTCTGCGCCCTCACCTTTCACGACCTGTTTAAGGGCGGAGCCAGTTATTACGGGATTTCCGACCAACTTGCCCTGGCCGAACAAACCCACAAATTCGAGGCCTTCTACAGCCATTCGCTGATTGCCCCGCTGCCCGAAGGGCGGGAAAGCTACCGGGCCTGCTCACCGATTTACCATCGCCAAAAGCTACGTCGTCCCATCATCTTCTTTCAGGGATTGAAGGACCCGGTGGTGGCCCCGGTGCAGGCGGAAAAAATGGTGGCCGCCATGCGGGAAAACGGAACCCCGGTGGCCTATCTCACCTTTCCCGAAGAAGGGCACGGTTTCGGAGACGAAGCCGCTATTCGCCGTGCAATCGAAGCGGAATACAGCTTCTACCTGCAATTGATGGAGCTGCCCCTGCCGGCAGATCTCCCGGCGGTACTGAAAACCAACAGCAAAAACCAAAGAATCTCATGACCCAGACATACCATAAAACCATTTTGCCCAGCGGCCTGACCGTTGTCTCCGAATTTATCCCCTCCGTTCGATCCGTATCCTTCGGGGTGTGGATCAAAAGCGGGGGTGCGGCGGAAAACCCCGAAAATAACGGGGTGGCCCATTTTCTGGAGCACATGGTGTTCAAATCCACCGCCAAACGCAATGCCCGGGAGATCGCCCGCAGCATCGAAAACCTGGGCGGCAATCTCAACGCCTTCACCAGCAAGGAACAGACCTGCTTTCACGTGGAGATCCTCGACGAAAGTCTGCCGCAGGCGGTGGAGGTGCTGGCGGATATCCTGACCCGGCAAACCCTTCCGGAAATCGAGATTCGCAAGGAACGCGATGTTATTCTGGACGAAATTGCCTCGGTGGAAGACGCGCCGGAGGAGTGGATTCAGGATTATTTCGTGGAACAGCTTTTCCCCGGGCATCCCCTGGG
>JAGRBF010000363.1:8106-10471 GCA_020434205.1 Calditrichota bacterium | reverse complement strand
GCCCCGGCCTGGGCCAGCGATTCCAGCACCTTGCGGTTTACCGAACGCAGGTCGAGGTCCTGCACAAACTGGAAAAGATTGTCCACCGGCCCTTTTTCCTGGCGCTGGGCCAAAATGCTGTCGATAGCGCCCCGCCCCACGTTTTTGATGGCCACCAGGCCAAAGCTGACCTTGCCGGGATCGGGCACTTCGAAGAGGGCCCCGGAGCGGTTCACATCCGGGGGCAGCACGTCCAGGCTCATACGCTTGCACTCGTCGATCAGAATGATAATGCGCTTGGGATCGTTGATCTCCGAGGTCAGGGAGGCGGCCATAAACTCCGCCGGGTAATGGCGCTTCAGGTAGGCGGTCTGATAGGCCAGAATCGAATAAGCCGCCGAGTGCGACTTGTTGAAGCCGTAGCTGGCGAACTTGAAGATCAACTGATAGATCTCTTTGGCGGTTTTGGCGTCGATCCCTTTGGCGTCGCACCCGTCGACGAACTCCACCTCCATCTTGGCCATCAGGTCCATCTTCTTTTTACCCATGGCCCGCCGCAGAATGTCGGCTTTACCCAGCGAGAAGCCCCCCAGATCGGAGGCTATGCGCATCACCTGTTCCTGATAGACAATAATCCCGTTGGTTTCCCGCAGGATGGGCTCCAGCAGGGGGTGCAGGTATTCGATCTTCTGGCGCCCGAACTTGCGGTCGATGTAAGTGTCGATGTTTTCCATCGGACCGGGTCGGTAGAGGGCGTTCATGGCGATCAGGTCTTCGATGCGGTTGGGCTCCAGCTTGCGCAGGTATTCCTGCATGCCCTTGGATTCGAACTGAAAAATCCCCACCGTATTGCCCTCGCAGAAAATCTGGTAGGTTTCCTGATCGTCCAGGGGAATTTTGTCCACGTCGATTTTAACGCCGTTGGTTTTCTCCACCATTTCCACGCATTTGTGCACCACGGTGAGGGTGCGCAGACCGAGGAAGTCCATTTTGAGCAGGCCGATTTCCTCGCAGCCCCCCATGGTAAACTGGGTGGTAACCACCTTGTTTTTGTTGCTGTCCTCGGTTTGGTAAAGGGGCACGAAATTGGTGATATCATCCGGGGCGATAATGATGCCCGCGGCGTGCACCGAGGCATGGCGGGAAAGGCCTTCCAGCACCTTGGCGTGTTTGATGAGGGCCTGGTGTTTGGGATTTTCGCTCCTGGCGATCTCCACCAGTTCGGGGATTTTTTCGAAGGCGTCTTCCAGCTTCATCGGCTTGCCCTGATGTACCGGAATGGCCTTGGAAATGCGGTCGGAATCGGCGTATTCCAGGTCCAGCACCCGCGCCACATCCTTGATCACCCCCTTGGAGGCCATGGTACCGAAGGTGATGATCTGGGCTACGTTGTCCTGCCCGTATTTGCGGCGCACGTAGTCGATCACCTCTTCCCGACGCTCGAAGCAGAAGTCGATATCGATATCGGGCATGGTAATGCGTTCCGGATTGAGGAAACGCTCGAAAAGCAGGTCGTAGCGGATAGGATCGACATTGGTGATCCCCAGGGCGTAGGCCACCATGCTGCCCGCCGCGGAGCCGCGTCCCAGTCCTACCGGAATATTTTCGTCCCGGGCGTGATTGATAAAGTCCTGGGTGATCAGGAAGTAGCCGGCGAAACCGGTTTTTTTGATGACGGAAAGTTCGTAATCCAGGCGCTGCTGGAGGTCCGGGGTAACCTCACCATAGCGTTTTTCCACCCCCCTGGTGGAAAGTTTGGCCAGGTAATCGTCCAGAGACATGTCCCCGTCCTCTTCCGGCAGCGGAAAACGCGGGAGCTTGTGAACCCCCATTTCGATCTCGATGTTGATTTTTTCGGCGATCTCCAGGGTCCGTTCCAGGGCTTCCTTCTTGTTGGGGAAGGTTTTGTACATCTCGTCCATGGACTTCAGATACAGCTCGCTGGTGCCGTAACGCAGGCGATTGGGATCGTTGACGCTCTTCCCGGAATTGATGCACACCAGCACATCGTGGGATTCGGCATGATCACGCTCCAGGTAGTGGCAGTCGTTGGTGGCCACCACCCCCACGTTCATCTCTTTGGCCAGCTTGTAGACCGCCTCGTAACCGCGTTCGTCGGGAATGCCGTGGTCCTGGATTTCCAGATAATAATCGTTCCCGAACACCCGCTGGTACCACTCCACGGTTTGAATGGCCCCCGGTTTGTCCCCCGTTGCCAGATGCGAGAAAACCTCTCCGGACATGCAGGCGGAGAGCACGATCAGCCCTTCGCTGTATTGTTCCAACACCTCGCGATCGATGCGGGGTTTGTAGTAAAACCCGTCGATGAAGGCGGTGCTGGAGAGCTTCATCAGGTTGCGGTAACCGGTGTTGTTTTTGGCCAGCA
>JAGRBF010000363.1:5575-8095 GCA_020434205.1 Calditrichota bacterium | reverse complement strand
CACCAGGTGGTAGGCGGTGCGGTTGCGCACCCCGGTGGTCTTTTTGTCGGTGCGGTTTCCGGGAGCCATGTAGGCTTCCATCCCGATGATGGGTTTGATCCCGGCCGATTTGCAGGCTTTGTAAAAATTGAGGGCCCCGAACATATTGCCGTGGTCGGTAATCGCCAGAGCGGGCATCTGGTATTTGAGGGCCTTGTCGACCAGCTTTTTGATGCTGTTGGCGCCGTCGAGCAGGCTGAATTCGGTGTGATTATGGAGATGAACAAAAGACAATGAAAAAACCCCTCAACGTAGATTCGGCAACTGCTGGCGAGAAAAAAAGCGTAACAGAATTTTCCGGCGGACCCCGGAAAGTAGAGGCGATCCAGCAGCAATCGGCCGGTGGAACAATCATTCCTGACGGCCAAATGTAGGGGTTGGCAACCGGAGAATCAAGGGTGGCTTTCCGGCCCGGGGAGGGGATTTTTTCTAAGTACTTTACCGCGTTGAGCTTGCGGCCCTAAGTTTTTTTTGGCAAAAATTTCAGGGGTTTGAGGACCGTTCGCACCAGATCCGCCAGGTGGGATATCGCACCTTTTGGTTGAGGTCCACCCACTCTCCGAGCCACCGGTATCCGGACCCGGAAAACCTGAAAAAGGTGATGCGGTAGTAGCCGTCCATCCCGTTGGGAGCCTTTTGGGGACGGAAGAGAACGATGCTGGTGTCGCTGCGGGTTCCCTGCCAGGCGGGCAGCACCGGCAGCGGTCGGGCGGAGTTGTAGTAATGGACATACCACAAGGAGCTGTCCGGGTTAAACTGGCGAATGCTGCCGGAGTGGCGCCCATCCGCCTTGAGGGTTTCGTCCTGGACGGCCATCCCGTCCATGATGTATTTGAAGGTCCACACCATGTCCACGGTATCCGCCCAGGTGCCGTCCGGGTTGCGGGCCAGGGATTTGCAGTCGCAGCGCCCGATCATGGGGGCGAAGTCCCGGATTTCCTGTGGGGCCTGCGGATTGGGCAATCCGAAGGGATGCTCCGCTGAGGGTTCATAAGGGGTCTCAAAGGCGGTTTGCTGGGCAGCCAGCGGCCAGATCGACAACAGCAGAAACAACACAAGGATGGGCTTTTTCACCAGAGCACCTCCGGGGATAAACGGCGAGGGGTAACGTTTCCCTCAGCATACGGGAAAATCGCCGGAGGCACCATACCCAGAATGGGGCAAAATGACGGTCGGGATCAGGGAAAGTTCACCCTACCAGGCAATATCGCTCGCCTGCGCGGGGGTTTCTTTCGCCGGGGCCCTGCCGTTTTGCATCTTAAAGCGGCTCAGGTTTTTCAGCAGTTCCCGGGAGTGTTCGGATAATTCCTCGCTGGAGCGGGCGGTTTCCTGGGACATCCGGGTGTTGGTTTTGGTAACGGTCTCAATATTTTTGACCGCGGCGTCGATGGCCTGCAACCGAGAAGTTTGGGCTTCCACGTTTTCGGCAATCCCGGCAATCATATTGTCCACTTTGTAGATGGTTTCCGCAATGCCTTCAAAGCGCCGGGCGGTAAGACCGGCCTTTTCGGTTCCCTCACCGATGTTCTCCAGGGCGCCGTTGATCAGATTGCTGGTCTCGCGGGCCGCCTGGGCGCTGCGCTGGGCCAGGTTGCGCACCTCCTCGGCCACCACGGCAAAGCCTTTGCCGTGTAACCCGGCCCGGGCCGCTTCCACCGCGGCGTTTAAAGCCAGCAGATTGGTTTGGAAGGCGATGTCGTCGATAACCCCGATAATGCGGTAGACTTCCTGGGAGGATTTTTTAATCGCTTCCATGGAGTTCAGCATATCGGCAATTTGCTGGCGTCCCCCTTCCGCTTCCCGGGAGGCCCCGGCGCTCAGTTGGCGAACGGTCAGACTGGTATCCAGATTGTTGCTGCTTCGTTGCGTCAAATCGGAGATGGCGCTCAAAACGGTCCGGAGCTCCTTGCCCTGGCGTTGGGCCCCGCTAAACAGATCCATACTGGCCTGGTTAAGCTGAATATTGCCGGTACCAACCGCTTCCCCCACCGAAACGATTTCCTTCATGGCGGCGGCAATGCCTTGCAAAGCGGTATTAACGGCTCCCTTCAGCTCCTTGTATTCACCCAGATAATCCCCGGAAATGGCCACGGTCAGGTCGCCGTCCGCCATTTTTTTCAGCACGGCCAGGGTTTCCTGAAGCGGTTCGGAGAAGGCGTGGAAAGTGTGGTGAAATCCCCTCAGGATATCCCCGTAACTCCCGGCCAGATCGATTTCCCGCCCCCCATGGGCCAGCTCCCCTTGCTGAGCCCGATGGGCCAGAATCTGGCTTTCTGACGCCAAATGGAGCAGGTTTCTGCGGATCAGGTTCATAGCCCGGGAAAGGCGCTGCTGCTTATCCGGCAAATCCGCCATTTCCTGTTCGAGATCGCCGTTGGCGTAGCGGGTCAGCAATTCGGTGGTTTTTTGAAAGGGTTGTACCAGCGATTCCAGCAGGTCGTTCATCTGGGTCCCCAGGTTCTGATAAACCCCCTGAATTTG
>JAGRBF010000363.1:0-5523 GCA_020434205.1 Calditrichota bacterium | reverse complement strand
GCTCAGGGCATTTTCCAGATGGCGAATATTGGCGCGCATCTTCAAGAGCGCCTTGCCCAGCAGATCGCTTTCCGAAAGCAGGGCAATCTCCCCGGAGAAATCCCCGCGGGACATCTTCTCCACCTGGGCGGCCTTGGCCTGCAAAGCTTCCGCCATCTCGTTGAACCCGCAATTCAGCAGGCCGATTTCATCCACCCCGTCCGGCAGCTGGTCGATGTTGTAATCCCCGGAGATCATGTCCCGGATGGTTTCGGTGAGGTGAAGGATGGGGTGGATGATCTTGCGGCGCAGGGTGAGATAACCGCCCAGCAGCATTATCACCATTATCACGCCGAAGAGGGCCAGGGTAAAGTTGAGGTGTTCGATTTTGGCTTTGCTCTGGTCCTCGAACATACCTACAGCGCTGTTCATTTCCTTGAGCAGGGTCAGATTATTCGCCAGCACAAACTGCAGAGCTTCCCCATCTTCTCCCGAAGTCGCTATCCGGCTGATTTTCGCCTGAAAGGGACGCCATAGCCGCAGAACCAATTCGAGTTGCTGCCGGATTTGGGGATCTTTGGCCGGGGGAAGCCCCATTTCGGTATTGCCGTCCATCAGCCCGCTTAGGGTTTGGTCGAAAAGGGCAATGGTTCCCTGAAGCTGCTGGGTGGCGTTATCCCCGGAGGCCACGCTCAGGGCTTCCTTGGTCATTTTCTGGGTTAACATACGCTGCCGCCCGGCCAGGTTAATGACGGTTCCATCCGCTTCCTGATCCCGGGAGGTCTGATACACCAAGGCCACCATGATCAGGCTGGCGACGGCAAAAAAAGAGAACAGCGCGATAAATTTCCGGTTGATAGAGTGAAGCATCCCTGTTAATCCCTCCCATTTAGGCGGATTTTTCCCTGGAAAAAGTAATTTAAACCGTTAGTATTTCCCAATCCGTTTGCGGTTGCCTGTAGGCGCAAGGTCATTCGAAGTAGCGGAACGCGTTTAAATTATCGTTAGGCATCGGGGAAATGTTTAGTAAAAAAAGGGGGATACGGCAAAAAACGCCCGGTGAGCCGGGAGTTGGTTGGATGGGGCCCTAATGAACGTGCAGCTGTTCTCCCGATCCGAACTTCCAGTTCCGGGAACGGCAGTATTCCACGAAAGGGGGGATGATGTTCATCAGCACTTCCTGGGTTTGAGGGCTGTCGTGGAAAACCACAATATCGCCGGGCCGCACGTTTTTGCGAAGGTGATCCAGAATTTTCCCCGAGGACCACTTGAAGTCGTAGGCCATTACCGTCCACAGGACCATGGTTTTCCCGGTACTCTTCAGCACCGGGAACAGGGCGCGCCCGAAAATGCCGTACGGGGGGCGGAAAACCCGGGCCAGGCGCCCGAATTCGGTCAGGATAATGCGATCGGTGGCGTCGATTTCCCGGGCCAGGTGGCGACCGCGGATGCCGAAATGGGGAATGTGGTGAAAGCTGTGGTTGCCGATAACGTGTCCATCATAATCCAGCTGATCCAGCTGATGGCGATGGCGGTACAGGCTTTCCCCGGAGAGGAAAAAGGTGGCCGGCACCCCCGCCTCTTTGAGGTATTCCAGCAAGGGAAGGGTTACCGGGAGGTAAGGCCCGTCGTCGAAGGTCAGGTAGACGCAATTTTGGTAGGGCGGATATCGCCAGCGAATCTGCGGAAATCTCGCGTAGGCCAATCCGGCCAGGTATCGATGAGAGATCATGCTAAATTCCGTTTCTGCAGAGGCCGGCCGGGGACCCTACCCCTCCTGGCCGGGGACAATTTTGATTTCCGTTTCCGGGGTTTCTTTCCACTGGTAAAAGCTGAAAAAACCGGCCAGCCCGGCTATCACAATATAGGGAACCTGAAGGATTTTCGCCAACGGCACCAGAGGCCAGAGGTCTCTTCGTTTCAAATGCCGCAACGCCAGGTACATAATGCCCATTTCGGGAAGCAGCACCGCCGCCCAGCCAGCCCCCAGAGCAGCCGGGGACAGCACCCCCAGCAGGGTTAGGGGAAGGGAAAAAAGCAGGGTCAGATACAGCAGGTAAATGGCCACCAGCAAAGCGGTGGTGAGGGGGTCCGGATAGTGTGAGCCTTTGGAAGCCCACCTGGCCCGCTGATGAAAAAACTGGGCCGGGGTATCCACCGGATGGGTAAAATTGACGGACTCGGGAGCCAGGTTATAGCGGATCTTCCACCCGGTTTGGTGGTGCAGGTTCTGCATCAGCAGATCGTCATCGCCGGAAGGAAGGTGCTGATGTCCCTGATACCCGCCGACCTCATCGAAGGCCCGGCGGCGGTAGCTGAGGTTGCTCCCGTTGCAAATGATGGGATAGCCGTTGCCGATCGCCCCCACCCCGGTAAAAACCAGTCCCGCGAATTCCAGGGTCTGAAGGCGGTGAAAGAGGTTTTTTTCGTCCTCCCGCCCAAAAGTGATCAGCCCGGCCACCAATCCCGTTTCACTGTCGTAACAGGATACCATCGAAGAAATCCAGGTTCGCTGAACCCGGCAGTCGGCGTCGGTGGTCATGATGATCTCGCCGGCGGCATAACGCATGGCGTAGGACAGGGCATTTTTTTTGTAGGTGGGCCCTTCATGCTCCGGCTGATGGCGCAGAAGCCGAAAATGGGTTAGGCCGTTTCGGTCTATAAAATTTTTTGCGATGGCAGCGGTGCCATCGGCGGAGCGATCGTCGATAATCAGAACTTCGAAACGATCGGGGGGATAATCCTGGCTCCGCAGGCTTTCCAGGGTGGCTTCGATCCCGCTTTCCTCATTGCGGGCGGGGATCAACACCGAAACCAGAGGCAAGGGGCCGGATTCGGCGCGTTTGCGCCGCCGGATTTCCCGGATGATCCCGCTGCCGAAGAAAAGGAGGATCGCCGCGTAAAGCAGCGCTCCGGAAACAAAAAGGATATCCATCATGGCACCGGATTCCCCCCGGGGTTGCTTTCGGGCAGGGGCTTTTTGCCGGGTAAAGTGATGGTCAAACGCTGCCCGGTGGCGCGCATCCGAAACAGGTAATAGCCGCCCCACAGGGCCGGAATGAGGAAGTTGATCAGAAAAACGAGCATGGAAGCGTTAAAAACCGCGGCTTTGGAGGTTCCCAGCGCCCCGTAGAACAGAATGGCCACGCTTTCCCGGATGCCCAGGTCTCCGAAAGTGAGGGGGATGAGGGTTTTCACGAAGAGAATGGCAAAAACGGCCTGGAGGGAATCGGCCACCGCCACCGGGGTAAAGGCCCGCACCAGCACGTGGTATTGCAGGGCGATCACCACAAACCAGACCAGGGCGATGGCTGCGGAGATCAGGATGTCCCGCCGGCGCAGGTTTTCCACCGCTGCCGCAAGATGGGCGGGAATATCCTCCGGCCCGCGGGAAAAGCGTTTGAGGACCCGGGTAATGAGCCCGGGATTAAGCAATACCGTCCAGAAAACCACCAGCAGTACCCCGCCGATGCCCAGCAGCAGATTTAACTGCCGTTCGCTCAGCACCCCTTCCCCGGCGGCAAAAATGCTGAGGGCCAGGGCGCCCAGGGTAAAGATCACCGCCTGATTGAGGGCTTTGTCCAGCACGTTGATCCCGGTAACCACCACCTTGTCGTGGCGTTCGAAAAACAGGCCGCGGGCCAGTTCTCCCAGGCGTCCGGGGGTTACCAAACCCAGGGTGAAGCCGAACATCAGGGAGCCCCAGGCTTCGCTGGCCTTTACGTCCGGCAGGCGGCGGCGCAGCAGATAAAACCACTTGGCCCAGGCCAGCCCCAGATTGGGAATCAACAAAATCAGGCAGATGCCGATATGGGTCCAGCTGCTTCCCTGCAACTGCGCGAGGATGGATTCGCTCTGATCGATCTGGTGATAAAGGAAGGCGATCAGCAAAACCCCCACCACCAGCTTGATCCAATACACCCACTTTTTCCAGGTCATTCAAAAATCCGTTTTAAGACTTCAAGGTCACATTGTTGAATGGCGTAGCGCCGCAGGCGCGTCTCGCAGTGTGGAAGTGTCGAAGTATAAAGATTTTACCCCGACACCCCCATACCCCGACACCCCCACACTCATTTTCTCTACAGTTTCATCAAAAACAGGCCGGTTTCCTCATCATGCAGGCGAATAATCTCCTCCGGAGCCGTCACAATATACGCTTCCAGGGTAACTGCGACCAGCGCTTCGAAAAAATGGCCGCCCCGGGTGTTCATCTCCGCGTCGCTGAGAACGGCGTGAGCGTGAATGAAAGGTTGCGAATCCAGGTAGCTGATGTTGCCCATCCAGGAAACCAGTTCCCAGGTTCCGCTCAGGGTTTTGCGGCTGTATTCTTTTTTATCGAGGTGATAATAGCCCAGCTCGATGTCCTCCAGCGCCCCGATGCCCTGGATAGAACCGGCGGTAATTTTTTTGGCTTTCAGCACTTTTTTCAGGGTTTCCATCACCTGAAAACCGCGGTAGAGTCGCACCAGGTAGCCGCCGGGCACCTTGAGAAGCCGGTAACCTTCCTCTGGCTCGGGGTCCTCCCCATCCTCATCCACGATGCGGTTTTCCCCGCCGGCGGGAAATTCCGCCATGCCCCGATTGGCCAGCCCGTCCGCCATTTCATTGAGCTCTACCCCGGCATGCCCCTTCACTTTTTTGAAGGTAACCGGCATTTTTTCCACCAGGGCCAGCAGGGTTTTCCAAAGATCCTGATTCTCGACCGGCTGCTTTTTGGAATTTTGCCAGCCGTTTTCCCGCCAGCGCACATACCAGCGATCCTTGATGCAGTTGACCAGATAAGCGCTGTCCGAATTGATCTCCACCGGCACCCCGGCGTCCTCCAATTCCTCCAGGGACTTGATGCAGGCGGTCAATTCCATGCGGTTGTTGGTGGTATCGGACTCGCCGCCATAGAGGGTGATGGTTTTGTCGCCGAGTTGAATGAAGGCGCCCCAGCCTCCGATATTCCGGCTGTTCTGATTACCGGCGCAGGCCCCGTCGCAGAAGACAATGGCAGATTTGGAAGGCATTTTTTCTCCGGAATTTTTCAGGCAATAATGGATCGGTTTTCCCGGCCGGGCAGGACAAGAAGACCGGGATTTAGATCCTAAGATCCTTAGATCCTTAGATCCCTAGATCCTTAGACCAAAAGACTTTAAGACTTTAAGACTATTGATCTTAAGCGGCTTTCCTCAAAGGATCATAGGATCTTCTTTCAGTCCTTCAGTCCAATGGTCCTTCAGTCCTCTTGTCCTCTCTAGATTCCCAGGTAAACCGTAAAACGCTGGCTTTCTCCCAGGTCGCTGTCGAAGGGGGAATAGCTGTAGTCGAAGCGAAAGACCGTTTTGCGGATGCCCACTCCGAAGCTCAGGCCCCGGGCCTCGTAGCCGGTGGCGTAACCGAGCCGCAGCATCAGGGTTTCGTGAAAGGCCGCTTCCCCGCCCAGGTGAACGCGGGGGTTTTCTTCCAGAGGATAAACCAGGTCGGCGGCCAGCAACACGGTGGCAGGGCCGAAAGCTGCGGCAGGCTGATAGGCGCCACCCGCCCGGAAGGTGGTGGGCA
>JAGRBF010000362.1 GCA_020434205.1 Calditrichota bacterium | reverse complement strand
CCTAAAGATTGCCGGGATGACGAAGTAGCCACATTACAATTGACAGTTAGTGATGACCAGCGTTTCGGTCGAAAAAAGCAGCGAGAGGCCCGAAAAGGCCCAAAATTCGCAAACTCAGATGGTTTTCAACACGCCCAAAGGAGGGGCTATGCCTGAGACAAAGGATTGGCTTTTATTGCTGGTGGTGGTAAACCTTGCGTTGGGAAATCTCCACGCCCAGAATCTGCCTGGTATATCCTGGCACGGATTTTCCCTGAAAAACGAGGTCATTCCCAACGATTTTGGGGGGGAACTGCCGGTTAAACTGTCTACCCATACCGCCAGATCCGCCCTGGCGCTTGCCCTGGGAACCGCTCTCCTGGCTAAGGCCGATAGGGAAATCGACGAAGAATATGCCATAGACCGCGAATATGGCCCCTTTTCTTCCCTGAAGTGGTTCGGCAAAACCGGCAAGTTTTACGATATGCGCTACAGCAGTCCCGCCATTGCGGGTTTGATGGGGGCAGCGTGGTTGTACGGCCGCTATGCCGGGAAGGAGAACTATTGTGAGACGGTGGGGCAGATGACCCAATCCCTGATCTTAACCACCCTGGTAACCAGCACCCTGAAAACCACCGTGGGACGCCATCGTCCCTACACCAATAACGGGCCCTTCGAGAACGAGATGTTCGATTTTACCCTGAAGTCGGATTATATGTCCTTTCCTTCCGGACATACATCCAGTATTTTTGCACTGTTGACCGTTTTGGCCAAACGCAGCGAGTCGCGGTGGATCCAAACCGGGGCCTATTCTCTGGCGGCCTCGGTGGGATTCCAGCGCATGATGTATCGCAAACATTGGGCATCGGACGTGCTGGTGGGCGGGTTTATCGGCTATTCGATCGCCAATTGGGTGGTCTACCACGGGCAAAAAGCAGGAAAATGGCTGCGGATCAGCCCCTTTCTGGGCGGAAAAACCGCCGGGGTCAGTTTGCACCTCTAGGGCGTGTTGATCAGTCGCAAATTCGGATGATTCCCAACATGACTGTGGGGAGGATTCATCAAAACGTTGTTTACCGAGGTTCTTATGAGCATTAAGCTTTACGGTTCTATGGGGCTGTTGATCCTGGTGTTGTTCACCACCTGCCAGGATGGAGACGGGGAAAGAGAAATTCAGGGTAATCTGGTGCCGCCGGCGGTCCGGACTAATTTCGAAAAGGCCTATCCCAATGTCCTGGTCGAAGAATACACTGAGGAAAAAGAGGACGGGGTGGTCTGCTACGAAATTGAGTTTGTGAGCCAGGGCCAGAAGATAGTGGTCGTTTACGATCAGGCCGGCAACTTGCTGGAAACGGAAACCCTCATCCCGCCGGCCAACCTGCCTCAGGCGATCCTGCAAACCCTCTCCGGGCGCTTTGCCAAGTTTTCCATCGAGAAGGTTGAGCTCGTGGAAAAGGCCGATGATACCTTTTTTGAGGTGGAGTTGAACTCCTATGAAAACAACGTGCCCAAACTGGTTGAGGTGACCCTGGACAGCACCGGGCATATCCACGCCGAGGAAAGAAAATAGCGCATGGTGGCTTCAAAATGACCTGGGCAACGCCACTTATTCGGCATAAAGCTGCAGGATTTTGGGATCCCACACAAAGGAAACCGCGGCGGTATCCTTGCCTTCGTAATCGATCTGCGAAAGCACATAGCGCATGGATTCCAGGCGCGCCTTCTGCTTGTCATTTCCCTTGATGATCACCCAGGGGCTGAAATCCCGGTGGGTGTGTTTGAACATGTTCTCTTTGTAGCGGGTAAAATCGTGCCATTTGCGCTGGGCTTCCATGTCCGTGGTGCTCAGCTTCCACTGCTTCAGGGGGTTGTTGGCCCGGTCGCTCAAACGATTTTTTTGAACCGATATGTCTATGGAAAACCAAAGCTTAAAGAGCTTTATTCCATCTTCAAAAAGGAGGCGCTCCACCTGCGGTACCTGGGCCAAAAAGCGCTCGTATTCGTCCCGGCTGCAAAAGCCCATCACCGGCTCCACCACCGCCCGGTTGTACCAGCTTCGGTCGAAAAAGATGATCTCCCCCGGACCGGGCAATTCCTTGATATAACGCTGGAAAAACCACTGGCCCCTCTGGTGATCGGTGGGTTTGGGAAGGGCCACCACCCGCATGGCGCGGGGATTGAGGAAGCGGGTAAAGCGACGGATAGCCCCGCCTTTTCCGGCCGCATCCCGACCCTCGAAGATGATCAGTATACGCTGGTTGGTCTGCTGAACCCAGTTCTGGAGCTTTACCAATTCTTCCTGAAGCTGCCGCAACTCTTTTTTATAGCTGTCTGCCACAATTCCTCCGTAACGGGCCTTAAAAGCCAAAGCTATTTATTGATGAAAACCACGAAATCGCGAAAACACGAAAGTCTATTCAGTTCTGTCCTTACCGGCGACAGGCCCTTCCCGGACCCACCCTTCAAAAGGCAGGGTTTGATTTTCCTGGGATTTTGTATCCGGCAAAGGCAAAGCACCTAAATTTTTCGCGCTTTCGTGATTTCGCGGTTAAAGAACAGATTCTGCTGCGTACACCAGTTCCGTAAAACAAATTGAAACAATTTGGCGATCAATTATCAACGACCTTCTGCATTTAACATCAAAACCACCCATCAACCCAACTACAGATGGTTTATCAGCGACAGGTTTTCGATCTCCCGCCGGATGTTGCCCCGGATCTTGTTGCGCATGTCGGTCAGCGGACCGGCAATGGCGTTTTCGATTTCCCGTCGCAATTGTTCGCCCAACTGGCGGCGCCCGTCCTCCAGGATAGACTTCACCCGGCTTTCCCATAACAACAGCTTCACCACCGCGGCCGGCAGGGGAGTGCTTTCCACAAACTCCCCGATTTTCTCTTTGCCCGCTTCCAGGGCAAACCACCCCGCTACCAGAGCGGCAACCGCCCCCACAATCCAGCCCGCCGGGCCACTGGCGATCAGCGCGGTTCCCCCGCCCCCGGCAATATTGGCCACCACCACCGCCGAGATGCCGATGGCGATGGTGCCGGTAATCTGGGTAATCTCCTCATGCAGCCGCAGCAATCGCTCCGGCGCCGGAGAGGCGCTGCTGCTGAACAGGCTCTCAATTTGCCCGGGCGCCACCGCCGTTCCGTAATAGCTGATCCCCTTTTCGGTAAACCATCGGATAATCTGTTCCTGAAGCAGCCCCGGCAGCCCGGCACTCAGGTCGCTTAAGCGGCTGCGAATGCCCGCTTCGATCTGGGGAAGGTAACCGCGGGTTTCTTCTTCGATGGTTTGTTTGAGGCTGGCGATGGTTCCCCCGTTTTCCCGGAAGCGCTGCAGGGCCGGGGCAATTTTGCCGTCGTAGAGGTGCACCGTCACATCCCGGATGATTTGTTCGATGATGTCGTTGAGCCGCCCATCCACCAGCGGCTCGATGCGTTCCTTGAAAAAGGGTCCGGTTTCTTCCTGCAGAATTCGGGAGACGTTTTCGTATTGAAACTGAAGGGAGGGCAGCACCACCAGCCCTTCGCTGATGGCCGCCTTGGGGTTTTCGCTGGTTAGCAGAGCCTCCGGCTTGAGGTGCAACACCCGGCAGACGATGTCCTGCACGAAAGGCCACTGACTGCTGCCGCCGGTCAGAATCACTTTGCTGATATCGGCCCCGCTGATGCCGTGGCGGGTTAAACCCTCGCGCAGGCTCCTCTCGAACCACTCCAGAAGATCCAGTGCTTGTCCCGCCAGCAGGGGGCCGCCGGTCATGCCGCGTTCCCGCAGGTAGCTCACAAAGCTCGGATGAGGGCTGTAGGCCCTGGCGCGCTGCAAAAAGGTGGGCCAGTCCATGTCCCGCAGGGTGCCGTAATCCCGCTGACCCACTTTGCTGCGCAGGTTCTCCTCCCGGTTGATGGCCATGCGCTCGGAAAAAAATTCCTTCACCTTGCGGCATTCCAGCCAGTGCACGTAATAGGCGTCTCCCTCCTTCTCCAGCTTTTTGAGGGCCTGGGGGTTTTGGGCCAGAAACCACTGGAAAAAAAGATCGTCAAAAAGACGTCCCCCCAGATCCATATCGCCCCAGGCATGGGCGATTTCCAGGCGCTGCATAAAGGCGAAATCGCAGGTCCCCCCGCCGAAGTCCACCACCAGCACCCCCTGCTGGGTTTCCGACGGGGTGATGTCCTTGTTCCAAAGGTGATACAGCAGGGCCCCGATCGGCTCGTGAACCAGGCGGACCTCCCCGTAGCCGGCATCGCGGGCAATAGCGCTGATGCAATCCCGGTACTCCCGGTCGGATTCTCCGGGAATTCCCACGATCACCTGGTGGCGGTCCGGGGCGAAGTCCACCCGGCGCGAGGCCATTTGCTCCCGCAGGGTTTTCAGGAAAAGCACCGCATCTTCCCGGGCTGCGGAGCTGTGGACAATGTCGGGTTTAAAGTGGGTGCTCAGGCGGTAGTTGCGCCGCTCAGCGGGGGACGCTTCCCCCCACTCCTGTTCGGCCAGGTTGCCGACCACCGGCGGATTGCCCTTGCGGTAGAGGATGGTGGAGGCCAACC
The DNA here is from genome assembly GCA_020434205.1 of Calditrichota bacterium. Taxonomy (GTDB): domain Bacteria; phylum Calditrichota; class Calditrichia; order RBG-13-44-9; family J075; genus JAGRBF01. Next base: position 9,179 of record JAGRBF010000362.1, on the reverse strand, counting down.
CTCCCATTTGACCGTTGCCGAAGTCGATGACCCGGATGCGATGGTTTTCCGGATGGGTAAAAAATTTGCAGAAATAGGAATTGGCCGTCCCGAAATCGATGCCCAAAACCTGTTTGTTTTGCTCACTGCTCAAGTTATCTCCTCTTCTTGCGCACCTGTCCCCGGGCAATAACCTTGCCGTCCTGGATAACCGGGTTGCTCTCCACAAAAACGGGATCGCCTTCTTCGATGATGCCGATGGTGTCGTAGCGTTCCGCAAGTTCTTTTCCCCATTTCAGGATCTGAGGAGCAGGACTGCTGCCGCCCAGAAAAACCGGTTTGCCGGTAAGGCCTTCCAGACCCAGGGTGTTGGCCCGGGAGAGCAGTTCGGCGGCTGCGTCGGCCAGTTCCGCCGGGGTGCTGCGATACAGTTTGTGCAAACCGGCCCCCAACTCGCCGATGGATTTTTGGGCGGGCGGTCCCGCTTTTTCCGGTGTAGCCGGTTTGTGCAGGCGCTGGATAAGGGCCTGTCGGGCCCGGTCCAGCCATTGGCGGATCATCATGCCCATGGTTTTGCGGTAGGCATCCCGGTCGAAAACCGGTTCCTTTACCCCGAGGCGCAGCAACAGCCAAACAGCGCCGTAGGCGAGAAGTCTTTTCAGGAAACCTTTGCCGATGCGCTGGCCCAACAAGGCCCAAAGGGCCCCGAAACCGCTGGCCGACGCGACTATCATGGCAATCTCCCCGAAGGAAGCCACCCCCAAAATGGCCTGCAGGAATCGCCGCATGCCCTTGTTCTCCGCCGAGGACCACAGCAGCAGAACCATCAGTCCCGCCCCCAGGGTAGCCCCCAGGATAAAACCGCTCCCGTCAATGTTGATCGAACCGTTATCCGGCAGCAGCAAATAAAAAAGCCCGGAAAGCCATAATCCACCTCCCAGAGCACCGGCCATGGTGGTTAAAACCAGCTTCAGGCCACTAATGCGCTCGGTAAACTGGGGAGGGGGCAGGGGGAGGGGGTTAGCGTGAATCCACGCCCCTAACTCGAGGTTCAGCACCGGAACCATCTCGCGAAAGCGCTCCGATTCCCCCAGGGCGCGGGGAAGGTGCTCTTTTCGGGTGAGCGCCGATTGGGCAAAATTTTCGGCGGCACGTGCCGCCAGACGCAGGTTCTCTTCGCCGGGCAGGTCTTTTTCCGGGATCTGCCCCATAAACTGGCGCAGGGTTTCCCTCGCCACCTCGGCCAGGGGATCGGCGGACAATGCAGGTTGTGTTTTGGTTAAGGGCATAACGTCAGATTTGAATGTAGACCGGAAAGCGACAGGCCGGCCCGTTTTTACCCTCATCACCAGGCGAGAGGGATAACCTTTGGCATTCTATTCGGCAATGCACCGTCAATATAGTAAAAAAACGATGGGAATAAATGAGGGTTGCAAAATTTGAAGCCTCAATTGTTGGCGCATCTTTCGCTAAAACCGGATTTTATGTTATATTGTGTGCGAATTACCTTACCAAACGGTTTTGCGGTATCAATTGGGCTGGGCCCCGGTTTTTCCAACAGAGGTGAATATGGCCAATTCCGACCATCTAGAACGGTTGCGCAAAGGTTCGGTTGAATGGAACAAGTGGCGCAAAGACCACCCCGACATCAGGCCGGACTTGCGCGAAGCAAACCTGCAGAAAAAAGACCTCTCGCATTATAATTTCCGCAATTGCGATTTAAGCAATGCCAACTTCAGCGGCGCCAATTGCGCCGGGGCCGATTTCTCCAAGGCCTACCTCAGCAAGGCCAATTTGAAGGGCGCCAACTGTCAGGGCGCTAACTTCAGCAAAGCCAATATGTTTAGCTGCGATCTCTCCGATGCCAATCTCGAAAAGGCCGACCTCTTCGAGGCCATTCTTTCGGAAGCCAAACTGAAGAACAGCCGCCTCCATTCGGTTCGCCTCAATAAAGCCAACCTCAGCCAGGCCAATCTCAGTCGTGCCGATCTCACCAGCGCTTATTTAAGCGGTGCCACCCTCAAAACCGCCACCCTTCGGGGCACCAATCTGGTCAAGGCCAATCTGTACGGGGCACGGTTGGAAGGGGCCGACCTGTTCGAGGCCAACCTGGCCGGGGCTGTTTGTTATGAGGCCAATTTCCACAAGGCCAATCTGGAAAATGTGGTGTTTTCCGGGGCTAACCTCAATTCGGCGGATCTCTCCGAGGTCAATCTCACCAATACCGATTTCAGCGAAGCACGGCTAATCTCCTGTAATATTTTCCGGAGCCTTCCCATCAAGGTCAATTTTCGCAATACGGTGCAGGAGGACCTGGTTATCTCGCCGCCGGAAGAACCCCGCTTTTCGATAAACGATTGGGAAGCCGCTCCCTTTGCCGTTACCGCCATTAACGGGGAATCCGCGGAACTGCCCCTTTCCCTTCAGGAACGTATTGTCGTGGCGCTGGGTTCTTTTCCGCCGGACAAGGCCGATTACCGCCAGGTGATTCTGCGGGCCCTGGATAAGCGCGGTTATGTGGTGGTTTACGGGGACCTGCCCGTGGAAGAACAAGCTGAGTTCAATGATCAAATTTCCCACGTTGGTGCCATAGCCAGATTGGCCGTCATTGATATTTCGGACCCGGACCGCGGTCTGCCCCGCCTGCGCCATCTCGGCAAGGCTCTCCCGGAATTGACCAAACTTCCCCTGATCAGCATGTGGGAATACGATGATGCCCTGAAAGCCTGGTTGAAAAATACACCTGCATTGGCGGATTTTGTTCAGTACAATACGGTTGAGGACTTTGAAGAAAATTTGAATTCCGCTTTGAATGCTGTAGCACCCGCCCTGAACACGGCCGCCGGGATTCCCGAAGATCAGCCCGAGCAAAATTTTGCCTCGGATTTGCCCTCTGTGGCGGAAACCTCAGCGCAATTACAGGCCAATTATCCGGAAAATCCTGACCCGGATCAGGATGAGCTGACCCAACAGGATGGGAACATTTTATCGGTGGGGGAAGAAACCGAAGAGGATTCCGGCGGCGCAAAGGCGTCCGAGCGCCCGGATCCTCCCCAGGAACAACGTTTGGAGACCGATATGAAAGAAGACAAATCTTCCCGGAACGAGGAGAAAAAATCCCCGGAAGAGCAGGAAATTCCCGATAATACCCCGAAGATCGAACCGGATCCGGATGTTAAAGAAATGGCGGAAGATTCGCCGGAGCCCGGGGAGGAAGAATCTACGGCAACCCCGGCCGAAGATAATGCCGGGAAACCGGAGCCGGAGAAGGAGAAGGTAGAACCGGAAACACCTGAGGTCCCCCAACCCGACGCCCTCCCGGAAGAAGCGGAAACGGAAGAGCCTGAGGAGGTTGAGGATGCCGTTATTGTGGTGGAATCCCCGGCTGCCCCGGTGGGACAGGCCTCCGCGACCCTGCCTCATCGCGCCCTTTCGGATCAGCCGGTGGTGGTAATCCAACCCCCGCTGCCCGAGGATGAGCGAAAACCCACTCCCCGTAAAACCAACTACACCCCCCTGGTGATGCTGGTGGTGCTGGTGGCCCTGGCTGCCGCCGGCTATTGGGTTTGGAAGGGCATGCACACCAATCTGGTGCTGCAGTTGCCCGGCAGACACGGCGAAACCCCCGCTCTTCAAAAATTGACCGTTTTTGTCGATGGCAAACCCGTTGCCGTTAGCGGCGATGTCCAGGATGCCCGCAGGATCGTTCTGGAAGGCATCAGCACCGGTGGGCGGCAGATCACGGTTTTCCCAACCCCTTCCACCGGCTACCAAACCATCGAGGGGGTTCGCTACCGCCCCTTCAATCTGAAAACCGATCTCCCTTTCGGGCAGGACAGCACCATGCTGGAGGTGGCCTTCCAGCCCCTTTATGCGGTCCGCAAGGTTACCAAAGGCCTGTTCCCCAATATCAACCCGGCCGGGGACAAGATTATCTTTATTCGCCCCACCGGCAGTTTCGGGGTTCGCGGGCCGGACAAGGATTTGGTGATTTATGATCTGACCCGCCAGGAAGAAAGTGTGGTTCGCCTCCGCAACCGGGATCTGTATACCCTGGACTGGGATCGCCCGGTTCTGGCGGAAAACGATTCGGCCATTTACCTGGCTTATTTCACCGGGCGCGGCAACGAAATCCTGCGAATCGACCGCTATACCGGCCGCCACCAGAAGTTGAGTGTGCCGGTGGGCCTGCGCACCCCCAATTACGTGGTGATGCCCGGGAAAAACGGCATTTTGCTGGGCAATCATATCTTCGATTTTAACGGCCAGATTAAAAAAACCCTCAGCCAGGAAGAGCCCTTCCAGAATCTGATATACCCCGGCGGCGCCGGCGGCGCGGTTTGGCTGGAGGAAGAACGTCTGCCCAACGGCCGCAATCTGCGCCTCAACGTCTACCACCTGGATGGCCGGGACGGCACCAAGGATCTGCTTTTTAAGGTGTTTAAAAGCACCCCCAATTTTTTCTCCAGCTCCAGCGATGGGCAGTGGGTGGTGGTAACGGCCTATTCCGGGGTCAGTATGCAATACCTCACCGATATTCGCCTGCATCAGGGCGAGGAGATGGTGGAACTGGTTTCGGATCTCAACGACGGGAAAGTGGAATTTGAGGGTCAGAAGGTGCTGCACCAGACCGAAGCGGTTGTGGATTACCAGGGGCGGCGCATTACCTTTGAATACGGCAACTGGGTTTATCTGATCGATTTGCCCGAAGAACTGACCATGGCCGAGCTTAAAGCGGCTTATCCGCCGGAAATCAAATAGGATCTCCCGCAGTTGGCGATCGAATCTCATCCGGGAAGGGGGCCAATACCGGAATGGAGTGTGCAATGGCCAAACTGACCATTCACCATCTCGGCGGCAAGGTCGAGGAAATTACCCTTGGAGAAGTAGAAGTTTATATCGGAAAAAGTCCCGTTTTCAAAGGCATCAAAAATGCCATCGTCTTTGATCGGGACAATACCGTCTCCCGCCAGCATGCCCGGCTGTTTTGCCTGGAAGATCGATTTTATATTGAGGATCTGGGCAGCAAAAATTACACCTTCCTGAATGAGGAACCGGTCCAGCGGGCCCGCCTGCAAAACGGCGACGTTATTCGCATCGGGCAGAATTCCCTCACCTTCCACAAAAAAAACGCGGATAAAACCGAGGACTCCTCCGCCTTAACCACCGTTCACGAAAACAGCGACACCACCAACCACACCATAGATTTTAATTACCTGGTGATGCAGCGGCTCAGCGACCTGCTGAAAAATTCGGCCGGCCTGGAACCTTTTCTGAAGGGAACCCTTGCCCTGGCCACCGAGGCCCTGCAGGCTTCTTACGGCGCCGTTCTGGTTTTCGAACAAACCGGGCAGCCCTTTCAGGTGGTCAGCAAAGGCAGCGGCACCGAATATCTGCAAAGCATCGTCAATCACACCATGGAGAGCGGCCGGGGGCAGATCGCGGACCGGGAATACGGGGAGTTGAAAAATGACCGAGGCTGCATTCTCTGTGTTCCCCTGGAAAACAAACCCTTTCCCCGCGGGGTGATCTACCTGGAACACGATGGCGGGCCGCGTTTTCACCGCAAGGACCTCAAACTGCTTTCCGATATCGCCGGACAAATCGGGGTGGGGCTGGATAAAATTCAGCTTAAAAAACGGCTCGATGTGGCCTCCTCGGAAAAACGGCATCTGGAAGGATTCCTGGACACCCTTCAACAAAATGCGGAAACCAACCGGGCCCTCCTCAACGCCAATCCCGACCTGATGGTTTACCTGCAGCGCGACGGACAGGTGGCCAATTGCAAACCACCCCGGAATGAGTTTCCCTTTTGGCCGGAGGGGTGCGGCGGTCAGAATATCCGGGAAATCCTGCCCAGCGAGGTCTACCGGCAACTGCGGGAGCTGATGAACGCGGCGTTAATGGGGGAGGAAACCCAAATGGGGGCCTTTTCGGTGGAAAATCGCGCCGGGATCCGCCATTACGAAGTGCGCATGGCCGCTTCCGGCAGAACCCACGTTCTGGCCATTTTTCGCGATATCACCGATCGGGTATTGGCGGAAGAAGCACAACAAAAATTGATCGAAGAACTCCGGGAAGCCCTCGCCAAAATCAAAACCCTGAAAGGCTTGCTGCCCATCTGCGCTTCCTGCAAAAAAATCCGCGACGACAGCGGATACTGGAATCAGTTAGAGGATTATTTTAAGGCGCACGCCGATGTGGAATTCAGCCACGGCATCTGTGAAGCCTGCGCCAAAAAGCTCTACGGAGAATATTTCCGCAAGGAATAAAACCATATCACAAAACGAACCTCCTGCCTACACCCCACCGATTGTCTTTAAGATCCAGTCCTTCATAAAGGTTAACACCTCTTCGGAAAAAGTCTCCTCCAGGGTCGCGTATTCGCTGGGCGCCCCGCTTTGGGCATGCTGAAACAGGTGATTCAATTGTGGGAATTCCCGAACGGTAACCCCCTTGTTGCCGGCATCCCGCAGGGCTTTTTCGATGGCGGCCAGGTTCTCCCGGGGCGGCACCTGCAGGTCCTTCTCGCCGTTGATAGCCAACACCGGGCATGCCACTTTCTTCAGGGAGGGAAGGGGATCGTAGCTTAAAAAGTAGCGGAACCAGGGGGACTGAAAGGTGCGGATGCTTTGCTCCACCTGGGCGTCGGTGGTGCCCATTTTATCCATTTCCGCCTGCACCGACTCGCTGGCCCGCGCTTTAATCCGGTGATGCAGGGCCAGGATCTCCCGGGCCTGAACGTCCGGGTCCGCCACGGTGGTCAGGATGTGGTAGAGGCTGTCCAAACCACCCGTTTCGGCGCGGATCAAGGCCTCGCTGTAGCCTTCCGCCCGGAGGATCAGCCCCTGCTGCAATCGCAAAATGTCGATGCCTTTCATTCCGGTGCCGGCCATCAGAACCAGATAGGCGACATCCTGGCGCCGGGCGGCGACCATCGGGGCAATAATGCCGCCTTCGGAATGCCCGGCAAAACCGATGGCATCCGGGCGGATATCTTCCCGCGTTTTCAGATAATCCAGCGCTGCGGCGGCATCGAATGAAAAATCCTCGCTGGTGGCGGTGGAAAAATTCCCCTGCGAGGCTCCGAAGCCGCGATCGTCATAACGCAAAACGGCGATGCCGCTGCGGGTGAGGCGGTCGGCGATAATCAGGAACGGTTTGTGGCCCAGCAGAGATTCGTCCCGATCCTGGGGCCCGGAGCCGCTGATCAGAATAACGGCGGGAAAGGGGCCCTTGCCCCGGGGAAGGGTAAGGGTGCCCGCCAGTTCGATGTCGTCCCGGGTATTGAGAAATCCCACCTCTTCGCTGCGGTAGGGAAGGGGGGCTTTGGGCTCCTGGGGGCGGTTGATTTTCACAGCCTCATCGGTGCGTTCCAGGGTCAGGGCGATATTCCCGCCGCCTTGTTGCCAGGTGCCGGCCAGGGTTTGTTGGGCCGGATCCAGCACTCCGCTGAAGGTGGCCCCAATGCCGTTGGCTTTTACCGTGAGCTGGTTCCCTTCCAGGATCACCTCGCTGATGCCGATCCCGGTAGCACCCTGATCCGGGCTGTCCAGATAGGCTTTCAGTTTACCGGAAGCGGTTTTTTCGAAATGAAGCACCAAACGCAGGGACAGGCTTCCCACCGGGATTTTGCCCTGCCAGATGCCCAGAAGCGGGGCAAAATCGCTTCCCTTGAAGGGTGTGGCGCCGGCGTCTGTTGCCGGAATTTTGAAGAGGGTCAGGGCCAGGCGCTGCCCCCCCTGGGACCAGGTGCCGCTCAGGCGTTTCCCCGCGGGATCGAGCGTGCCGCTGTAGCGCCCCCCGATGCCGGCGGCAACCATCTCGATTTTTCCCTCGGCGAAGGTGGTAGAGCTAACCGGAATGCCGCTGGCGCCCTGATCCGGACTGTCCAGGGTGGCGGAGAGGGAACCGTTGTCGTTGGCAATGTGAAAAACCAGGCGCAGTTGGGTGCTGCCGACCTCCAGGGTGCCGGTCCAGTCGCCGGCGACATCCGCGGCCGTTTGGGCGCGGGTCAGCCCAATAAGCAACAGCAGAAACGAAGCAATAAACAATAGAACTTTTACTGAAGACATTTGTCTCCTCCGGGTTTTGATGAAGTCTACGCTATAATTACCCGGAAGAAACGGTTTTATTCAAAAAAAAATGATTACAGGGTTACATGGTTTTGCGTCTGCAGTGCAATGGTTTATTTTCGCGGCCAACGGCCAACGGCCAACGGCGGATGGTTTCTGAGCTTGTCGAAGCATGGCCATACGCCTATCCCCCCAAAAGACCCTTCACCCTTTCAGCATCCAGCCCCAACTGCCGGCACCATTCCTCAATTTGCTCCCCGCTCGCCCCGGTTCCCTTACGGGCCGGGTTCTCCTTTTCTTTGAGCAGCAGCAGGATCTGCGCATCGACGATTGCCTGAGCCGGTTGGTCCAACTCGACATCGGCGCGGTTTTCCAGAATGGCTTCCTGGATCAGCAAAAGGTCCAGAAGAACCAGGGCCGCCATGGCCTCCGCCACCGGAACCACCCGGGGACAAATACAGGGATCGTGGCGTCCCCCGATGGAGAGGTTGATTTCCTTGCCCGATTTGTCCACCGTAATCTGCTCCTTGCGGATAGAAGAGGGCGGCTTAACCGCCAGACGCAGTACCAGGGGCTGCCCGGTGCTGATGCCTCCCAGAATTCCCCCGGCGTGGTTGGTCCTGGGCAAAATTTCCCCGGATTCGTTTTGAAAAAACACGTCGTTGGTTTGGCTGCCCAACTGATTGGCCACCGCAAAACCATCGCCGAATTCCACACCCTTGACCGCCCCGATGCTCATGATCCCTTTGGCCAGTTCCGCGTCGATTTTGTCGAAAACCGGGTCCCCCAGACCGGCTGGCAGCCCGGTGATATGCAATTCCACGATCCCGCCTACCGAATCCCCCGCCTCGGCGATGGATTCGATAAAGCCAACCATCTGCGGGGCGATTTCCGGATCCGGGCAGCGGACCGCATTGGTCTCGATGGTGTTGTAATCTACGGTCCGGGCAATAAAACTGCCGATCTGGCGGGTAAAGCCGTGAATGGCAATGCCGTGACCGGCCAGGACCTGTTTGGCGATGGCGCCCGCCGCCACCCGCATGGCCGTTTCCCGTCCGGAAGCGCGCCCGCCGCCCCGGTAATCGAACATTCCGTATTTTTTGAGGAAGGTGAACGAGGCGTGCC
>JAGRBF010000361.1 GCA_020434205.1 Calditrichota bacterium | reverse complement strand
AATGGTCTTTTGGTCCAATGGTCCTGCAGTCCTTCAAGCCCGTGGGCTAGCTACGAAACGGCAATAACCGCTCCGGCGGCGATGTCCAGCAGTTGTTCCAGGGGAATACGCTCGTCCGTTTTGGCGATAAAGCCGCCTTTGTGGGCGAAGGTGATGAGGGGGTGGGTGGCGATGCGGGTGAAGTTCACATCCGGAGAATCGTTGAAGCGATAAAGCTTCCAGCCTTCGCCGCGGGTGTCGAAAGTGATAGCAATGGTGGCCGGCTCGGGCATGCGGTCGCGAAATTCCTGGAGTCCGCTGGTGTCCTCGGTGAGGCCAATCAGCACCACCTTGCCCCGCACCCGCCGCGTCTCGCAGGTTTCCCAGAACGCCAGGCGGGCTTCCAGTTGTTCGGCCTCGGCAATCATCGCCTGCCCAAAGAGTTTCATCACCTGTTGGATGAGCAGAGGACTGTCCTCGAAGAGGGTCAGAAACCACGCTTCGAAGGGGCTGAAAACCGGGTGGATGTTTTCCGCCTTCAGTTCCCGGGCCATCTGGTAGGGTCCAAAGCGATCCAGACGATCCTGAAAATCCCACCAGTAGAGGCGCTTCATTTTTTCGGTGAGGTTCAGGTGATCGGCGATCAGGGTGAAGCTGCACCCCACCGACAAATCCTGATGATGGTCGAAATTGCGCAGGTGCGGCTGGTGGCGCTGACCAATATCGATGACCCAGATATCCGGGTTGTTCAGCTCCGCTTCGCTCGGATCGCGCCGTTCGATGCGGAAATCCTCGCCGGAGAAATGTCCCAGCACCAGGGAGATGGCCATAAATTCGTCGAAATGGGCTCCGCCGGGATGGGTGATAATCAGAGTAGGCATAAGCTCAATTGTCGTCCGGATTTGGTTTGATCGCAGGCGGGAAATATAAAAAAATTATCCCAATAACCCATTTTTTTCGGGGAATTTTTATCCCCGGGGCCAATTTCGCCCCTCCCCGGCAAAAAAAGCTCTCATTGCGATAAAGGGGTGAAAAACGTATTTTGGTTTTGAAATATCCAACGTCCACCCCCAAACCGGATAAACCTTCATGCCGGCAAATATTCGGTTGAGCGGCACCGCGATCCGCCTTTTTTGCGCCGCCGGCTTCCTGCTCCTGTTTTCCCCGCTGAGGGGCCAATCCCTGGAACAATCCACCATCGACCGCCTTTCCAGCCGCAGCGAAACCCTCACCAAACGCGGTATGCTGGTGCTGGGCGGATGGGCGACCGGCAATATCGTTAGCGGGGCGATTCTGGCCCCGGCTTCCACCGGATCCCGCAAACACTTCTACAATATGAACATGTTCTGGAACGGGATCAACCTGGGCATTGCCGGATGGGGCTATTTCCAAAGCGGTCGCAGTCCCCGGCCGATGAACCGCGGCGAGGCCATCAAGGCTCAGTTCAACACCGAAAAAACCCTGCTCTTCAACGCCGGCCTGGATGTGGCGTATGTGATGGGGGGATTGTATCTGATCGAGCGCTCCAACAGCAGCAGCGGTTATGCAGAAGAATTGCGCGGTTACGGCAACTCGGTGGTGCTGCAGGGGGCCTTTCTGTTTGTTTTTGACCTGGCCCTGCACTGGGCGCACACCCGCAATCATTTTTTGTTGGAAGAGCTGCTGGCGGGAGTGCGGATTTCGGAGCGCGGCATCGGGCTGCGGATTTCATTGTAACCCTGTAACCCCGTAACCATCCATGAACATCGAACACCTTCAGACCCAACTCGACATCATCGACGCCGCCATTGCCCTGCACTGCGATCCGCAGGGGGAATTGAGCGTGGCCGGCATCTGCTCCGGAGCGGAAATTGATGAGGAAACCTTCTATCGCCATTTCAACAGCAAGATGCATGTGCTGCCCGCCTTTTACCCGCTGCTGATAACCCGCTACCGCCTGATGACCGGGGAAATCGAGGGATTTGGGGAATTCGACCTGGCCGAGAAACTGAGCAACCTGCTTTTCACCCTCTTCGACATGCTTCAGGAAAGGCGGGAATTTGTGGACGACACCTTCGGTCCCATGGTCGGGGATACCCTGCGCAAAAGCCCGCTGGAAAAAGAGCTGGGAGGCCTTTTTGCGGAATGGCTGGAAGGCGATGCTCACATTCCCGCCACCCAGCGCACCCTGCTGCTCAACGGGATCACCTACGAGGTGATGGCCCAGGAGGTGATTTTCCTGCTCAATTTCTGGCGGGAGGACCGCAGCGAGGGGTTTCAGGAAAGCGTGGCCCTGGCCGATAAACTGATCAACTTTTTTACGGCGGTGCTGCACAGTCCGGTGGTAGACCGCGGCATCGATCTGGCCGGATACCTGTGGCGCCAGCAGGCGCTGCATCTGCCCATTCCCTTTTTCCGCTTCTGGATGAGGAAACCATGAGCGACGATTTTCCCTCATCCAAATTCGAGCGGGGCAAACTGGTTGCCAAAGCCGGCCTGAAAGCCGGTAAAAACTACGCCAAATACTACGTCAAAAAATCGCTGGGGGGCGAAGAGAGTGGCGATCTGGAGAAACTGCACGCCCAAAACGCCAGCGATATTTACCAGGAACTCAGCAAGTTGCGGGGCACCGCCCTCAAACTGGCCCAGTCCCTGAGTATGGACACCGGGGTGTTGCCGGAGCAGTTTGCCGAGGTGATGGCCAATGCCCAGTACAGCGTCCCGCCCATGAACCGCGCCCTGGTTCGCCAGCGCATCAAGCAGGAGCTGGGCGCCTATCCCGAGCAGCTTTTCAAACGCTTTAAAGGCGAGGCCATTGCCGCCGCCTCCCTGGGCCAGGTGCACGAGGCGGAATTGCGGGACGGCCGCAAAGTGGCTGTCAAAATCCAGTATCCCAACGTCCGGGAGACCATTCGCTCGGACATGGCCATGGCCAAAACCATCTTCAAACGGCTGATCAGCGGGCGCAACATCGACGATTATTTCGCCGAGATCTACGATAAGCTCCTGGAGGAGACCGATTACCTGCTGGAGGGTAAGCAGATCGAGTATTTCGCCGGGCTTTACCAGACCCATCCCGGCATTGTAACCCCGCGCCTGGTCCCGGAGCTGAGCACCGCCCGGGTGCTGACCATGACCTTCGTGGAAGGGCTTCACCTGGAACCATTCCTGAAAACGGGGCCGGCACCGGCGCAGCGCAACACCTACGGGCAGATCCTGTGGGACTTTTTCCACGAGCAGATCTGCAACGAACAATACACCATCCACGCGGATGTTCATCCGGGCAATTTTCTGTTTCGGGAGGACGGACGGGTGGGGATTGTCGATTTCGGCTGCGTGAAGACCTTTCCCGAGCAGTTTCTCAATTCCTTTATCCAGATGATCCCCGCCCACCTCGAGGAGGATCAGGCGCGGATTCTCCAGCTTTATTACGATACCGACATCCTGGACCGCGAGGCGATCGGTTCGCAGCGCAACGCCCTCTTCGCCGATTTTTTTCAGCAGTTCGGCAAAACCATCCTGGCCCCCTACCTGGCGGGTCGCTTCGACTTCGGGGAGCCCGCTTTCCGGGAAGCCCTGAACGCCCACTTCCGCAAGGCCACCACCTTCACCGAAATTCGCGGCTCCCGCCATTACATATTCGTCAACAAGGTGGTTATCGGACTCTACAGCCTGCTGATGCAGTTGGGTGCGGTGGTGGAAACCGCCCACAGCCGGGTGATCCTGGAGGAGGCGATCGGGAAATTTAATGCCAGGGCAAGTGAGGGGTAAGTGCCGTTGGCCGTTGGCCGTTGGCCGTTGGCCGTTGGCCGTATGCCATACCTGTTTTTCTTCAGCTCCGGCGCAAATTCCAATTAATTATTTTTGACTTTTTGGCAAATTTTTCTTAATTTTTCAGAGCTTGCGGGAAGTGTCTTTTACAAAAAGCAATTCCAGCTAACCGCAATGCCACTTGAAATTCACCCGGCCAGGGTTTCGCCCTGCGCAGAGCGGCCCGGGCCTTCCGAAGGATGTCCTTCCGGATTTCGAAAAATTTTACGGTTGGGGAAACAGTTCCCATGTTAACGACCCGCTATCGTTTTGGTAAATCGCTCCCGACCTTTTCGAACAGAGATCACTTTATGGCCAATTCCGACATCCGGACCCACTTTGCCGGCCGCCCCGTTCCGGTTATTTTCTCCGACCTGGACGGCACCCTTCTGGAAACCCACAGCTATTCCTTCGAAAGCAGTCGCCTGGCCATCCAATCCGTTTTGAGACGCGGCATTCCCCTGATTTTCTGCTCCTCCAAAACCCGCCTGGAGCAGGAGTTTATCCAGCGCCGGCTGGGCTTTCGCGCCCCCTTCATCACCGAAAACGGCGGGGCCATCTACATTCCCCAGAATTTTTTTGAGGTGGAAATCGACTTCCCCCACCGCACCGCTTCCGGGTATCACATTATTGAGTTGGGGGTGCCTTATGCGGAAGTTCGCCAGGCGGTGGTGGATATCCGCAATCGCCTCGGCCTCAAGCTGCTGGGTTACGGGGACCTGCCCCTCACCGAAATTTGTATGATGACCGGCCTGGAGCCGCCGGCTGTCGGACGAGCCGCCCGCCGCGAATACAGCGAGTCCCTGCATCCCCGCTTCGTAACCGCCGAAGAGCTGAATCTCGTTCAGCAGCATCTCAAGGAATACGGGCTGCGCGGCACCCTCCGGGAGCGCTTTTTTATCATCTCCGGCGCCAATACGGACAAGGGGCGGGCGGTGGCCATCCTCAGCGAGATTTTCCGCAAGGCCTACGGCCGCATCACCACCTATGGCCTGGGAGACGGCAGCAACGACATTCCCCTGCTTTCCGCCGTGGAACATCCCATTCTGGTGCAAAAGCCCGACAAGAGCTGGGAAAGCATGAACATTCCCGGCTTGCTACGTATGGAAGGGGTGGGCCCGATCGGTTGGGAGGCGGCAATCCGCAAGAAATTGGGGATCTAGGGTCGAGGAGCGAGAAGCGACAAGCGATGAGCGATTAGCGATTAGCGATTAGCGCAACCTAATCAATCTGTTCGCTGTTCGCTGTTCGCTGTTCGCTGTTCGCTGTTCGCTGTTCGCTGTTCGCTGTTCGCTGTTCGCTGTTCGCTGTTCGCTGTTCGCTGTTCGCTGTTCGCTGTTCGCTGTTCGCTGTTCGCTCTCCGCGGCACTCCCCA
>JAGRBF010000360.1 GCA_020434205.1 Calditrichota bacterium | reverse complement strand
TGGACCCCGGCCCAGTCATCCCGGTAGGTTTTAGGCCGGGACCGGGGTGACGGATTAGGAGCCGTAGTAGCCGTAGGTTGGGTTAGCGAAGCGTAACCCAACAAAAAATCCCCACCGCATACCGGGGTGACGGATTAGGAGCCGTAGTAGCCGTAGGTTGGGTTAGCGAAGCGTAACCCAACAAAAAATCCCCACCGCATACCGGGGTGACGGATTAGCAAAAAAGGAAACAATATGCCAAAACATCCCAAATTAGCCGCCGCCCTCTTTATGCTGATGCTCCTCAGCACAGTGGCCACCGCCTATCCCTTCGACGGCTTCGGCACCACCGGGATTCGCCGCCTGCTGCGCCTCAGTCTGATCGCCAACGGCCAGTTGAAGGGCACCCCCTTACCGCCCGGCGGGCAGAAATCCATTGCGGACATCAGCCTCAACCTTACCGGGACCAAGGGAGACAGCCTAGCGGGACCCTTTACCCCCGACCCCCTTCTTCAAAAAACCATCGACGGCCTGTTTCCCAACCGGGACGCCAGCTACGCCATGGCCATGCTGGACATCACCCCCGGACGGGCCCCCCGTTACGCGGAGCGCAAGCCGGGTAATAAGTTTAACCCGGGCAGCGTGGGCAAGCTGGCCATCGCCGCCGGATTGTTCACCGAACTGGCCCGCCTGTTCCCCGAATCGGTCGAGCAGCGGATTAACCTCCTGAAAACCCGCATGGTGACGGCGGATCGCTGGGCCCAACCCAATCACCACGAAATTCCCATCTACGATATCGAAAAGCGCACCTACGCCGCCCGCGCGGTGCGGGATGGGGACACCTTCTCCCTCTACGAATGGACCGACCACACCCTTTCCGCCAGCTCCAACGCGGCGGCCAGCATTCTCTGGAAAGAAGTGATGCTGATGCGTCGTTTCGGGGCCGCCTATCCCCCATCGCCGGAGGCCGAAAAGCAGTTTTTTGCGGAATTCCCCCGGGACAGCCTGCGCATCATGGCCCTGGACATCGTCAACAGCCCTTTGCGGGCCATCGGGATTTCCGCGGATGACTGGCAATTGGGCAGCTTCTTCACCGCCACCGGTAAAAAAATCGTTCCGGGTGAGGGGAGCTGGGGCAATCCGCGCGGCATTCTGCAATACCTGATCGCCCTGGAGCGCGGCAAGATTGTCGACGAGTGGTCCAGCCTGGAGATCAAACGTATGATGTACATGACCGCCCGGCGCATTCGCTACGCCTCCTCGCCGGCATTAAACGAGGCGGCGGTATTTTTCAAGAGCGGAAGTTTGTATCGCTGCAAGGAAGAGGCAGGTTTTTCCTGCGGGAAGTACAAGGGCAATGTCGAGAACAACATGAACTCGGTGGCCATCGTCGAGCAGCCCGACGGGCGCTGCTACATGGTGGTGCTGATGTCCAACGTCCTGAAGGTCAACTCCGCGGTCGAGCACCAAACCCTGGCTACCTACATCGACCGGGCCATTAAGACGGCAGAAAAGAAAGACTGATAGATCCTAGGACTAAAGGACCCTAAGACTGAAGGACCAGAAGACGGAACGATCCTTAGACTGAAGGACCAGAAGACGGAACGATCCTTAGACTGAAGGACCAGAAGACGGAAAGATCCTAAGACTGAATAACCAGAAGACTAAAAGATCTTAAGATCGAAGGATCTTAGGATCGCCTTTCCTCCACCGGTCCTATGGTCCCCCGAAACGCCCCTGCAGCACCGATTCCACCACCGGAACCAGATCCCGGCAGATCTGTTCCCCGCTACCGTCCTCCACCAGCGCCACCAGAATATAACGCCGCCAGTGCGGTCCCCACACCATCACCGAATCCGAATGCCAGTTGCGCCAGGTTCCGGATTTCCGGTAAACCGTCGCATCCGGGGCCAGGGAGTCCAGGGAATTAACAAACTTGTGGTGCAGGTCCGGGTCACGCAGAATCGCCAGCATATCGGCGCTGTGGGCCGGGTCGATCAATCGTCCCAGGGCCAGCAGGTAATAAAAGCGGCACACCTGGGTAACCGTGGCGCCGTGGGAAGTGCCCATCACCGGGTCCGGGTAGCGTTTCCCGCCTTTGGCATAGGGTTTTCCCACCCACAATCCCCCACCGTAATTGGGGTCGTAGAGTTCGTATTTTTTATTGCGCAGCACCGACTCCACATAAGGCGCTCCGCCCACCTCACTGTAAACCGCGGTAGCGGCGGCGTTGCTGCTTCGGGCGATCATCTGCTGCATGTTTTCGCGCAGCTGCGGGGAATCTTCAATTTTACCGTCTTTAAGGGCCTGTTGGGCGGCCAGCAGGATGGCCAGCTTGGGCAGGCTGGCGGCGTACATCATCTGGTTTCCGTTAACACGGGCAAAGCGGGCTGCTTCGGGGCGGGTAAGGTCCACCACTCCAACCGCCATCTTCTTGCGATTGATCAGCTTGCGCCAGTGGGGATTGCGATCCAGGGCCTGTTCCAGGGCATTTTGCAGGGATTTATCCACCAGCTTGCGCAGGGGTTTCACCTGAGCATCGGAGAGGGTAATGGGGAGCGGATCGGGGGTCCGGGTTTTAGGGGCAGCCCCGCTGATCAGGAGAAACATTAGAAAAACGACCGAAGTGGGTGTTTTTCTGAGAATGGACCACATGTTGGCCTCTGCGTTACGGTTAGGTTAAATTAGTGCCTTTCCGACGGATCGGAAAACGTAGGGAAATTTAATACATTTTTGGCGGATGCAAGGGAAATTTTTTGAAGGTTAATTTGAAGCTATGGGAGGAGCAGGGTTTTCTCCCGGAAAACCCTGCCGGATAGCTCACAGAAGGTAAAGCGGGTTTACGAAGGTCATTCCACTCCGCTCAAGCTGCGAATCAGGGCAGTTTCCGCCGGTTTATAGGGGGTGCCGTCCTTTTCAAAAATATCGTGGAACCAGATCTCCGGTTCTTTTTCGTAGGGTTTCTGCCAGGTTTCCCAGGGGTAAATGGTCTGGGTTTTCCCGTTTACCAGCCCCCAGTTGATGGCCCCCACCTTCTCCTGGTGCAAAAGAGGCAGGTGGCTTTGGAAATTGCTGACCGGGCGGCGCATGTATTCCGTGCAAATCAAGGGTCTTCCGTAGGACCGGAGGCTGTCAATGGCCGCCTTCATGCTGGCCACATCGTCATAATTGTGGAAGGTGATAACATCCGAATTGTTCAGCTGAAAGGCATTCAGCCGGGCAAAATCCCGGGAATTGTTCCAGACCCCCGCGCTGATCGGTTGGGAGGGGCGAACCGCCTGGGCCCATTCGAAAACCTTCTTCAGGAGCGGTAGAGACTTTTCCAGATGCCCCGAGTTGCCAGGCTCGTTGTAGAGATCCCAGAGAATGATGCGCGGATCGTCCTTAAAACGGGTGAGGGTTTCCCGAACGTATTTTTCATAAGCGGGAAAACGGGTGATATCGGTAACCCCCGCCGCCCCGGGGCACTGCACCCAGCCGGAGTTGTGCAGACCGGGTTTGGGTTCCGGCTGTTTGCCCGGCTGCGGGTCCGGATTCCAGCAATCATCGAAGAAAACGAACATGGTGGCGATATGATGGCGATCGGCAATTTCCAGGAAGTGATCCATCCGCTCAAAAAAAGCATCGGCATCCGCCTCCCAGACCAGCAGGTGCAAATAAACCCGGACAATATTAAAGCCGAGCCCCTCGGCATAACCCAGCTCCCGGTCGATGGTTTGGGCATCGTACGTGTCGCCCTGCCACATTTCCAGCTGATTAATCGCGGTGCTGGGAATAAAATCGCACCCGACCAGCCAGGGTTGCCCGGCATACCATTGGGCCGCCTTTTCCGCCGGCCAGCGCGGATTATCCTGAGCGGTAGCCAGAGCGCCCAAAGCCGGTAATAACAAAATCCAAATCAGATGTTTCAAGAGTTTTCTCCCCTGTGATGATGATGTTGCCAATTTACCGGGAAGCGCGCAAATAACCATGTTCAATTTGTATTCGGATACGCCGAATAGCGAGAAGCGAGAAGCGAAAAGCGATGCTCACTTTAGGATCGTATCTTCGCGCCATCGTACCCTCGTAACCCTGGCGTCCTGGCGGTAAAAACCAACTCAACATTCGCCTCGAACCGGAAGTGAAGGCCGCTTATGTCTGAGTCAGGGACGGGTTTGAAACCCACCCATACGCAATTTTGCCCTGATCTGCTCAAATACAGCCCTTTTTGAGCAGATGACGGAATTATTTCTCAACAGGTGGCATTTTTGAGCAGGGGGGCGCGCCAGGTTTCAGCTCCCCCCTCACCCCCTCATAATCCCCCAAATGGGCGCGCATCAGGCTCTTCCAGAGTTTGCCGTGGTTGGGGACTTTGAGATGAAGCAGTTCGTGCACGATCACGTAGTCCCATACCGCCGGACGGTAGTCCAGTAGCTCGCTGTTGAAGTTGAGGTGACCGTTGCTGGAGCAGGAGGCCCACTTGCTGCGCATGGGACGCACCGCCAGGCGAACCACCTCGACCTCCAGCTTTGCGGCCCAGTGATGAACCCGCGCTTTGAAGGCGGCTTTGGCTGGTGAAGGGGGCATGATCAAAGTTTTTTCGCTTTTTGAAGGAGGGTGAAGAGCCGATCTACCAGAGAAGTCACTTTCCGGACTTCTTCTTCCCGGGCCATGATGGCGATGGTGACCTTGTTGCGCAGCTCTCGCAGGGGCCTCTCACTGTTTTGCCAGTTGGCGAATTCCACAAAGGCGGCCTTAATGGCCCGGCTTACCTCCTCGGCCTCGGGAATCTCCGCTTCCAGCAGCATAGAGTAAACGAAATAGGTCAGTCCGTCGAAGTTTTTTTCAGCCTGGGCTTTTTTGCGCTGATCGTTGGCCCGCACTTCCTCCCGCAGCAGTTGAAGCGCCGCCTCGGTGCTTTCCTGCCGTTGTTCGAAGCGCTCCAGAATCTGCCGGGAACGCTCTGCCATGGCGATCAGAAAGGGATCGTCACTCTCGTCCTCAGCGGTTTTTTCGATACTCCTCACTAAGTTGATTACCCGGGTGGCCGCTCCGGCGTTTTTACGGACGATGAATTCAACGGTTTCTTCGTTGATCTCGAAGATCTCTTCCACCGGCTTGGAAAAATCCGCCCCGATGTGTTTCTGCACCAGGGCGTTGGTTTTTTTCTGAAAATCGCGATCAAACCGCACCTGGCGGGTGTAGGCCTTGCGCACTATCGCGTAAATGGCCGAGAGGGTGCCGTATGGGTCAATAAATGGCCGCAAAAAGGCATCCGGGGAGATGATCTCGTAGAGCATCTCGATTTCCTTATACTCCTTGAAAAAGGCCTTGCGGCGCTCCGGATCGCGGAAGTGCTCGATCAGCCCGTCCACGTCCTTGTCGTCGAAGTTGCGGGTGATCAGCCCCAGGTAAGCCGGCGCTTTCTGCTCCATTTTCTCCTGAAAGAGCACCTTGAGCAATCCCAGATCCTTGACGATAGCGTTCACCTCGTCGCTGTCGAAGGCCAGGGCCTTTTCCAGTTTGTCGAAGATTCCCACGAAGTCCAGCACAAAGCCGTGCGGCTTCACCAAACCGGCCGCCTCGTTTTCGTAAGGACGATTAACCCGCGCAATAGCCTGCAGCAGGGTGTGGTCGCGCATCGGTTTGTCCAGATACATGGCGTAAAGCACCGGGGCGTCGTAACCGGTGAGCAGCTTTTCGGTGACAATCAGGATCTTGGGCAGCTTTTCCAGCCTGGTGAAATCCTTGCGCACCGTTTTTTCGGAGATGTCGCTGCGATGATACTTTTTGAGCAGTTCCCCGTCGTTATTGTTGCGGGTATAGACCACCTCGGACCAGTCGGCAGGTAGAAATTGATCGAGGGCTTCTTTGTAGTAGGCGCAGGCTTCCCGGTCCACCCCCACCAGAAAGGCCTTGTAGCCCAGGGGCTCCACGTTCTCCTGGTAATGCGTTGCCACAAAGTGCGCCACTTCTTTGATGCGCGCTTTGCCCTTCAGGAAGTTTTTCAGGTTGACCGCCCGCTCCAGGATCTTGTTCAGTTCCTCGAT
>JAGRBF010000359.1 GCA_020434205.1 Calditrichota bacterium | reverse complement strand
CTTGTCCCTTTTGAAGCGCAAAAGGCCTGAATAGCCAGCCCGTTTTGCCATAATACGGCCGGCTGCGGAATTACGTAAGGGCGGGTTTGAAACCCGCCCCTGACCTTCCGGGTCGCTCAGACATAAGTTCTGCCTTAGAGGTCCTTGTCCTTTTTGAAGCGCAAAAGGCCGGCACAATTCAAGGCATAATTCTTCTTTTCCCGCTTTTTGCTTGATCAAAAAGCGGGGCCAAAAATCAAGGCGAAATTTGTGTAAGGGCGGGTTTGAAACCCGCCCCTGAGCATCCGGGTCGCTCAGACATAAGTTCTGCTTTAAAGGTCCTTGTCCCTTTTGAAGCGCAAAAGGGACCCAAAACGCTTCGACGAAATAAACTCGCCTTCCCGGCTCGAACAGTATTTCGTCGCGGCCCATCCATGGGATTAAGAACTTTTGATTTATCTTTTTCCGGCGAAATTTGCGTAAGGGCGGGTTTGAAACCGGCCCGCTGCG
This sequence comes from Calditrichota bacterium, assembly GCA_020434205.1. Taxonomy (GTDB): domain Bacteria; phylum Calditrichota; class Calditrichia; order RBG-13-44-9; family J075; genus JAGRBF01. The sequence goes on along the minus strand of JAGRBF010000359.1, from coordinate 7,813 downwards.
CGGGCAAGAATAAGCACCAACCGCCCCGGCCTAAGAAACGGCCGGCTGCGGAAAACCGTAAGGGCGGGTTTAAAACCCGCCCCCCAAATCACCGAGATGATTGTCGGCCGGAACGAACGGCCCGTACATAGCTGCCGATGAAGTCGTCGACACGATCGTGCGCGCAGTAGCCGTAGTTGAAACCGACGAGCCACGCTCGCGAGGCGCTGTAGCGATCGGCGGTCCAAATATAAAACTGCTGAAGGTCAAACAGCGGATTGATGTACAGGCCTTCGTTTTTTTCTTCCCGCTCCATCAGACTCATGGCCTCTTCCAGTGTAGGCAGGCGCCAGTCATCAAATCCGGCAAATTTTTGCTGATTCAACTGATCAATGTATTTCTGGGCATCTGCATAATTCAACCTCTCTGAACCTGACTGTTGCCAAATCAACCCCGTAGCATGATCGAAAATGAGGTTTTTACCCTCCAGATGCAACGGTTCATAAACATGGATACAACCATTGCCCTGAGGATGCCAATCCGAGATAAACAGGTCTAGCTCCGTCAACCTGGCTTTGGCAAACTCTTCTTCAAACTCTCTACCTTTGATCTCATACCGATAAAGCGGAGGGATCTTCAACTTGTCCAGTTCGCCTAACCTGACCAGATTGCGTCCCGCCTCGGCGCGTTCATCGAAGCTGAGTGCTCCGGAAAGACGAGCGATTAAAGATTGGCGGAGGCGGTTCAGATAGGTTTCACCACCGTTGGGGACCCGGTCGGATTTTATGGCGCTTTCTCCCAACAAAACGGCAATATTGGCCGACCACAAATGGCTGCGCTCCTCGGCCTGGTTAGCTGCCTCTTCACGTCCACACAAAAAATAGGCGAGATTAAGCAACTCGTTTTTGCTGCGCCGGTTGAAAAGCATTTCTTCAAAGCCCAACTGCATCGCCACCGACCAGTAATCGCCCTTTCCGGCTAACCGCAGCACCTCCCGTTCCCGGTCCCGGTGGGACATCAGGTAGCAACCGGTCAGATATTCCTGAAAGGTGCGGTGGGGAAACCGGTAGGTGGTGGGCTTTTTCCCCTGGGCCCCATTGCCAAGCAAAAGACCGGACTGTTGATCGACGTAATCCAGGAATTCATTGGCCAGGGTCAGATTCCCCTCAAAATGGCCTTCTTCCAGGATTTCCAGGGCCCTGAAGCGTTCCAAATCGCCTGTTTCGGTTTTCTCGGGTTTCTGGCAATGGGCCTCAAATGCCAGCCGCTCCAGGGCCGGACGCAATAAGTGATCGTCTTTCAAAAATTCATTTAGTTTCCCGGAGGTGCTCAGGGACTCCCCCACCTTGTGCTTGCGCCAGCGACGCACCAGCACGTCTACCGCCAGGTCGTAAAGTTCTACTCGCTTATCCGGCAGTCCCACATCGCGCTGGTGGATGATGGCCATGGTGGTGAGCAGCATGGGATTTCGGGCAATATCTTGCAATTCTCCGGAAACTGCTGCCCGATTTAAGTCTTCAATTTTTTTATTGCGCTTGTGCAGACCCAGCTTTTCCCCGCTTTGGGCAGAATACCAGGCTTGAATAAAATGGCTGATTTTTTCGTGATCAAAGGGCGCCAGGGTTACATCGGTAAATCCCTCAATTTGATTGGCTTCCCCATAAGAACGGGTCCTACAGGTGATAATGACCCGCTTCAGGTGATATTTGGTGAGGGCAGACCTGACGGTTTGGCTCACAATATCCCGCTGGCCAAAGGGCACCTCATCCAGGCCATCCAAGACCAATAAACAGTCTCCTTCCCGGAAGGACGCCAATAGCGACTCAGAAAAGTTCCGGCACTCCAGACGATCCAACTCCTCGACAATCTGGTCCTGAACAACCATTGCCAGTTTTGCCTGCGCTTGAGTTGCCGGAAGCTCGTTCACTGCCACTTTGGCCAATTTGCTTAACAGGTCCCGCAACTGAATAAATATGGGTAAAATATCCTCGGGAAAACCATCAGGGAAGGTTCCCCGGGCCAACAGCGCACAAAGGTTTTTGACAAAGGTGCTTTTCCCTGAACCGGGGTCCCCCTTTAAAACAAGTCTGGGGTTTTTAGCCGCTGCCTCTATGGCTTTTACCGGCCGGGTTTTCATTTTCTCCCGATCTGCCATTGTCTGCGGCTCTTTCACCGGATTGCCGTCCTCATCCACCATTACCGTAGCAGTCGTATCCAGGTCGATATAGACCTTGTCTAAGGTAACTAATTCGTCTCCCCCAAACTCGTCACTCATCGCCGAGAGGGGTAAATTCAGGCAATCCGAGGCCAGTTTTGCCAGGTATTGGCGCTTGTCGGCCGTTTCGGCCATTTCCCGCGACGCTTCGGTTAACCTCCAGGCCTGCATTTTGGAGTTCTCATCCAGACCATACGCTTTCCAGGGAAACTCCCGGATAACCTTGCGATCCCGTTTTCCGCTGGCCCTCTTCTCAAGGGGCCCGGTAAAAGAATTTTCCCCTTGTTTGGTGGCGACCTTTTCTTTTGCCCCCTCCCACGCCTCCAACAAAGACCTGCCGCTGGCTAGCCCGGTGTAAAATTGAGTGGAAATCTCGGTGGCCATTGCGTCATCTACCGGCTCTGAAGTACCAATAACCACCGGAATTCCCAGCTTGTGCAATTCAACGGCCTGCTGGTGGGTGCAACACCCGTTAATAAATACCAGTTTGAGACCTTTGTGTCTGGCCAGAAACGGGAGCAAACCCACCGCATTGGCAAACTCCCGTTCGCCATTGGCATTTCGCAAAAGGATTCCCAGATCTTCGGCGTGTCCCCCGAAGTGGAAAACTGCAATGCGTTCCTGATAGTCGTCAAAGATTTCGAACAAACTATCCACGTCCGTATGGCTATCTATTTTGGCCTTCCATAATCCATCCCTATCCCCTTGTCTAAGAGCTTTGGCAAGGTTCTTTTCTTCCTGGGTCAGCTTGTAGAGATAATCCTCCCCATAATCATTGGCGAAAGCCAAAAAGATTACCGGAAGGCAGTTGCGATCGTTTGAAGGGGGCAAGGTCGGATTCTCCCAAAGTCCGTTGTGCAAATTGTGGGGTGTTGTGTAAGGATAATAAGGATTTGGGGGAAAAGAGTCAAGAAAAGGAGGGGCTGATAGAGCCGAGGCCAAAAGCGCCCAGGCTCCTCCTCCACTAATCTTTTCTTGTCCCTTTTGAAGCGCAAAAGGGACCCAAAACGCTTCGACGAAATAAACTCGCCTTCCCGGCTCGAACAGTATTTCGTCGCGGCCCATCCATGGGATTAAAAACTTTTGATCTATCTTTTTCCCGGCGAAATTTATGTCTGAGGCCAGGTTTGCCGGGGTAAAGGCAGGTTTCAATCCCGCCCCCAGCAAAACAACCCATTAACTCAAGCAGCATTATCCCTTTTAACAAATTGAGTGGTGTGCTTTCCTTGTAGGTGGTTTTTATGCTACTGATTTGTTACTCCAGGAGTAGCAATTTTTGCGTTTGGGAGTAAGCTGCGCTTCGTAGATTCAGAAAATAGACCCCGCTGGGTAAACGACGGTCATACTCATCGCGGCCGTTCCAGGTGATCTCGTTGATCCCACTCGAAACCTCGTCCAGAGCTAAGGTGCGTACTTTCCTGCCACTGATATCAAAGATTTCGAGGTCAATGGAGGTCGTACCAATTACACCGGCGATTTCCACCCGAATTGTAGTTGAGGGATTAAAGGGATTGGGATAATTGGGGTGTAAAAGGATATTTCTTGGCAGAGCATCCGGATTGTCGCTTGGTATGGCGGAAAGAACCTGGTGGTAAGTTACCACCCCGGAAAAATCCCGATCTGCCAGGCGATAATAATAGCGCTGACCATTGCGAACGGCCTTGTCTGCAAATTGATAATCAGTCTGCTGATTGCTATTGCCCTGACCGGGGACTTCCCCAATCTGGGTAAACACTTGTCCGTCCAAAGCCCGCTCAACAATAAAGGCCTCATTGTTGATCTCACTAGCAGTAGACCATTTAAGAACGACTTCGTTGTTGCCGGGGACAACTTCAAAAGCATTTAAAGAAACCGGAAGGGATAGGTCGGAAAGGGTTTCGTAAACATAAGCAGCACCGGTATTCAATGTAGCGCCATCATCACCAAAAGGTGCCCCGACTACCGCAAAACCATCATCGATAGAAATCGAGAAGCCATGCCGGGAAAATGTTTCCGGGCTATCCGCTAACCTTTTGGAAACTTGCCCCCAGTTATTGGTGCCACCCTCATTTTTAAGGTAACCGTATATAGCCCCAACTTGTCCAGGACCCGAAATCATATTATTGTCATCGCTTACAATCAGGTAACTACCGTCAAGTGAAACATCCCATCCAAAAGAAGTAACAGTACTTGTATCCGATGGGAACAACTTTTTCACTTCGCCCCAGTTGTTACTTCCGCCTTGATTTTGAGAAAAAATATAAACTGCCCCGCGACGCTGTGAGGAAACTATTCCCCCAAATCCGCCAACTGCCAAAAATGAACCGGAAATTGAGACGGAAAGGCCGAAAGAATTAAGAACATCAGCATCAGAAGCCGTCAGCTTCTTTACCTCGCCCCAGTTATCTGCTCCACCCTGGTTACGGGAGAACAAATATGCTGCACCAGCCCCATTGCCGCCACTATCTTCACCCGAGGCACCCACAACAATGAAGTCACCACTAATAGAGATATCCCAGCCAAAAGAATCACCTGACTCGGCATCAGAGGCGACTAGTTTTTTTACTTCTCCCCAGTTATTGGCGCCCCCCTGGTTTCGATAAAAAACGTAAGCAGCGCCAGTTTGAGAATTTTTATTATAAGCACCGACAACCGCAATATCTCCCTCAATTACCACCCAGGAACCGAAAAAATCGCCACTGGCGCCGTCTGAAGGAACCAGCTTTGCTAATTCCCCCCAATTGTCACTGCCGCCCTGATTACGGTAAAATATATAAGCAGCACCTGTCATTACCGAGGAAGCATTTTGCGCTCGTTCTGCCCCCACAATGGCATAGTCCCCGCTAATAGAAACTTCAAAACCGAATTCCGCAGTAGGGACAGGGTCAGACATAACCAACTTTTTTACTTCTCCCCAGTTATTAGTGCCGCCCAAATTGCGGTTGTAAATGTATGCAGAACCGATGTAAGCATTTTCTTGTGGAGCACCAACAATAACATGGTCTCCGCTAATTGCCACACTTCTACCGAAAAAATCGTCTGTTTCAGAATCGGAAGCAGTGAGTTTAACTTCATTGGCCATAAGAATACCAGAGACCAGGGTCGCCATAAACAGGAAAAATAAACGCATTCCCAAATCCTCCCTTGGAAAGAGTATGAAAGTGAGCCTTCAGCAATGAAAGGTCCAGAAGCAATAATATTTAGGGGAACAACTCCAAAAAACAGTTAGGGGAAAGTATCACTGCTTAGCTGGGGGAACAACAGAAATCTCACAAAACGAGGAAAATATTTTAGAATTTACAGATCAACACATAGAATCATGAAATTGGGAAGAACAATCATTTCATTCCCCCTCTACCCGAATAATGGATTCAACCAATCGGTAAACGGTGGTGCCGGTGCTTCTCGGCCAATCTGTGCAGGGGGGATTGTCCCGTCTTCTGGCTCTTTCAATAGCCTCATGAATTTGCGCTTCAGATATATCGGATTTATTGATGCCCTTGTCGTAGTTCGGTAGGTAGTACGTTAATCGACGATTGCAGGCCTCTCCAGATCCAATTCCATTTCCTTCCTCAAAATGAAGCAACAGCCAATACTCAAATTTGGGATTGCTCAGGGCCAGACCATAATTGTCTTTCCGCAAAGACCAATCATACAAAACGGCCAATTGCTCCTCTTGCCATTCATCTTTATCAATGACCAACCAGGCTTCATCTGAGGCTTTCAGCCCTTTTTCTTTGAGAAAGCTCTCCATGCGCTTCAATACCTGCGCCGGGGCACTCTCATGCTTACACCTTATGCAATTGATATGGACCACCGAATTGGCATTGTTCAGGATGGCAAAATACTGAGGTTCGGTTTTCTCTCCCTCGGTGGCCAAAACAAACATCTTGCGATAGGGTCGATGCCCGAGCGGTCTGGGAAAACGTCGTGGTTTTTTCCGTGCCACTATCCATTCTCCAGCATTTCACCTTCTAGCGCGGCACCAGAGAATCTACCCTCGAAGAAAATACGGGGAATTCCCCCCAGGCGCCCCTGAAGATAACTTTTCCGGATATCCTTATCGTAGCGGACATCCTTGTATTCGCTGAAGGAGAACAGATTGGATTGGCCGGAAGCGTCTCTTTCAGTGACCCACATTTCATCCCGCCGCAGCAATTGCTGATCCATGAGCAGCACATCATGGGTTGTGAGTAACAGTTGCGAACGGGTGGCCGCCGAACAGCCGTTCAGGTAAGCATTCAATAATTTCCTGATCAGCAGAGTATGCAGACTGCGGCCGACTTCATCGATAACATATACTTTTTTGGTATCCCGGGTAAACAGATCCAAAAAAGCAGGCAATAAATCGAGAACCCTCTTGGAGCCATCCGATTCCTGATTGATTTCGAACTTTACCTCTCCCCCATCCGCGCTTTGATGGTAGGTCACCAATTTTTTCGCGAGGAGTTTTCCTTTCTTCCGGGTAACCACGAAGCGGTCATCGGACATAATCCTGAAAGTTTTGCCCTCTTTGACCTCCTCCTGGAGCTTGGTTTTCAAAGCTGTTGGCAAGGGCAAATTTTCAAAGGGCACCTCCTCCCCTCCCAGGCGGGTTATCCCCGTATCGAGCAGGGGCAACATTTCGTTCATAGTGGTGAACAGGGGATTCTCTTCATCCAGAAATTGCTCGAAGGATTCGAAGCGGGAATCCGGCGCCACTAATTCCAGATTGTTTTTAAACCAATCATAAACAGGCTTAAAGATGTCCACATTTTGGGATACCGAGTTGGTGAGAAAAAGCTGGTTTTCTCGGGTTCCCTGAAAGGCAAATTTCAGGAATTCATTCCCGGCAAGTTTTTCGTCAAATTCGGCATTCCCGTTCTGCCGGTGATAAAGGACCCTTTCACTGGTGCTGGTTACCAAAACCAATTTTTCTTCAAGAATTGAATGGGCATCGACGGTGAAACTAAAACCATAGATGTTTTCGTCGATAAGCAATTCAAAATGAAAGTGGGTCGGATTTGCCTTCCCTTTTGCGCCAAGCCGAAAAGGCTCTACCGGAATCAAACTATCCGGTTGCGAGCCTTTCACAACCAAATATTTGGCAAAGTTTAAGGCCCGAAAAAGGTTGGTTTTCCCTGAAGCATTTCCCCCGTAAATGGCCGCCATCGGGAGCACCCGAAGCTGATATTTATTAAGTCGCGCAATCCTATCGCCGTGCTGGCGTTCCCTGCTGGCCACCATGGTAAAATGGGTTTCTTCCTTGAAAGACATCCAATTGGAAATTCTAAAGGAGATAATCACAGTTTCACCCCAGATTTTATCAGAATAGCCTTCTTGATATTCACAAACTAAGCTCTGCCTGGTCCAAAAACAATGAATAACGAGAAAAAATCTCATTAACCACTACAATGGCCGACCGAAAAAGAACGCTTCATCACGGTTACCGATGGCAGCTTTGACATGCTTATTGAAGAATAACCTCCGTTTTCACTTAAAAAAAGGGGGTAGCTGCTCTTCCCTGCCACCAACGGTGACAGAGAAGAGCTTTGTGGTTGTTGACATTCAGCTTGCCTGGAAAATTTAAACCTGTGAAGCCTTGAGAAAGCCGAAAGAAGCTACCTTGTTCTCTGGACCCCGGATCAAGTCCGGGGCGAC
>JAGRBF010000358.1 GCA_020434205.1 Calditrichota bacterium | reverse complement strand
CTCTTCTGGGGCGATTTTTTTGCGGAAAGCGTGGTTTACCTGCAAAACGACGGCACCTGCGGAAACCCGGACATCAATATCACCACCCAGAGCTACCCGCCGCAGAATCCCATCAGCACCGGCGGTTTTAATGTACCCCGCTTCGGCGATATCGACGGCGACGGCGACTGGGACATGTTTATCGGGGTGATCGGCGGGGCCACCTCTACCACCGCCAATATTGTGGACAATATCTTTTTTTATGAAAATGCCGGCTCCCTTAATGCCCCGGATTTTCAATTCCGCACCTCGCGCCTCATCGAAACGGTGGACATCGGCGCCAATGCCAATCCGGCCCTCTTCGACATTGATGATGACGGGGACCTGGATCTGCTGCTGGGCAATCAGCAGGACCTCAATTCCCCGGACGAGGCCAACAGTCGCCTGCATTTTTTCGAAAACCGCGGCAGCGCCACAGTGCCGGCCCTTTTTCTGGCGGACATCGACTATCTGGAAAACGACCGGCGTTTCGACCTCAATTACGATCCCACCCTGGGAGATCTGGACGGGGACGGAGACCCCGATATGCTGGTCGGCAAATGGGACGGGCGCCTGAGCTATTTTGAAAACCAGGGCAGCGCTTCGGCCCCCAATTTCCAGCTGATCGACAATTTTTACGCGGCTATCGACGTCGGCAATTACAACACCCCTACCCTGGTGGACATCGACAACGACGGGGACCTGGACCTGATTTGCGGAGAATTTTTCGGCAATTTGAACCTCTACCGCAACACCGGGAGCGCTTCCAGCCCGGTTTTTACCGAGGAGGACCTCAACTTCGGAGGAATCGCGGTCGGAGAATTCAGCCATCCCGCTTTCAGCGATTTCGATCTGGACGGGGATCTCGATTTGTTCGTGGGCAGCGATCTGGGCGGCTGCCGGTATTTTCGCAACGACGGCAGTGCGACGGCGCCCAGCTTTACCCCGGATCCCACTCAGGATTTTGCCGGTTATCTGCGCACCGCGCCCTTTTTTGCAGATATTGAGGGGGATGGGGACGAGGACCTGTTCCTGGGGGTAAACGGCGGGGGCCTGGTTTTCTTCCGCAATCTGACCTTCGGCGGCTCCAACGGGGTGGATGAGGGTGAGCTGCCCCAAACCATCACCCTGCTGTCGAATTACCCCAATCCCTTTAACCCGGGCACCACCATCCGCTTTCGCCTCGGCTCCGCAACAGGCTCCGGAGCGGCGGCCCATCGCCTGACCATCTTCGACCTCACCGGGCGGGAGGTTTTTAGCTGGGATCTGGCTCCCGGAGAAATTGAGGGGGAACGGTATTGGGATGGCAACAATCGCAGCGGCCACCCGGTTGGCAGCGGGGTTTATTTTTACCGCCTGCAGACCGGAAAATTCGGCAAAACCCAGAAATTGATTTTATTGCGCTAATTTTTTTGCTACAATTTGACAGCCGCCACATCGCCAAACCGCGAATTTGATATACTGATCAACACATTTTGCTTTTCAGAGGAAGTTTGGGTGCTTCCTCCATTAGATGGCAGCCATCATCGGCAACGATGATGGCTGTTTTTTTTCGGGAAAACCGCGAAATCTCGAAAACGCGAATGGAAATACACTCCTAATTTTTAACTTTCGCGATTTGGCGCTTTCGCGGTCGGTTTCCTCAGTACCGGAAATGCTTCACCTGCTCGGCGCGGGTGCGGATGTCCACCAGGGTATCGATGCCGATTTCCAGATGCAGGTCCACAAAATTTTGGGTCACCATGCGATCGGACTCTTCGGTTTTGACACCCTCGGGCACCATCGGCAGATCCGAAACCAGCAGCAGGGCCCCGGTGGGCACGCGATTGTGCCAGCCGACCACAAACAGGGTGGCTGTTTCCATATCAATCCCGATCACCCCCAACTTCTTGAGGCGCTCGCGAAACCCGTCATCCCATTCCCACACCCGGCGATTGGTGGTGTAGATAACCCCGGTGCGGTATTCCTGGCCGTGGGCGTGAACCTGTTCGGAGGCGAATTTCTGCAGTTCGAAGGCGGGCAGGGCGGGCACGGCGGGATCCAGGTAATCGTTGCTGGTTCCTTCTCCGCGGATGGCGGCGCTGGGCAGGATAAAATGCCCGATATCGGTAGAGCGTTTCAGCCCCCCGCATTTCCCCAGAAAAAGGGCCCCCCGCACATTGGCGGCGATCAGCAGATCCATAATGGTGGCGGCATTGGGAGAGCCGATGCCAAAATTGACGATGGTAACGCCGTCCCGGTTGGTGGCGGTTTGCATGGGCTTGTCCTTGCCGTAAACCGGACAGTCGAACATCTCGGCAAATTTGGTGACGTAATTGGAAAAGTTGGTGAGCAACACGTGCTCCCCGAAACGCTCTACCGGGGTGCCGGTATAGCGGGGCAGCCAGTTGTCCGCCAGTCCTTGCTTGGAAATCATTCGCTTTTCCCCCTGTGTGAAGATGGATTTTTTCCAAGCTAAAGAAGCACCGCGACTTTGGGTAAGTCAAGGAGAAAGAAAATATGCCCCCTGGCCCCGCTGTTGAGCGGCAAGGCACTGGGTTCAGCATTTACCCGGTGATTTCCGGATGAAGGGGATGTTTGCGGAAGAAGACGTCCGAGATGATGCCGTCGAAGCGAAAATGGCGCATCCGGTGGTAAACCCCGGCATCGTTGACCGTCCAGGCGAAGAGCTGTTTGTTTTTGCGCCGTGCTTCGTTAACGAACCAGTCTGTCACATTCAGAAAATGGGGATGCCAGGCATCGGAATCCAGAAAAACGTCGATAAAGCGGTAAGCGTGCAGGGGATCCTGAAACAGAAATCCGGTGCGCACTTCCGGGCGGTAGGATTTGATGTAGCGAATCACAAAGGGATTGAAGGAGGACACCCAGAGCTTTTCCCCGATGCCGTGCCGGAGAATCACATCGGCCAGTTGCCGGGAAAAACGGCGGCAGGTGGGCAGCAGGGATTTAGCGTCCAGATTGATCATCACCTTGCCGCCGAATTCTTCCAGAAACTCATCCAGGGAGCAGATGCGATCCTGATAGCGATAGGATGCCTGATCAAATTGCAGGGCTTTCAGCTCGCTTAGCGGGGTGGCGGCCACCGGGCGATTGATGCCGAAGTGGCGCTTCAGCAGGGCGTCGTGCATCACCACAATTTCCCCGCTGCCGCAAATGCGCACATCCACTTCCAGGGCATTGGCCCCCTGGGAAAGGGCCAGGTGAGCGGCCTTCACGGTATTTTCCGGAGCCAGTATTTTTTCGCCCCGATGCGCTACAATCATGGGCTCGTGCATCCCGCTCATGCCACCTTCCAGATCAACAACAAAGCCAGCAGGGTTATCCCCCCGATGATCAGGCGATACCACAGCGGGGAACCCCCGTCCCGGTAGAGCACCTTCTCCCCCACCCGCATGTAGGCAAAACCCGAAACTGGAATTATGATGTAGCTCAGCACCAGGCCGATTTCATAAGCGGTTCCGGTTACCCCGATCATCATCAAAAAAATGGTATAGGCCAGGATAACCGTGTTCACCTTGCCCCATACGTTGGCCATAATCGGCCGATCGGTATGCCGCAGGGTAAACCATCCCACCGCCATGATCATTACATCCCGGTAGATCAGCAGCAGGGCCAGGGAAAGGGGAAAATCGCGAAAAAAGAGCAGGGCCAGCATTAAAACCGCCATGCCGATTTTGTCGGCGATGGGGTCCAGCACAATGCCCAGATCGGTAACCTGGTTGAATTTGCGGCTCAGGTAGCCATCCAGAATATCACTGAGAATCCCGAAAACCGCGATCCAGAACAGCCAGACATTGCCTTCCGGGGTGTTGATGCGGATGAGGTGCCACAGGGGGATCACCACGATCAGCCGGCTGAGGCTGAGCAGATTGGCGGGGTAAAAAAATTCGCGTGCGCGTATTTTCATCGGTTCTGGTAGTTCAGGGCTACAGGTTGTTCGGCTACGCCGGATGGCGAGTAGCGAGTAGCGAGGTTACTTTTTATGAGCCG
>JAGRBF010000357.1 GCA_020434205.1 Calditrichota bacterium | reverse complement strand
ATGCCGGTCAGCATTCACGTGGCGGAGCCGATCTGGATGTATTTGCCCATGGACTCCACCAATGACGGGCTAATGAACGCCTTCGACTGGCGGCTGGATAACGACCCGGAGAACCTGGGCCACGCCGCGACGGTTCAGACCCTGGCCAAAGCCCTGAAGAGGCATCCTCAAACCACCTTCATTGCCTGCCATTTTGCCAACTGCGGCTACGACCTCAGCATTCTGGGCGGCATGATGGACACCTACCCCAATCTATATGCGGACATCGGGGCCCGCTACGCGGAAGTGGCCCCGGTGCCGCGCCGAACCGCGCGTTTTTTTCAGCAATATGCGGATCGCCTGGTTTATGGGACCGATATGGGAACCGACGCGCGGATGTACGAGATCACCTTTCGCATTCTGGAGAGTGCCGACGAACATTTCTACGAAACCGCACAATTCGGGTACCATTGGGCCCTGCACGGTCTGGCCCTCGAAGAAGCGGTGCTCCGTAAAATTTACCGCGACAATGCCCTCAAGCTGATGGGCCTGTAAACCAACCGGGCAAATCACCAAAAAGGATAACCTCATGCATAAGAGAATATTTAGCCGGATGGCCACCGCCCTGTTTCTCTGGGCAACCTTGGCCGGATGCGCGAAAGATAAGAGCGAAGCGGTGGAATATTACCAGCTCGCGGATTTCCGGGCGGTTCCCAAAATTGACGCCCATGTTCACATGAATACCGGCGGGGAGGCCTTCGTGAAGCTGGCTGCGGAGAATAACTTCCGCCTGCTGACCATCAATGTGGACTATCCGGATTTTCCCCCGATCGCGGAGCAGCTGGCGGTGGCCAGGGGCCTGCTGGCGGCCGCTCCGGAACGGGTGGCTTTCGTGAGCACCTTTTCCATGAACGGCTGGGGAGAGCCGGAGTGGTTGGGGGAAACGGAGCGCCACCTCGACCAAACCTTCGCCGACGGGGCGCTGGGAGTTAAGGTCTGGAAAAATATCGGGATGGCCTTTCGGGACGCCAACGGGGAAAACGTCATGATTGACGACCCGGGTTTTGATCCGCTGTTTGCCTTCATCAAAAGCCGGGGTAAGGTGCTGGTGGGGCATCAGGGAGAGCCCAAAAACTGCTGGCTGCCGGCGGAAGAGATGACGGTGAACAACGATCGCGAGTATTTCAAAAATCATCCCCAATACCACATGTACCAACATCCCGAGGAACCTTCCTACGAGGAACACATGGCGGCCCGGGATCGCATGCTGGCCAAAAACGAAGGGCTGCCGTTTATGGGAGCGCACCTGGCCAGCCTGGAATGGAGCGTGGCGGAGCTGGCCAAATTTTTGGATCGCTTTCCCAATGCGGTGGTGGATATGGCTGCCCGTATGGGACAGGTGCAGTATCAATCCGCGCACGATCGCGAGGCGGTGCGCAACTTCCTGATTCAATATCAGGACCGTATCCTTTACGCCACCGATCTGACCCATGGCGCAGAGGAAGACCCGGAAGCTTTTGCCGGGGCTGCTTTGGCCAAATGGCAGGCGGATTGGCGCTATCTGGTCAGCGATGATCAAATGGAAGTGCCGGAAGTAAACGGTCCTTTTCAGGGATTGAAGCTGCCCAAAAGCGTGGTAGACAAACTTTACGCCGGGAACGCCCGCCGCATTTTTCCGGGGGCTTTCAGCGGCTCCTGATCCCGGGGGGAAGAAACCGGCTTGGGAGGCGGTTGTGCGGCAACAACGGTTCATTACGGCCCAACAAAATTTTTGAGGAGGCATTATGTTGAAAAAAAACATCCTGACAGTCTTGCTGCTTGGTATAGCGGTGATATGGTTGTCGGCCTGCGGGTCTTCGGGCGGAAAAACCATTGGGGACGGGGCTATTCAGATCACCTTTGACGAGAACCTGCGCAGCCGCATAGCGGTGGGTTTTGACGGCAAAACCGTTGCTCTGGGAGCGCCCCAGGTTTCCGAGGTTATTGAAATCGACGGGCGGAGCATCGTCGATTTCCCCCTCAGCCAATCCTCCCAGAGCACCTTTCAGGATGCGGTGGGGACCGGGACGGAAATTCGCCTGAGCGGCGAAGCCGGGGGACTGCGCAAAACTGTTCAGGTGCGCCTTTATCAGCGTTTTCCGGGGATGGCGGTTTACCGGGTAAGCTACCGCAACCTCGGCGAGGCGCCGCTCAAGGTTACCGGCTGGGCAAACAACCAATACCGGATTGAGGGGCAGGCGGGCGCGGGAGAGCCGGCTTTCTGGGCCTATCAGGGGGCATCTTACACCACCCGCCCGGATTGGGTAATGCCCCTTAAAGAGGGCTTCCAGCAGCGCAATTTTATGGGGATGAACTACACCGACTACGGGAGCGGAACCCCGGTGGTGGACATTTGGCGTCGCGATGTGGGAGTGGCGGTCGGGCATCTGGAACTGGTGCCGCGCATATTGTCCCTGCCGGTATCGGTATCCGATGGAAAAGCCTCCCTGGGGGTTAGTTGGGAGGGTGAGCGCACCCTGGCGCCCGGACAGGAATTTCAAACCTACGATACCTTTGTTGCGGTGCATCAGGGAGATCATTTCGCCACCCTGTCCACTTATCGGGAAATGATGGTGGCGCGCGGCATCAAGCTGGCGGACTATCCGGAAAGCACCTATGAGCCAATCTGGTGCGCCTGGGGTTACGAGCGCGATTTTACCACCCGTCAGGTGGTCAATACCCTGCCCAAGGTCAGCGGGATGGGGTACAAGTGGGCGGTCCTGGACGATGGGTATCACAATGCGGAAGGGGACTGGTATTTGTTGAAGGACAAGTTTCCGCGCGGGGACAAGAGCATGAAACAATTCACCGACGATATTCGCGCCAGGGGCCTACGGCCCAAATTGTGGTGGGCGCCCATGGCGGTGGACCCGGGAACGGACCTCATCAAAAATCATCCCGATTACCTGCTGATCAACAAGGACGGCAATTATCAGAAGATCGAGTGGTGGGATGCTTACTACCTGTGTCCGGCTTATGCCCCGGTGCAGGGATACACCCGGGATCTGGTTAAAAAATTTATGACGACCTGGGGTTACGACGGCCTCAAAATCGACGGGCAGCACCTCAACGGGGCTCCGCCCTGTTACAACGAAGCGCATAATCACGCCTATCCCGAAGAGTCCTTCGAGAAGACCCCGGAGCTGTTTAAGGTGATCTACCAGACCGCGCTGAGCATCGTTCCGGACGCAGTGGTGGAAATATGCCCCTGCGGGGCTACCTACGGCTTTCATCAGGTGCCGTATATGAACCAACCGGTGGCCTCCGACCCCACCAGCTCCTTCCAGGTGCGCCTGAAGGGTAAGACCCTCAAAGCCCTGATGGGGCCTACAGCCCCTTATTACGGCGACCACGTGGAGCTGAGCGATCATCACAACGACTTCGCGTCCTCGGTGGGCATTGGCGGGGTGATCGGCACCAAATTCACCTGGCCGGTGGGCGCCAAGGCGGATTCCAAGCTGGATCTGACCCCGGAACGGGAAAAAGTATGGCAGCACTGGCTGGATATTTACACCGAAAAAATGCTGCCCAAAGGCCAATACCGCGGCGACTTGTACGACATCGGTTTTGACCGCCCCGAAGGGCATGCCATCGCCAAAAACGGGGGCATGTACTACGCTTTTTATGGGGATGGTTTTGAGGGACAGGTGGAACTGCGCGGACTCCAACCGGGGCAGTACACCGTTCGGGATTATGTGAACGACCGGGATTACGGGACCGTTGAGGGACCCACCGCCGCGCTGGCGGCCAGTTTTGACGGGTCTTTGCTGCTGGAAGTGCTGCCCAGGCCTTAAAGGGAATCCTGTTACCGGAGAAGGCGGGAAAACCTTCTCCGGTAACAAAACAAGAGGAGCTTTGATGAAGCGACGGACCTTTTTGAAAAGCGCCGGCGCCGCCGCCCTGGCCGCCGGACTTACCCGCCCCGCCCGGGCCTTCGTGCCGGCCCACAACTGGCACGGCTACGACTTCGGCAGCGGTCCGGTGGTGAGCAACCGGCTTAATCAGGGACCCTTTCCCATCTACGCCCCGGAAGAAGTGGTGCCGGACAGCTCGGTGATCATGACCACCACCCCATCGAAAAAGCCCCTGTCCAACTTTGGAATGGGGCTGGTGACCTACGTTTGCGACGAGGCCGGCCCGCCTCGCAAGGAAGGCGCCACCACGGCCGCCCTCATCGAAGAGCTGGCGGCCATGCCCCTGGGCGACAAACTGTATATCCGCCTGGACTGGCGGGATATTCAGAGCCGCCCGGGACGCCTGGACTTTTGCGACCATTGGAAGATTACCTTCGAGATGGCCGAAAAATACAACAAGCGGGTGGGCCTGCGGATTCAGCTGATGAGTCCGGTAATCGAACCCCATTCCGCCCCCGATTTTGTGGCGGAAAAAACCCCCATGGTGCGCCTGGGCACCACCAACGAAATCGGACTTCCCGGCAAGGTGCATTACGCTCCGCGCTACGACAACCCCCGCTTCATGGAAGCCTTTAAGGAGATGGACAGCCTGCTGGCGGAAATTTATAACGGACACCCCCTGGTGGAATACGTGGACACCGCCATGTACGGCTTTTGGGGGGAAGGACATACCTGGCCCTTCGAGGGGAATCCCTTCCCGGATTATCAAACCGCGGAAAATACTTTCGTGGAGATGTTCGAACATCAGCTGAAAAACTGGGACAAAACCCCGCTGACCACCAATACCCAGCCGGACTGGAGCCGGGTGGGCAATTCCGAACTGCTGGACCGCACCATCCGCAGCCACAACTGGCTGCGCACCGACACCATCTTCATCGAAAACCGTCAGATTGAGGCGTTGAGCAACCGGCCCGCCTGGATCGGGGCCACCATCGAAAACGGGATGTCCGACGGCCGGCCGGAAACCCTGCGTTTGGTTGACGGGGTTCCCCGAACCGAAAACATATTTTATCACGCCAAAGACGTGGGACCCAATTACATGTCCCTGTGGAACTGGCATCGCATCCGGGCCGACCGCATTAAAAATTATTACGATCAATATCCGGAGGCCATCGACGATTTACGGGCCGTGCTGGGCTACCGGGCGCGCCCCTCATGGATCTGGCATTTCGAAAAAGAAGGCCATCCCGGACTGGTGCTGGGATTGGTGAACGACGGAATTGCCGGGGTTCCCGGGGTGCTGTATGTGCGGGTTTTCAGCACGGACGGCGCGGTGGACGTCCGCGGGGGAATCGATGCGGGACTCCCGTTACCGGGTGGCAAGGTGCGCCAGGCCATGCTGATGCTGCCGAAGGGGACCGCCTGGGAAGGGTTGCGCCTCGCCGCCGAAATCGAAGTGAAAGGGCAGCGTTATCCGGTGCAGTGGGCCTGCCGGGAAACCTGCAATCCCGACGGGTCCCTGACTCTGAAAAAAAACGTCTGAGAATGATCTCATGTCTGCAATCTACGGAAACCAAAGAACATCATTTTACCAATTGAGGTGGGTATGCGTGTTAACCGTGTGGCAATGAGCCTGTTGTTCGCTATGAGCGTGGGGCTGTTGGCCCAGAGCGGCGAAGGCCAGGGGTATGAAGGGCAAAACTGGACCCATTACGTCCGCACTTCCGGACATGGACTAACCCTGGAAAACGCCGCGGAAATTGTGGCGGGCGCTGCCCAAACCCATATTTTCGGCATCGAAGTGGACAACAGCCTCACCGGTTACTACGAAAGTTTTATGGACCCTGCCGAAAAGCTGGCCGCTCTGGAAAAGGTTACCCGCCTCGCTCATCAGGCCGGCAATAAAGTCTTCGTTTATACCGAAGGGCTGGAGACCATCACCAGCAATGCCGATCAGAAGCCGCACACCTTCTTCAAGGATCACCCGGACTGGGTGCAGCGGGATATTAACGGCCGGCCGGCGGTCTTCGGCGGGGGAGACGCCTTCTGGATTGCCGAGGGAGATGAGGATGTGTGGATTTCCCCCTATGCCATGGAATGGCGGACCCTTTTTATGGAGCGCATCCGCCAGATTGCCGCCACCGGGATCGACGGGGTTTTCGTGGACATTCCCTATTGGATGACCCATTTTGAGGGCTGGGAGGATACCTGGGCCAGTTTTGACGAATACACCCGGGCGGCCTTTAAGGCGGTCAGCGGGCTGGATGCCAAAACGGACCTGAAGCTGGGCGATTTTGACGATCCCAACTTCCGGCGCTGGGTGGATTTTCGCATCCGGACCCTTACCGATTTTATGGCCGAAGTGGCGGAGAACGGGCGCTCGGTAAACCCGGACTTTAAAACCATCGCCGAAATTTATCCCGGTATCGAAGAAGCCGCGGTGCGGGTAGGGGCGGACGTTTACCAGATGTACGAAGTGGTGGACGTGGTGGCCCATGAATACAGCGCCGGCGGCTATACCGCGGCCGAACGCAGCCCGCTGGACTGGTTCGCCGACCAGGTCGGGATGCTTTCCTTCCGGGCTTTCGCGGGGGACAAAGCCACCTGGATGCTCAGCTATTCCTGGGACAATCACCAGGAGGTCCCCATTCCCGAGGCGATGGACAACCTGATGATGGCTCAGGTGATGGTCGGCGCCAACTGCTGGGACGCCCGCGGCCACGTGATGTCCGGGTCCAACGATCTGGCCCACCGCACCCGCCTCTTCCAATGGATCGCCACCCATGAAAAGACCTTCTACCGCCCACGCACCCCCATTAATCCGGTGGGCGTCTATTTCTCTCCGCAAACCCGCAACTACTTTGCGGACGACTATATCCCGGTTTTCCGGGGTCTGGCAATGCTGTTTCTGCAGGGACACCGCGAATTCCAGATCGTAACCCCGCGCACCCTGGCGGATTTTAAGGGAGAAACCCTCATCCTGGACGAGGTAAAATGCCTTTCCCGGGAGGAGGGCGCATTACTGAAGTCTTTCGTGGAAAATGGGGGGGATCTGTGGTTGGCCGGAGACTGCGGCAGCCACGACCAAACCGGCGCCCCCCTTTCCGCGGAAGGTGGGCGGGCAATAGCGGATCTGGCCAAAGAAGGCGGTGGCAGGCTCGCCCAAAGCCGGGGCGAGGCGTATTATGCGGCTTTGCGCAAGGGAAGCAAAAATGTGGCCACCCTGCGCGAAGAATTTTTTGAGCATCTGGACGCCCGGCGGAAGTCCGTTCCCGCCATGCGGGTGGATGCTCCCTCAACGGTCTCGGCCACCATCGCCCGGGTGGATGGTCGTCCCCACCTGTTCCTGAGCAACTTTACCGGTTTGGTCGCCAAACAGAACGCCGCCCAAAAACCGGTAAAAGGCGTTACCGTCACCTTTCCCGGAGCCGGGGGCCAGGTTTACTGCCTGCCCTTTATGGGGGAAGTTACCCCGCTTAAAAGCCGCAACGGCAAGGATGGCCAAAAAGTGACCCTGCCCGATATCAAAAAGGGCATGGTGGTGTGGATCGAACCCCAAAAACCCTGAAAGGGGAAGGCCCGTGAGAAGATTTGTCCGGAAGCTCGTTTTCCTGGGGGCCGTCTTGTGCGCCAATCCCCTGGCCGGAAGGGAGGAAACCCCGCTGGGTAAGTTGACCGTGACTGAAACCGCCGGTTTGGAGCGCACCCTGGCCTATGCGGATTTCGGCTGGCAGGCCCCTCCGGAACTGCTTCCTCCCGCCAGGCAGGTGGTTGTCCGTGATGAAAGTAGCCACAGGCTGATCTTTCTTCAGATTTATCAACAAAGCCCGTCCCTTTCCGACAGCGCTCAAATTTCCTTCCGGGGATTGTTTCCGGTGGGGTCTGTAAATAAACACGAACAGCGCTTTTATACTCTGCTGGCGGTGGATTCGGGCAGCGTTCCGGTTCCGCAAACCCGCCTGGCTCTGGAGGGAGACGGATTGACCGGCCAGGTGGAAAATCAGTTCTACCGGGTGGCCCTCAGCCAGAAATTCGGCGGGGACAGCACCGGCAACCGCTCCGGGCAGATTCGCGAACTGCACCTGAAGCTCGGGATAAATCAACTGCTCACCAACGCGGAGGACCATCTTCATTGGGCTCCCAACTTCCACCGCCCCGAGCTGGATTACTACCGCACCATCGCCGCATGGGATCCGCCCGCTCAAAGCCGGACGGAAACCGGACCCTATCTGATCCGGACCGAAAGGGAAGGCCCGGCGCCCTTTCACCCGGAAATTCGCCTCAGCGCGGTGTATCGCTTTCTGGACGGATTGCCGTACTTCGTGTTTTCCTCTGAGATGGCCTTTGAGGAAGATCTGGCTCTGGATCTGCTGCGCAACGATGAAATGACCATGGATAGTATGTTTACCGACCTGAGTTTTGAACGCCCGGACGGGACAGTGGTAACGGTTCCCCTTGCGGAGCGTTACGATCTTCTCAAAAAGGCCCCCATTGAAAACGAGTCCCCGTGGTTGTGTTTTTTCAATCGGCAGCAGGGTTTCGCCTTCGGCAGCATTCGTCTGCAATACGATATCCGGAACCGCGCCGGACATCCCTCGCCGGTTTTTGCCCCCCATACCCAAATCGGAGAATGGCTGCACGGCATCACTTACTGGAACCGGCGCCTGGTGCACGATCAGCTGATGGTGATTCCCCGGGGCAGCCGCTACCGGGAGCAAAACGCCTATCTGGTGTTTAGGGTGGGTCCGGACGGATCTGCGGAGGCCATTCGCGCCGCCGCGCGCCGCCTGCGCCAACCCTTGCGGATTGAGCTCAGCACTCCATAGATGAGGCGGCCCGCCCGTTTTATCATCCTTTACCCTAAATGGAGGACATCTTCATGACCCCCCTTTACTCCCGCCGTAAATTTATCCGAACCGGCGCCGCCGCGCTGGGTAGTTTAGCCCTTTCCGCCCAACTGAAGGGGCAGGACCATAAAACCGTTTCCGCCAATGATACCCTGAACATCGGGGTGATCGGGACCGGGGATCGCGGCGCATACGAAGCCTGGATTTTGCACAACACTCCCGGTATCCGGGTGACGGCCTGCTGCGACATTCTGCCGGATCATCTCCGGGCCGGGTTGGAGGGATCGAATCCGGCGGCCAAAGGCTACCGGGATTATCGCGATTTGCTCGGGCAAAAAGAACTTGATGCGGTGCTGATCTGCACCCCGCAACACCTGCATTACGCCATGGCCCTGGACGCCCTGGACGCCCACAAGCACATCATCTGCCAAAAAACCCTCACCCTCAATACCCGAGACGCCCTGGCCCTCTCCACGGCGGTCAAAAACCATTCCACCGTTTTCCAGGTGGCCTACCAGTGGCAATCGATCCCCCTCTTCGCCCGGGTGCGGGAAATGATCCGCGCCGGAAAAATCGGTCAGCTGACCCAGGTGCGCGGCACTTACAATTTCCACACCAACTGGCGCGAAGAACTCTCCGACCCCGGGCTGGAACGCATTGTTAACTGGCGGATGTACCGGGAGTATTCCGGCGGGCTGATGGCGGAGCTGCTTTCCCATCAAATCAATATCACCAACTGGGTCCTGGGGGCCTTGCCGGAGCGGGTGATCGGCAGCGGGGGCATCAACTTCTACCGCGACGGCCGGGAAACCTACGATAATGTCAACGTTATTTTCGATTATCCGGGCGGGGTAAAAGCCAGCTTTCAGTCCATGCTCAGCAACGCCTACGAGGATGTAAAAATGATTTTTATGGGCAGCGAAGGCACCATCGTGGTAAAAAACCAGGAAGGGCAGGAAGCCTTCTTCTTTGCGGAGCCGGTGCGGGTGGCGGAAGTGCTGGAGAAGGAAAAAATCGACTCGGTGGACGCCATCAGCAGCGCCAGCCGGCGGGCCTGGGCCAGTGGGGAGGGAATTCCCATCACCGTGGAGAAGAATACCGGTGATGATGTGGAAGCCACCCGCGCCATGTTCCTGGAATTTGCCGATTGCGTGCGCAACGGGAAAACGCCCCGCTCCAATATAGACAACGGCTGTCAGGTGGCCATCGCGGTTGATATGGCCAACCAGGCCATGCGCAGCGGCCTGCCGGAAACCTGGAAACCCGAGTACGGTAGTTGAGAAAAAAACGACCGCTCCGGGCTGAACGCCTTTTTTGTTCCTTGCAATAGTGAGGGTGTTTTGGGATCTTAAGGCAAAACCGACCGTCACCAACCAATGGGAAAAGGGGAATCCATGGCTTGCTTAAGCCCGTTTTGCCGCCCGGTGCTAAGGGGAGGATTGCTGCTGGTATTGGTAATGGCGGCAACCTTTCCCCTGAGCGCCCAATACAATGCCGACCGCTATTTCACCTATCTGGACAACACCTTCAACGAACACGACAAGTCTCTTCAAAGTCTGTTGGTCGAAGAGTTGACCCACTTTCTGACCCTCTTTCCGGAAGATCCCAACGCCGGGCGGGTTCAGTATATGCTGGCCAGCGTCTACCGGGAAAAGGGGCAGGAAAAGCTGGCCCTGGCCCACTACCTGAAAATGCTGATGTTGTATCCCAATTCCGGGGTGGTGCCCGCCAACAAGGACGATATGCGGGCCATCATCGCCAACGAGCGGGCTTTCCGCGATCAGAAAGACTGGCTGGAGGAACTGGTGGATCAGGACTATTCCGGCCTCAGCACCGCCGACGCTTATATCCGCTACATCCCCACCCTGCTGAAGGTTGAAAGCAAGGGGATGCGTGAAGCGGTGGTGGAAGCCTGCCGGGAGTTCTTCCGCCGTTTCAGCAGCGATTCCCGCAACGATCAGGTGGTGCTGTGGATGGCGGAGGCTTATCTGAGCAGCAACGACCACCGCGAGGCCAATAACATCTTTGCCAAATTCACGGTGCTTTTTCCCAACAGTCCTCAGCTGGCCAACGTGCTCTTCAAGCAGGGGGAACTTTACTACCGGGAGATTCGCAATCCCGAAAAGGCCATCGAACTGCTTAGCCGGGTGGTTTCCGATTATCCGGACAGCGCCTCGGCCGGGAATGCCCTGTTTACCATTGCGGAAATCAAGGACGAGAAACAGAAGGATTACCAGGGCGCGGTGGCGGATTACCAGTTGCTGGTAGCCCAGTATCCCGCCAATGCCCAGGCGGTGGAAGGGTTGTGGCGGGCTGCGCAGATCCGGGAGCGACGCCTGGAAGATTATCCGGGGGCGGTGGAGCTGTACGGCCAGATTGTGGAAAAATACCCCGCCGACCCCAAGGGGATTGAGGCGCTGGAAAAGGTGGCGGATATCTACGAGGACCGTCTCTCCGAATATGCCCTGGCGGCGGAATCCCTGGCCAAACTTGCCGAGTTTTATCCCACCTACGAAAAGGTGCCGGAGCGCCTGATCGCCGCAGGGGAAATCTGCGAAAAGCGCCTTAACGATGCGGCCCGGGCGGTTGCTTATTACCAGATGGTGGTCGACAAATTTCCCGGCACCGACCGGGCCAAAGACGCCGCCAAAAAAATCGAAAAGGCGCAGCAGTAAACCGTTGATGTCAGGTCCCGATGTTCACCTTCGGGACCTGGGGTTGCCCTATTTCACCAGAATCATACGTTTTTGCGAAAGCGATTCCCCGGCCCTGAGCCGGTAAAAATAGACCCCGCTGGGCAGATTCTCCCCATCGAAACGAACCGTGTGGCGGCCCGCCGTTTTAAACCCGCTTTCCAGCACCGCAATTTCCCGGCCGAGCAGGTCGAAGACGCTGAGGGTTACCCGACCGGCCTGCGGCAGGTGATACCCAATGGTTGTGGCCGGATTGAAGGGGTTGGGGTAGTTTTGCTCCAGAACAAAATCCTGCGGTAAGACGACCGGATCGCCGATTGCCACCAGGCTGATCCCCGCCGGCACGTCCATATAATCCAGATCCATCCATCCCCAGAACAGCTCCATCTGAATTTCGTTGTTGCCCGCCAGAAGGTCCACCGAAATGGTCATCTCAGTCCAGTTGTTGGTGAGCGGAAATACCAGGGTGTGGGTGCGCACCCCGTTCACATTGATGTACTGGGTTTTTTCCCCGAAAGGACTGCGGTATCCCAAGGTGACCTGATAGGTGCCCGTCGCGGGAACTCCGGCGATATGGTAGGTTACCGTCCCGTTTTGGCCGAAACGCAGGTAGCGTCCTCCGCTGGCCTGGGGGTGGCTTTCGACGCTGGGAGTGCCCGCCAGCTCGGCGTCCTCCGCCTCCAGGCGCACCCGGGTTAAGGTGCCGATGGTGACGGGTACTCGCCGGGAGGTGCGCTGATGGCCGGCGTCATCGGTGGCCACCGCGCTCAGAAAATATTGCCCCGGCGCCATGCCGCTCCAGGAGAACGTGAAGGGAGTGCTGCTGCTTTCGCCGAGACGGAGGTCGTCCGCGTAAAATTCGACCAGGCTCACGCTGCCGTCGGCATCGCTGGCGTCGGCGACAATTTCTACGGTGGCGCTGTCCCCGAAAACCGCCCCGCTGTCCGGGCTGGTGATGCTTACCAGCGGCCAGTCTCCCCCGATGCCCAGGACGTCCACATCCGCGCGGTGATTCTGCCACATGGACAACATCCCGGCCAGCATATCGGGCACGCGGGTTACCTGATTATCCGTCCAGGACCAGGGCAGGGCCCCGGCATATCCGAACAGATGCAGGCGCTCGAAAAGTTCGGTTTTGGGAATCCCGAAGGTGTCGATCATGTGGAATTCCGCGATCAGCAGGGGTTTGTTGAGCTGCCATCGCCCCTTGGACCAGTGGAAGGGGGAGAGGGCGGTGCCGGCCCAGTCGTAGTAGTGCACGGAGTAGAAGTCCAGAACCCCGTCCGGATCTCCCCCGGCGGCGATCAGCCGGTCGTCCCGGTAGTAGTTGGTATTGCTGTCCACTTTGGCGAAGTGATGGATGATCTCTTCGGCGGAAAGTTTCAGATCGTATTTGGCGGTAAAACGCCTTTCCATATCGCGCTTTTGGGCGGTGGAAAGGGTTGCCAGTCGGGTTTGGGCCTCCTCGCGGGCCCCGGTAGTGATGTCGGTGAGGGCCAGAAAGGACCAGGTGCCGTTGGTAACCAGGGCGTTGGGATCGCTGCGGTGAATGGCCCCGGTGCATAGATTGACAAAGCGTTGGATGTCCGCCATGGCCACGTGGCCGATGTCCGCCCAGCCGAACTCGTTGCTCATGCCCTCCGGTTCGTTGAAGATCTCCCAGGCGATAATGGCGGGATGCCCGGCCAGGGAGTCCACCATGGGAATCAGGGCGTTGTTGATGTAGGCGCGGGTGTAGGTGGTGTCCTCCAGCAGCAGACGGTTGCGGCGCAGCATATCCGAACTGTTGGAGAGGCGCAGCATGTCAAAAGACCACAGGCACAGCTTGAGGCCGATTTCCCGCTCCCAGGCCAGATCCAGAACGGTGCGCAGATCTTCGATAGCCCCGGCCCCGGGGCCGGTTACCAGATCGTTGCCGTCGAAGGCGGGAGACACCACCCCGTTGGTGTGCAGCCACCAGCGCAGGGCGTTGCCGCCATTGTCGTGCATTTCCAGCATGATGTTGCCGAACTCGCTAAAGCCGGTTTCCCCGGGTCCGATGTCGCGGGCGAAATTGAGCCAGGCCAGGTTGCAGCCGCTCAGAAATAGATCCTGATTGTTGTAGCGGATGCGGTTATCCTGAGCCAGGGAGGGCAGGGTAAAAAGCAGCACAAACAGCAAAAAACGACGCAAGAAGACCTTCATGTGAAGCTCCGGTGGCTAAGTATGGTGGTAAAGAGGTTTCTCTTCAGCCGGATAGTCACGGTGTTCACTGGGCGGGTGGGAAGGCGAGGACGCTTCCCGCGCTGCGGAGAGAAACCCTAGATTTTTTTGGCGCTGGCCTGCCTGGCCGGGGCGGATTCCTGCTGGACTTCCACGCTGCGAACCGAATCCCGCTCCACCAGTTTTACCGGGATGATGGAGGTGGTGGAGGGCGGGGTTTCCCCCAGGAGAATGGACCGCAGGTTGCGCACCGCCACCGATCCCAGTTCCTCCTTGTAGACCCGGATGGTGGTGAGCGGGGGACTGGCCATGCGCGCCAGGTCGATATCGTCGAAACCCACGAAGCTGATATCGTCCGGAATGCGCAGGTTGGCTTCGTAAATGGCCCGATAGCCGTGGATGGCGTTGATGTCGTAGGCCGCAAAGATGGCAGTGGGCCGGTTTACCGCGTCCTGTAACAAATCGCGGGTAAAGCGGTAGCCTTCCTCATATCCGCCGCATTTGATCAGCGATTTGGTTATGGGAATCCCGTAATAGGTGAGGGCTTTTTTGTATCCGTCCAGGCGCTGCTGGAAGCTGGGGATGCTGAGTTCCCCGGCGATAAAGCCGATCTTGCGGTGGCCGTGTTCGATGAGGTGGCGGGTGGCCAGAAAGGCCCCGTTTTCGTTGTCGATGAGCACCTGGGGGCGGCTGGGGATATGGGCGCGCGGATCGATGAGCACCGTGGGAATTCCTGCTTCGCGCAGGGTGTCCACAAAATCGGGACTCTGGGTGCCCACCAGGATAATGCCGTCCACCTGGCGCTGCTGAACCATTTTGGGCAGGCCGGGTTTTTTGTGATCCGGCATCAGGTAGAGGATCAGGTTGTATTCGTTGAAGGCGATTTCCGCCTCGATGCCTTCCAGCACCCGGGAAAAGAAGGGGTTGCGCAGGGGGTTGTCGTCCTTGCGAAAAATAACCCCGATGTTGTTGGTATAGCGATTTTTGAGCGCCTTGCCGGAGGCATCCGGGATAAAATTGTGCTGACTGACAATTTCCAGAATACGTTCTTTGGTTTTGGGGCTGACGTCGTGGCGGTTGTTGAGCGCCTTGGAGACGGTGGATTGGGAGACATTGGCAAGCCGGGCAATATCCTTAATCGTCAGCGGGTTTTTCATGGGGGGTACTCTTTCCGGACAGTTAAACGCTCAATCCCGGTCCTTCGAAACCGGTTTTGGGTCGTAGGGTTGATCTCAGGGCTGTTTTTGGTGACGAAAGCCCACGGTACCCATAAAATCGGCCAGAATCTACGAAACTTTTTCGAAAATAAGCACATTTTCGGAATACCACGCAATCCTTTTTCGAAAAAAAATTCGAAGGTCCGGGAGCATCGTTCACGCCCAGGGAGGCTTGGTTCTCCCGAAAGGTGTTTGGCGGTAAGTCTTTTAAAATACTGTTTGTTTTGATTTTATATAAAAGAATTCACAAAATTTTTGCCGTTACAGCTTTCCTTCCAGAGTCTTTTTCAGAAAAAAATCAAAAAATGCTATTGCTTTATTTGCCTGCTCAATCTATCTTTTTTTCGAAAACGTTTTCGAAGAGCCGCAGGGGCCTGTTTTCACAGCGGGAAATCGTGGGCACGATCCTCCCCGGCGCCGGTCGCCACCACCAGCCCCTCATATCGCATCGACAATCAAAATTTTTCTGATACCGCCAGTTCCCTTATCCCCTCGTTGCCGGATAACCTTTTTTCGGGCAACCAGGGAACCCTCCGCAGGAAGCACGGAGATATACCTCCGAACCCGCGGATTCTCAAAGCTCGTCAACACGTCACAGGAGAATTGTTGATGTTTAATCGTTACCCATCTGCTTCGCCGGCGCGGTTCCCACTGCTGCCCGTTCTCGCCGTTCTCTGGCTTTTGCTGCAATCCTGCCTGATGGCCGCACCCACCGGTAAAATTACCGGCCTCATCCGCGACAGCCAGAATCAAAATCCCCTGGTGGGCGCCAACGCCTATATCGAAGGCACCGCCTATGGCGCGGCCACGGATCTGGATGGGGTGTTTATTATTCTCAATGTCCCGGTAGGGGATTATCAACTGTCGATCGAATACCTGGGATATGAAAAACAGGTGCTCCCGGTAACGGTTAACGAAGGGCAAACCACCCGCCTGGAAGTCCCGCTGACCTTCAAAACCATTGAAGGAGAGGTGGTCAACGTTACCGCCCAGGCGGAGGGGCAGATTTCCGCCATCAACCAGCAGCTCGCTTCCAACACCATCGCCAACGTGGTCTCCGAGGCGCGCATCGAGGAGCTGCCGGACGTCAACGCCGCCGAGTCGGTAGGACGCCTGCCCGGGGTGGCCATCAACCGCACCGGTGGGGAAGCCACCACCATCTCCATTCGCGGGCTGGCCCCCAAATACAATACGGTAACCGTCAACGGGGTGCGGGTTCCCGCCACCGGCGCCGACGATCGCAGCGTGGACCTTTCCCTGATCTCTTCCAACATGCTCAACGGGATCGAGGTCAAAAAAGCCATTACCCCGGATATGGATGCCGACGCTTTGGGTGGGGTGGTGGACCTCAAACTCAAGGAAGCTCCCTCGGGATTGAAGGTGGAAGGCACTGCCCAGGGCGGCTATAACCAGCTTCAGGATTATTACAAGAACTACAACTTCAACGCCCGCATCAGCAATCGTTTCTACGACGATAAACTGGGGGTAATCGCCAGCTTCAACACCGACGAATACAACCGCAGCGCCGATAAATTTTCCGGGGAATATCGCACCAAAAATGCCTCCGACGGTTCCGGTGATATCTTTATCGTGGCCACCAACGTGGGGCTGCGCGAGGAGTCCCTGTTGCGCGGTCGCAGCGGGGCCAGCTTCCTGATGGATTACCGCCTGCCCCAGGGTAAGGTGACCGGAAACGCCTTTTACAACCGTCTGGGTTCGGATTTCTCCCTGCGCGCCAACCGTCTCAACACCTCGGAAAACCGCCATTATTACGATATCGAAGACACCGAAAACACCACCTCCATTTTTACCGGGGCCCTGGGACTGGAACAGCAGTTCGACCATTTCGGCTATAACGCGGTTCTCTCGCGCAGCGCCACCCGCTTTAAGGAGCCGGAGCGCTACACCTGGCAGTTCCGCCAGGAAGCCGGGGCCTACACCAGCACCGATACTGACGAAAATACCCATCCCCGGGAAATTCCCCTGCTGGCCACCAACGATACCAGCCGCACCGCCCTGGCGGAAGCCTTCCTGTGGGACAGTCGCCGCGAGGAGGATCAGACCGCTTTTAAGTTGGATCTGAACATGCCCTTTAACCTGGGCAGCTCTGTTAAAGGGGTGCTGAGGACCGGTAGCAAATTCCGCTGGCTGGATCGCAGCAACGACGTGAATCAGCGGGGGCGGGACGGTCTGCTCTACGGCAATACCAGCGGCCCCAATGAACTGCTCTCCCACCTGGACGGGGCCTATCCGGACTGGAACGTGGAAGAATTGGTGGACACCTACGGTCTGCTGCCCATTACCATTTTTCTGGACAATTACCGCCGCAACGATTTTCTGGGCGGAGAATATCCCCTGGGTTTTACCACCAATAAGGATATGCTCTTTATGGTGACCAAAACCCTGCAGGACAGCGGGGATTTTCTGGATTACTCCATCGGCTCTCTCTCTCAGGATTACGTCGGGGAGGAGCGTTTCTGGGCCAGTTACCTGATGGCCGAGCTGGATCTGGGCAAAAAATGGACCCTGATTCCCGGCTTCCGCTACGAATCCGACCGTTCCGATTACACCGGGCACAGCTTCCGCGAGGTGTCCCTCAACAACACCCAGGGTCCTCCGGCCGATCTGGACACCATCACCAACGTGCGCAAAAACGACTTTTTCCTGCCCATGGTGCACCTGCGCTACCGGGCCACGGACCAGGTGCAGATTCGCCTGGCCTACACCGAAAGCCTGACCCGGCCGGATTATAACCAATATGCCCCGATCACCCAGATCAACGTTTTCCAGACCTACATCCGGGCCGCCAACGGGCTGCTGAAACCGGCCCACTCCACCAATCTGGACGCCTCGGTTTCCCTCTACCAGAATCACGTGGGATTGTTTACCGTCTCCGGATTTCACAAAAAAATCGACGACCTGATATTCCAGACCAACTATCAGTTCCGGCTGGGGGTCCCGGTGCCGGAAGGTTTGAATATTCCGGAAAGCTGGCTGAGGAATACCGCTCCCAGCGCGGATTTGTATATCAATAACCCCTACGAGACCACCTACAAAGGGGTGGAACTGGACTGGCAAACCCACTTCTGGTATCTGCCTTCCTTCCTGAGCGGGCTGATCCTGAACGTCAACTACACCCTGATCGACGCGGAGACCACCACCCCGATTTACCTGACCAAGCAGGATTCCCTGATTTTCCCGCGCCCTCCGGTATATAGCTACAAAGTGGTGGACAGCTCCCGGGTTTCCTCGATGCCCAACCAACCCCGGCACATCGCCAACATGACGGTCGGATACGACTTCAAGGGTTTTTCGGCCCGTCTTTCCTGGTTGTACAACACCGATAAGCTGCAGTTTATCGACCGCCGCGGATCGGAACTGGACAACTTTTCCGGGGCCTACTCCCGCTGGGATCTGAGCTTGCAGCAGAAAGTGACCAAACATCTCCAATTCTACGCCAACTTCTCAAACCTTAACAAAAGGGAGGATCGAAACTTTCGGGGAGACGCCCTCGAGGACCCGACCTATCTCGAGTATTACGGGTTCACCATGGACTTTGGAGCCCGGCTCAGGTTCTAAAGGCCCGTTTGAAATGGACGCAGCAGCTTTTTGGAGCTCACTTAATTAACAGTATCATAGACTGCTCATCAGGAGGTCTGTAATGAAGCATCTGTACAAACTAATTTGGTCTGCCCTGGTTCTGGGAATGGTGGCAGGCGGTTCGCTGTTCGCCCAGCTGGACACCCTGGATGTGCCCTGGTCGCTGGACGGGATTAATCCCCTGGAAAACAGCCTGCGCAATACCATCGTCGGCGACACCCTGCCGGACGGCACCCATCCCGCCAACCGCGTTTACAAGCTGGAGCGGGGCGGTTTCTACTGGAACAACGACCGCATCGAAGCCAATGGCTTCCACCTGCGCATCGTGGGGCAAAAAGGGGATCCCGGGGATCCGGTGTTCGGCAATCCGCCCACCATCCAGATGGTCAGCAACGACAACGGGGACGTGGACGGTAAAATGCTCACCGGTAATGGGGACGTTACCCTGAAAAACCTGTATCTGATCGGGTGCGACGAAAACGGGGTGCAAACGTATTACCAGCCCATCGAAGTGTCCGGTTCCGGTCGCAATTACACCTTCGAGAACGTCATTTTCGAGCGCACCAACTTTTCCTTTGTCGCTTTCACCAACTCGGGCAACACCATTAAATTCAACGACTGCGTTTTCCGCAACGTTGTTGGTCGCCCCAGCACCCAGCAGTGGGAAGGGCGCGGCACCTCGGTGTGGATCGATCAGGACACCGTGATCGTGGAAAACTGTACGTTCTTCAACGTGGGGATGACCGCCCTGCAGGTGGAAGGCGGCGCGGCTTCCTACACCCGCTTCAACCACAACACCATCATCAACCTGGGCCGCAGCGTCAACACCGGCGGCTGGTGGCGGGAAGCCTACTTCACCAACAACCTGATCGTCAACGGTTTCTGGCACGGTGAAGGCAATGCCGACCTCAGCAATCCCAACCGCGATCCCGAGGTTTGGGCCTCCGGTCTGTTCTCCATTGCCGACCTGCCTTCCATCTACGGACCGGAAGAAGGCCGCCGCATCGCCTTCTCGCATAACAATGCCTTCCGCGATCCTCTGTTCGCCGCTTATTACGCGGACTCCATTCGCGCCCAGCCCTTGATGAACGACGTCACCAAGCGCGATTACATCAATACCTACGATCAGATGGTGTTTGAAGACACCTCCTTTACCGATCCGGGTCTCAATACCACCTTCTCCTCCGCGCAAATCAACCTGATGATCTCCAATATCATGGATCTGCGCGCCGGTATTACCCCGGCCACCGACTATATGTATGAAATTCCCCAACTGCCCGGCGGCGGCGACTGTAACGTATGCCCCAGCTGGCCCTTGCCGGAAGACTTCACCTATACCAGTACCGCGCTGCAAAGCGGCTCTACGGACGGACTGCCCCTGGGCGACCTGAACTGGTTCCCCACCGAAAAAGAAGTCTTCGAACAAAACAAAGCCCAATACATCGCCGATATCGAAGCCATTCCCGGGGAAATCATCGAATACATCCCGGTGGATGACGAAGATGCCGAAAACGGTACCCTGGCCGGCGGCGCAACCGTGGAAACCTTCAGCGGTTTTGCCTATGTCCAAATGCAGGGCGGCGGGTATTTTGAGTGGACGTTCGACATGGCTGCCGCAACCACGGTGGACCTGACCGTGGAAACCCGCAGCAATGACGTTCAGCGCGGACAGCGCATCATCGTTAACGGTACCAACATCCGCAACGACGCCAACTACGGCGAATATTACTGGAGCGACCTGTCTACCGATTGGCAGACCTACCTGATCGAGCAGGGCAACCTGATCGAAGGCGGGGACGCGCTCAACCTGCCGGCCGGGACCAACACCATCCGCGTCGAGCCCTCCTGGGGATATCAGGATTTCAGCGGTTTTGAGGTTCTGACCCAGGGTACCAGCACCGTGCTGCACACCCTGACCACCCCGGACATCACCGACTACGCCATTGTGGAACTGATCGGCGAAGGCGCTCCCTGGACCCCGCGCGGCTTTAAGTCCGTGGCCCTGAACGGCGGCAGCGTAACCATGCCTCTGGAAGCACCGCAAAACGGCACCTACCGCCTGACCGTTTTCTATCAGGCTCCTGCCGGCACCCAGTTCGTGGACATTGCCGTAGACGGCAGCACGGTACTCTCCGGTGTGGAACTGACCAGCGCGGTTGGCGACTCTGCCGGCGGCGACATCCTGACCGGCAATTTCAGCCTTACCGCCGGCACCCATAACGTCACCATCGGCGGCGCCAATAATGTGAATATCGACTTCGCCCAGCTGGTTCTGGAACGGGTGGTCTCCGGTATCGGGGATAACGTTACCCATATCGACGGTTTTGAGCTGGCTCAAAACTATCCCAACCCCTTCAACCCCAGCACCCACATTACCTACAGCCTGGGCAAGCGGGCGGAAGTATCCCTGCAGGTCTATAACCTTCTGGGCCAAAAGGTGCGCACCCTGGTGAAAAACCACAATCAGGTTGCCGGCCTCTATAAGATTCAGTGGGACGGACGGGATGACGACGGCCGCAAGGTCGCTTCCGGTGTCTATTTCTATCGTCTTAAAGCCGGCGATTTCATCAGATCCCGCAAGATGATGCTGGTGAAGTAAACACGCCGACTTGATCACCAATTTCCTTTGGGTTATTGAGTGGCTGATCAGACGGGCCGGATGTCCGGTCCGTCTGCTTTTTCACAAAACCGGAAAACGTTCATGAACCGTTTGGTTTGCCCCCTTTTTATCCTGATCCTAACTGCCCTGGCCTTGCAGAGCAAATCGGCTGCCGCCCAAAATTTTGTGCTGCGCACCCAGAACGCCGGTCTGCAACAGATGACCGCCACCAACGGGGTTGCTGTGGCGGATTATGACCGGGATGGGGACTTTGATATTTATTTTGTGGCCAAAGCCGCTTATTCCGCTCAGGATCAGAATACCTGGAATCGCCTCTATCGCAATAACGGCGACGGCACCTTTGCCCGAATCGGGACCAGCGAAGCCCTGCGCGGGCGCGACAATCCGCTGGTCAGCAGTTCCATGGGCTATAAGCTGGGGGCCTCCTGGGGGGATTACGACAACGACGGTTTTCCGGACCTCTATCTGACCAACCTGGGCTTTAATCAGCTCTTTCACAACAACGGAGACGGCAGCTTTACCGAGGTAACCGCCACCGCCGGGGTGGCCGGCAGCGAAAGCCAACTCAGCTCCAGCGCCCTGTGGTTCGACTACGATCTGGACGGAGACCTGGACCTCTATGTGGGGGTTTGGGCGGATTACCGCTCCGGGCCCAATACCGCCAACTACCTGTACGAGAACCTGGGCAACGGCACTTTTGCCGATGTTTCGGGCGCTTCCGGCCTGGCGGACCCGGGCTTAACCTGGACCACCATTCCCATCGACGCCAATAACGACGGGCATATCGACCTGTATCTGGCCAACGATTTCGGGGACAACAAGTTTTACCTCAATAATGGGGACAAAACCTTTCAGGAAAAAACCGCGGACTACGGCCTGGAAAACCCCTATCACGGCATGGGTGTGGCGGTAACCGATTGCGACGGCAACGGCTACTTCGACATCTATCTCACCAATATTACCGAAACGGGCACCGGCAACGAAGTGAACCCCCTGTTCATGAACACCGGTCAGGGCTTGTTTCTGGATCAGGCCGCCACCAGCGGGGTGGATCTGGCCGGCTGGGGCTGGGGCACCACCTTTTTTGACCTGGAAAATGACGGGGATCAGGACCTGATGGTGGTTACCGGCTATTATCAGGTGGTTTTTCCCAACTACCTCTTTCGCAACGATCTGAGCGGGGGCAGCGCGGTGTTCAACAATGTCGCCGCCGCAGTGGGAATGGACGATACCCGGGAAGCCCGCGGGGTGGTTGCCTTCGACTATGATCGCGACGGGGACGAGGATATCCTGATCTCCAATTTCACCGATCAGCCTGCACTGTATCAGAACAACGCCGGGAGTGGGAGTTGGCTCTCGGTGGCCCTGGAGGGAACCGCCGCCAATCGCGACGGTCTGGGAGCGCGGGTGGAGGTGCAGGCCAACGGAAAAACGTATCACCGCCTCAATTACGGCGCTCAGTTTTTCGGGCAAAATCTGCTGCCGGTGCATCTCGGTCTGGGCACCGCCAACCGCATCGATCTGCTTACGGTGCACTGGCCGGGCGGCGGGGTGGACCGGGTCTCCAATCTGGCGACCAACCAACACATTGTGATTCGCGAAGGAGAAGGTATGGTCACCGGCATCGGAACGGTGGAAACACCGCAACTCGCCCAGTCCCTGGAGCTGATCGGCAATTATCCCAATCCCTTTAACGGGGGCACCGTAATTCGTTTCCACCTGGCCAGAGCGGGAGAGGTGAGCCTCAAAGTCTACGCCCTTTCCGGGCAGTTGGTGCATCAAAGCTCCCGCTTTTTTGACGGACGCGGGGAGCAAACCCTGGCCTGGGATCCGGCGCGGGACGCATCGAAACTGCTAAGTTCCGGCGTATACCTTTATCAATTGCAGACCGCCCGGCGCGAGGGCGCCACTGCTACCGGCAAAATGCTGTATGTTAAGTGAGAAGGGAGTGCGCGAGTGAATCGCCGAGATTTTTTGAAGACCAGCATGAGCGCCCTGGGAGCGCTCTCCCTGGTGAGGAATCCCCTGGAGGCTGCTTCCGGCCCGGAAAAGTCGTTGCCGGTTCCGGTAACCTTTCCCCGCTATCGCGGATTTAACCTGTTGGCCAAGTTCAGCGGCCGCAATCCCCACCAAAAGTTCGAAGAAGAAGATTTTGAGATTATGGCCGATTGGGGATTCGACTTTGCCAGAATCCCCATGTCCTACTGGAGCTGGGGTTCGGTGGAGGATTGGCGCAAGATGGACGAGTCCGTGCTCAAAGATATCGACGCGGTGGTGGAGCTCGGCAAACAGTATCAGGTGCACATCAACCTGAACTTCCACCGGGTGCCCGGATACTGCATTAACGGGCGCAATCTGGAGCCGGTCGATCTGTTCGACGATACCCCCGAAAACATGAAAAAGGCCCTGGATGCCGCGGTTTATCACTGGAAACATTTTGCCGCGCGCTACAAGGGCATCCCCAATTCGCGGCTCAGTTTCGATTTGATCAATGAGCCGCCCAAGATGAAGGATGAAAAACGCTATGTGGAGATCGTGGAAGCCCTGGTTCAGGGAATTCGCGAGGAAGATCCCGAGCGCCTGATCGTCGCGGACGGCAAAGATATCGGGCGTAACCCGGTGATGGGCATTGCCGGGCTGGGCCTGGTGCAGAGCACCCGCGGGTATGATCCTATGAGCGTGAGCCATTACACCGCGACCTGGGTGCCCGAGGATGAATTCGAAACCTTCGACCCGCCCACCTGGCCTCTAAAAGGCGACGATGGTAAACTGTGGGACAAAGCCGCCCTGAAGGCCAAGCTCATCGACCGCTGGCAACCCCTGGTGGAGCAGGGGATCAGCGTGCACGTCGGGGAGTGGGGATGCTACAACAAAACGCCGCACCCGGTGGCCATGGCCTGGATGGAAGATGTTCTTTCCCTGTGGAAGGATGCGGGCTGGGGACAGGCCATGTGGAATCTGAAGGGAGATTTCGGCCCTCTCAACAGCAACCGCGGCGATGTGAAATACGAAAATTACCGCGGGCATAAGCTCGATCGGAAAATGCTGGAGTTGCTGAAAGCTTATTGAAATATTCTGTCGACCGTTCCGGGAATACGATGGTCGTTTGATGTGGGGACTACATGATCCGAAGTGAAAAAAGGGTGTCCGGGATAGCGGTTCTCCTGGCCCTGCTGTTACAAATTTCCTGTTTGTTAGGGCAGGACGGGCTGCGCCTGAACGACCTGGGTTATTTCGAGATGCCGGGCCTGAACGTCATGGCCTTTCAGGATATTTATCCCGAGGGGCACCAGGGCGGGATCACCCTTATCCAGCACGGATCCCGGGTGGCCGCCAACGGGGACGTGCGCCTGGAGCCCGCTCCCGGCCAGTGGCAGCCGGTGCCGAAAATCGGCGAGCCGCAGATAGACCGGGATAACAACCGCATTACCGTGCCCGGCAGCTATCCCAATCCGGATCTGGATCGCAAGGGATTTAACCCCATCACTTATCCCGACTTAAACTTTTCCTACCGCATCTCCCTGAAAGCCGAAGGTCCGGATATCCTGATTTCCGTAGACCTCGACCAGCCGCTACCGGAAGGGTGGATCGGGAAGGTCGGTTTTAATCTGGAGCTTTTTCCCACCGACCTCTTCGGCAAAACCTATCAGATGGACCAGCGGGGCGGCCTTTTTCCGCGCCAGTTGAACGGGCCGATGGTGCCGGGCCAGGATCCGGATACCTGGGAAGTGGCCCCCCTCGCCACCGGAAAAAGCCTGACCGTGGCCCCGGAAAACCCCCTGCAACGCCTCACCATCACCGCCCAAAGCGGTCAGCTGGAGTTGCTGGACGGCAGAGCTCACCACAACAACGGCTGGTTTATCGTGCGCGGCCCCATTCCCTCCGGCGCCACAGAAGGGGCGATTCGCTGGCGTATTTCCGCCCATACCGTTCCCGGCTGGCGTTACCCGCCTCAGATCCAGCTTTCTCAATTGGGATATCATCCCCGCCAGAGCAAGGTGGCGGTTATCGAATGCGATGCCAGGGAGGAAGGGGAGCCGGAGGTGACCCTGTGGCGTATTGCCGCCTCGGGAGAGGCTAAAGCCATAATCCGTCGCCAGCCGGCCTCCTGGGGAAAATTCCTGCGCTATCAGTACAAAACCTTCGATTTCTCCAATGTTGAAGAGCCGGGCACTTACCGGATCAGTTACGGCAATATCCAATCCCATCCCTTTCGCATCGACCCGCAGGTTCTGGAGCGCCACGTCTGGCAGCCCACTCTGGCCTACTTCCTGCCGGTGCAAATGTGCCACATGCGCATCAACGACCGCTACCGGGTCTGGCACGGGGTCTGTCATCTCGACGACGCCCTGATGGCGGATACCGATACCCTGCATTTCGACGGCTACCGCCAGGGGCCTTCCACCCTGACCCGTTATGAATCCGGCCAGCATGTCCCGGGGCTGGATCGCGGGGGATGGCACGATGCCGGCGATTACGACCTGCGGGTGGAATCCCAGGCCGGAACGGTGCGGGTGCTGGCCCTGATGCGCGAGGCATTCGGGGTCCATTACGATCAGACCACCGTGGACCAGCAGGCGCGTCTGGTGGAACTGCACCGCCCGGATGGCAAACTGGATATTTTGCAGCAGATCGAGCACGGGCTGCTCAGTATCGTCGGCGGATATCGCAATCTGGGCCGCCTGTACCGCGGGATCATCTGTCCGGATTTGCGCCAGTACGTCCTGCTGGGCGACGGCTCGGTGATGACCGATAACCTGAATTTCGACAGCACCCTGCGGCCCGGAGAAATGCTGGGGCAACGCTCCGGCCGCAACGACGACCGGCGGGTGTTTACCGAGGAGAATCCCGGCCGGGAGCTCTATGTGGCCGCCTGCCTGGCTGCCGCGGTGCGGGTGATGCAGAACTACAATCGCGACCTGTCCCGGGAGACCCTCGCCATCGCCGAAAAGATCTGGGAGAGCTATGCCGGTCGCCCGGAATTTGCCGCGGCACGGGTCGAGGCCTCCTGCGAATTACTCCTGACCACCGGCAAGGCGCAGTACCGGGAGGCCATCGAAGCACAGGGCGAGATTATTGCGGGGCAGTTTGAGCGCCTGGGCTGGCTGATCGCCAGAGTGTGGCCGCGCCTGCAAAACCCCGATTTTCGGGAAAAGATCAGCACTGCGGCGGGAGATGCCGCCCGGAAGCTCCAGGAAGAAATGGATCGCAATCCTTACGGGGTGCCCTATCGCCCGCGCATTTGGGGCCCCGGCTGGGACATCCAGCGTTTTGCCATGCAGTATTATTATTTGCACCGCGCCTGGCCGGAGCGCTTTTCCCGGGAGCCGGTCTTTAACGCGCTCAATTTTATGCTGGGCGTCCATCCCGGGGATAACCACGCATCCTTTGTTTCCGGGGTTGGGGGGGAGTCCGTGGAGATCGCCTACGGGACCAACCGGGCCGACTGGTCTTACATCCCCGGCGGGGTGGTTTCCGGCACGGGGTTGGTGCGGCCGGATTTGCCGGAGTTGAAAAAATGGCCGTTCTTCTGGCATCAGACCGAATACGTGATCGGCGGGGGCGCCACCCATTTTATGTTCCTGACCCTGGCCGGGGAGGCCCTGTTGCAGGAGGGGAATTAGGGGAAGAAGATCCGAAGACGGGAAGACTGATAGACCAGAGGACAAAAAGACCGGAAGACCGGAAGACCGGAAGACTGATAGACCAGAGGACCAGAGGACAAAAAGACCGGAAGACCGGAAGACCGGAAGACTCTTGGAAAAGCGAGAAAAAGACAATCGCTGATCGCTGATCGCTTCTCGCTATTCGCTTCTCGCTATTCGCCCATCGCCGCAGGCGATAACCATGTAACCCTGTAACCCTGTCTAATTGAGGTGTCGATGATCAGAGTGTTTTTGTTGATGATATTGAGCGTTTGCCTGGCGGGAAATGTTTCCGGGGCCATTGAATCCCTGGAAAAACCGGCCAAAGGCAAAAAATTTGAAACGCTGGTAATCCGTTTTCAGGAAAACCTGGGTTTCGAAAATCCCTTCGACCTGCGCAGCAATCAGATAGAGCTGGAAATTCGCCAGCCGGATCTGACCACCCTCAGCCTGTCCTTCTTTTACGACGGCAAAAATGAGGCGGGAAGGGAGCAGTGGGAGGCGCGCTTCGCCCCCAAACAGGCCGGGGAGCACGCCTTCAACATCATTATAAACGGCGAAAAACGCGCTGCCTTCTCGATCCCGGTTCAAAACAGCGCTCCCGGGGTGCGCGGCGGACTGGTGCTGGCCGATGATAACGCCACCTTTGCCTACGAAAACGGGGAAACCTTTCGGGGCATCGGACTGAACGTGTGCTGGACCGATAATTACGAGCATTACTTCCGCAAGATGAAGGAAAACGGGGCCAATATCACCCGGATCTGGATGTGCCCCTGGAACCTCTCCTTCGAATGGCAGGAAACCGGGCTGGGGGTTTACAATCTGGAAAGCGCCCGCCGCCTGGACGGGATTCTGGAACTGGCGGAACAATATGGCATCGCGGTGATGCTGTGCCTGGATTATCACGGTATTGCCCAGAAGGGACAGGGTTTTTTCCGGGAAAACCGCTGGCTGGACAGTCCCTACAATAAAATCAACGGGGGCCCCTGCACGGACGGCAAAGAGCTGTTTACCAATGCGGTGGCGATCGAACATTTCAAACGCAAATACAAATACATCGTCTCCCGCTTTGGGCATAGCCCCAGTCTGGGCACCTGGGAGTTCTACAACGAAGCGGACCTGATGGCCGGGCAGGCTATTCCCATGAACCGCTGGCATATCGAAATGGCCGAGTTCATCAAGTCGGTGGATGTGCACCAACGGCTGGTTTCCACCAGCGCCACCCGCAATTATCCGGAAAAGGTGGCGGACGCTTTCCGGTCCCCCGCGATGGACTACGCCATGTTTCATATTTACAACGCCCTCAACATGGCCCCTCACATGGTGGATATTCACGAAATGGCGGTGGATTTTTATCAGAAACCGATGGTGATCGGCGAGTTCGGGGTGGAATACCGGGGGGCCGATCGCACCGCCAAAGCGGATTCCCAGCATATCGGCCTGCACAACAGCATCTGGGCGGGGTGGTTCAGCGAAACCCCGGTGATTCCCATGAGCTGGTGGTGGGACAACTACATCGATCCGCTCGATCTGTGGCACAAGTTCGGGGACCTGGCCCGTTTTGCCGGGGAGCTGGACTTCGGCCAGGCCCACCTGAAATTCCAAACCCTGGTGCCGGGGCGCCTGGCGGCCAAACCGGACGAGCAGGTCTTCGGCTTTATCCGGGCCATCTACGCCGGAGCGGATGCCGCTTTGTGGATGAAGAACCTCAACTACCAGTGGTCGATGGTCAGCGAAGGGCATCAGCTCGAGCAGGTGGGGGACTTTACCCAGGAGATTCCCGGGATGCTGCCCGGCGCCTATGAGGTGCGCTGGTACGATCCGCAAAGCGGTACTTTTATGGGCAAAACCGAAAAGGTCCGGGTGGGTGAAGACGGGCAACTGCGCCTGGCGGTAGCCTCCTTCGAACGGGACCTGGCCTGCATTATCAAGCGACAAAAATGACGGACAAGATCATGATCGCAAATTGCTTCAGCACCATAAAAAATCTTTTGCCGCTTTTCCTGATCATCGCTCTGGCGACAAGCGTCTTGCCTCAGGAAAAAAGCGCCCCCCTCTCCCGGATTAAGGTAGAGGGCAATCAATTTGTCGACAGTCAGGGCAATCCGGTGGTGTTCCGCGGGGTCTCCTTCTCCGATCCGGACAAGCTGGAAAAGGAAAAGCGCTGGAATAAGGCCTACTTCCAGGCCGCCAAAGACTGGCACGCCAACGTGGTGCGTTTTCCGGTACACCCCAGCGCCTGGCGGGAGCGCGGCCCGGAGGATTACCTCCGGCTGATCGACCAGGGAGTGGCCTGGGCGGAAGAGCTTGGGATGCACGTGATTATTGACTGGCATTCCATCGGCAATCTGCGCACCGAGGTGTTTTTTCTGCCGATGTACAACACCACCCAAACCGAAACCTTTCGCTTCTGGCAAACCATCGCCACCCGCTATGCCGGTAATCCCACCGTGGCCTTTTACGAGCTTTTCAACGAACCCACCCAATATGAGGGGAAACTGGGGAAATACACCTGGGCCCAGCACAAAACCCTGATGGAAGATCTGATCGCGATGATCTACGCCATCAATCCGGAGGCCATTCCCCTGGTAGCCGGGCTCAATTGGGGATACGATCTGTCCTTCCTGCGCTACGACCCTATCGATTTTCCGGGGGTGGCCTACGTAACCCATCCCTATCCCCAAAAGCGCTCCCAACCCTGGGAGGACAAATGGGAGGAAAGCTGGGGATTCGCGGCGGATACTTATCCGCTGATGGCCACGGAGTTCGGCTTTATGAGCAGCGGGGAGCGCGGGGCGCACATCCCGGTGATCGGGGATGAAAGCTACGGCGAGGCCATTATCGGCTTTTTCGATCGCAAGGGTATTTCCTGGACCGCCTGGGTGTTCGATCCCCAATGGTCGCCCCAACTGATCCGCGACTGGACCTTTGAGCCGACCCGCCAGGGCACCTTTTTCCGGGACAAAATGATGAAACTGAACAACGCGGAAGCCGCCGCAGAAACAGGCCGCAAGGCTTTGGTCGCAGAGCTGAAAAATTCTCTGCAGCAATACGTGGTCAGGGCCTGGTATCCCCGCACCCTGGACAAAAGCGACGGCGGTTTTCTGAGCGATTTTGACTATCGCTGGCAGCCCGCCGGCGCTCAGAACAAGATGCTGGTTTCCCAGACCCGCCACGTGTGGAGCGCCTCGCAACTGGCCCTGTTTTATCAGGACGATCGCTACCGGGAAATCGCCACGCACGGTTTTCGCTTTTTGCGGGACAAAATGTGGGATGCCCAATACGGCGGCTTTTATTTTCTGCGCAACCGCAAGGGAGAAGCAGCCGGGGACGGTGGCGCCAAAACCGCTTACAGCAATGCCTTTGCCATTTACGCCCTGTCGGCTTACTTCACCGTTTCCCAAGATCCGCAGGCCCTGGAACTGGCCCAAAAAACCTTCGCCTGGCTGGACCAACACAGCCGGGATCCGGAAAAAGGCGGCTATATCGATATTCTGGAACGGGACGGCTCCTGGTCCTTTCTCAAAGGCCACCCCCGCAAGGAAGCGCCCTGGAAGGATCAGAATTCCTCCATTCACATCCTGGAAGCCTACACCGCCCTGTATCAGGTATGGCCGGACCCCACCCTGCGCGAGCGCCTGCTGGAAATCCTGACCCTCATCCGGGATACCATCACCACCGAAAAAGGGTATCTGACCCTCTTTCTGGAGCGCGACTGGACCCCGGTGTCCTTCCGCCAGGCCAGTGAAGCGGAACGTATGGCCAATAAATATTACGATCACGTCAGCTTTGGGCACGATGTCGAGACCGCCTTCCTGATGCTGGAGGCGGCCGCGGTGCTGGGGATGGAAAATGATGCCCGCACCGCAAAGGTTGCCCGGAAAATGGTGGACCATGCCCTGGGCAACGGGTGGGATTTCAAAAACGGGGGACTCTTTTACCAGGGCTATTACCTCGAGGAAAACGGTCCCATTTCCATTATCGATGAGGTGAAAACCTGGTGGGTGCAGGCGGAAGCCCTCAATGCTTTTCTGCTGATGAGCCGCCTTTATCCGGACGAAGCGCGCTACCAGGCCGCTTTTGAGAGCGAATGGCGCTATATAGACAGCTACCTGATCGACAAGGTGAACGGCGGCTGGTACGAAGAAGGACTGGACCAAAGTCCCGGACAAATCCGGGCTCCCAAAGCGCGCGACTGGAAGGTCAATTACCACAACATCCGGGCCCTTATTCGCTGTATTGAAATGCTGGAAAAGGCGCCTTAATAACCATGCAACCCTGTAACCCCAACAACCAACCAGGAATTTTTACATGAGCACCAATGCTACCAAGTCCCCAAAAACCGGCGCCCGGATTGTTAACGGCACCGCTCTTCCCAACATCCCCTGGGAGGACAAACCGGCCGGCTGCCATCAGGTGGTGTGGCGCTACAGCGGCAATCC
Organism: Calditrichota bacterium; assembly: GCA_020434205.1. Lineage (GTDB taxonomy): Bacteria > Calditrichota > Calditrichia > RBG-13-44-9 > J075 > JAGRBF01. Next base: position 9,200 of record JAGRBF010000357.1, on the reverse strand, counting down.
CATCATCGGGTGGAATCCCGTTCCGGCCGCGGCCCGCATCTTTAACAGCGCGGTTATTCCCTACCAGGGCGGGTTTGTCGGCATTTTCCGGGCCGACGAAAAAAACGCCAAACCCCAGCTGTATTTCGGCACCAGCGAGGATGCCCTGAAATGGGACATCCGCCCCGAGCGCATCAAGTGGGTTAACGAGGCCGGGGAGGCGGTGAAAAACGGCTACGCCTACGATCCCCGCCTGCTTAAACTGGGCGACGCCTATTACATCAACTGGTGCGACGATTTCCCCGGCCCCTCCATCGGAATGGGGATGACCCGCGATTTCAAAACCTTTGTGAAGCTGGAAAATCCCACCTTCCCCTTTAACCGCAACGGGGTGCTCTTTCCGCGGCAGATCAACGGTCTGTATGTGCTGCTCAGCCGCCCCAGCGACAGCGGCCATACCCCCTTCGGCGATATCGTCCTCAGCCACAGTCCGGATCTGGTCTACTGGGGCAAACACCGCCATGTGATGTCCCGCGGGGTGGAAAGCTGGTGGGAATCCACCAAAATCGGGGCCGGTCCGGTGCCCATCGAAACCACCGAAGGCTGGCTGCTGATCTACCACGGGGTAACCACCACCTGCAACGGTTTTGTGTATAGCATGGGCGCCGCCCTGCTGGATCTGGACGATCCCAGCAAGGTGCTTTACCGCACCCGGGATTACATCCTGACCCCCGAGGCGGATTACGAAACCACCGGATTTGTGCCCAATGTGGCCTTTCCCTGCGCCACCCTGGCCGATGCCGAAACCGGGCGGATCGCCATCTATTACGGGGCGGCCGATACCTACACCGCGGTGGCTTTTGCCCGGGTGGATGAGCTGATCGCTTTTGTGAAGGAAAATTCTCAGGTCTGATGCCGCGGCAACACGCCCTAATAGAAAATCGCAAACGCCGTCCCCGGACGGTTTAATCTCGCAGGAAAATTGATGAAAACTTTTCCGCAATCATTTGTATGGGGATCCGCTGCCAGCAGCTATCAAATCGAAGGGGCCTGGCAGGAAGGGGGTAAAGGGCTCTCGATCTGGGATGTTTTTGCCCATACCCCCGGAAAAACCCTGGGCGGCCATACCGGCGACGTCACCACAGATCACTTCCATCGCTACAAGGAAGATGTGGCCCTGATGGCCGATCTGGGGTTGCAGGCCTATCGCTTTTCGATCTCCTGGCCGCGTATCCAGCCGGATGGGCGCGGCAAACCCAATCCGGAAGGCATCCGCTTTTATTCGGAGCTGATCGACACCCTGCTCAAGCACAACATCACCCCCTGGATTGCCCTGTATCACTGGGACCTGCCCGTTAGTCTGCAGATGGAATTCGACGGCTGGCTCAATCCCGGCATCGCCGATTTTTTCGCCGATTACGCCGCCATTTGTTTTGAGGCCTTTGGGGATCGGGTCCGCAACTGGTTAACCCTCAACGAACCCTGGTGCAGCGCAATGCTGGGATACGGGCTGGGCTTGCACGCCCCGGGCCGCCACTCCCATAGCGAGCCGTATCTGGCCGGGCATCACCTCTTGCTCGCTCATGCCCGGGCGGTGGATCGCTACCGCAGGGATTTCCAGCCCCATCAAAAAGGCCGGATTGCCATCTGCAACAACTGCGACTGGCGCGAGCCGCTCACCGGCTCTCCGCAGGATCGGGCAGCCGCTCAGCGCGCTCTGGAGTTCTTTCTGGGCTGGTTTGCCGATCCGGTTTATAGCGGGGATTACCCGGCGGTGATGCGCCAGCGCCTGGGAGAACGCCTGCCCTGCTTCACCGATCAGCAGCGGGAATTGCTCAAGGGCTCCAGCGATTTTTTCGCCCTTAACCACTACACCACCATGCTGGCTTCGCAGTCCAACGGGCAGATCACCAGCGAGGCGTACAGCAATGGTGGTATCGGGGACGACCAACTGGTGCAACTGAGTTCCGACCCCACCTGGGTAAAAACCGATATGGGCTGGAATGTGGTGCCCTGGGGCTTGCGAAAGCTGCTGGGATGGATCCACGAGCGTTATCAGGCTCCGGAAATTTTCATTACCGAAAACGGCTGCGCCATGCCGGACCAATGTGTCGGGGGAACCGTGGCGGACCCGGACCGCATCACTTTCCTGAACGGTTATATCGGAGCGGTCCACGAGGCCCTTGCCGCCGGAATCGACGTTAAAGGTTACTTCGTGTGGTCTTTTATGGACAACTTCGAGTGGGCAGAGGGTTTTTCCAAAAGATTCGGGATGACCTACGTGGACTACGCCACCGGACAACGCATTCCCAAAAAATCGGCGCAATGGTATGCCAATACAATAAAAAACAACGGTTTGAAGTAGCTTTTATGCTTACTGACAGGACGTAATTATGCAACTGCATTGGATTGACGTCAGCATCATTGTGATTTACCTGCTGGCCACCGTTTTGGTCGGGTTTCTCATCTCGCGCCGCGCTTCCCGGGATATCAATTCCTATTTTCTGGGGGGCAACGCCATTCCCTGGTATGTGTTGGGGGTGTCCAACGCCTCGGGGATGTTCGACATCACCGGCACCATGTGGCTGGTTTCCATCACCTTTGTCTACGGGCTGAAGGGGGCCTTTATTCCCTGGCTGTGGCCGGTTTTTAACCAGGTGATTCTGATGGTGTTTCTCTCCGCCTGGCTGCGCCGCTCCAACGTTATGACCGGGGCGGAATGGCTGAAAACCCGCTTCGGCACCGGTCGCGGCGCCACCCTCAGCCACGCCATCATCGTCGTTTTTGCGATCGTCAGCGTGATCGGCTTCCTGGCCTACGGCTTCAAGGGGATCGGGAAATTCTCCGCATCCTTTCTGCCCTGGGAGCTTTCCGCCAACACCTACGCCCTCATTTTTATGGGGATCACCACTCTCTATGTGATCAAAGGCGGGATGTTCAGCGTGGTGCTCACCGAATTGATCCAGTTTGTTATCATGACGGTGGCCTCCATCGCCATCGGCATCATCGCCATCACCCAGGTAAGTCCGGAAGCCCTGAACGCGGTGCTGCCGGCCGGCTGGAAGGACATCTTCTTCGGTTGGGAGCTGGGGCTGGACTGGAGCGGTATTCTCGATTCGGTGAACACCCGGATCGCCGACGACGGCTACTCCCTCTTTGCCCTTTTCTTTGGGATGATGGTTTTCAAAGGCATGCTGGTGAGCCTGGCCGGTCCCGCTCCCAATTACGACATGCAGCGCATTTTGGCCACCAAATCCCCGGCGGAAGCCGCCAAGATGAGCGGGCTGGTATCGGTGGTGCTTTTTTTCCCCCGCTATATGATGATCGCCGGCCTCACCGTTCTGGCCCTGGTGTTCTTCCGGGGCGAGTTGGCGGAAATGGGCAATGCCATCGATTTTGAGCTCATTTTACCTTACGCCATGAGCAATTTCGTGCCGGTGGGGTTGCTGGGCGTGTTGATGGCCGGACTGCTGGCGGCCTTTATGTCCACCTTTGCCGCCACCGTCAACGCCGCGCCTGCCTATCTGGTCAATGATATTTACAAACGATACATCCGCCCCGATGCCGACGACAAAACCTACGTTCGCATGAGCTACCTCACCTCCTTCGCGGTGGTGGTGGTGGGCATCGCCTTCGGGTTTGTGGTGGAGTCGATCGATTCGGTGACCCAGTGGATCGTCAACGCCCTGTGGGGGGGCTATACCGCCGCCAATTTCCTGAAATGGTACTGGTGGCGCTTTAACGGGCACGGCTATTTCTGGGGCATGGTCACCGGGATTCTGGCTTCCCTGATCGTGCCGCAGGTGGTGGACATTCATCCTACCATCTATCAATTCCCGATTATTTTGGTGATTTCCCTGATCGGCTGCATTGTCGCCACCCTGGCGACTCCCGCGGAAGATATGGCGGTGCTGAAGTCCTTCTACCGGCAGGTGCGCCCCTGGGGATTCTGGGGGCCGGTCCACCAGGCGGTGCTGGCGGAGCAGCCGGACTTTATCGCCAACGGCAATTTTGGTCGGGATATGTTCAACGTTGCGGTGGGGATTGTCTGGCAGACCTGCCTGGTGGCGTTGCCGATTTACCTGGTGATCCGCGAAAACGCCTATGCCGCTTACGCGGTGGTGGTGCTGGCGATTACCAGCTACATCCTGAAGATCAATTGGTACGACAAGCTGGAGCAGGATTAGGCGATACCGTTCTCAAATTTTGGCCTCTGTCGAGTTTCGGACCCTCGATAAGCCTCCTGAGGGGCGCCCGGCGTGATAGACCGGGCGCTCTTTTTTTTCGGGGGTTTTGCGTAGGTCCCTCATTCTCCCAAAATCGCGTCGATCCGGCCCAGCTCTTCATCCGAAAAGGCCAGGTTCTGCAGGGCGCTGACCGCGTCTTCAATATGGCTGATGCGGCTGGCGCCGATGAGGGCGGAGGTCATCCCCGGGTGGCGCAACACCCAGGCCAGGGCCATCTGCGCCAGGGTTTGTCCGCGCTGCGCCGCCAGGTCGTTCAGCCGGGAGATCTGGCTGAGGCGGGCCTCGGTAATGGCCGATTTCTTCAGGAATCCGTGGGATTTGGCGGCCCGGGAATCCCCGGGAATGCCCTTCAGATACTTGTCGCTTAGCATGCCCTGCGCCAGGGGGGAAAAGACGATGCAGCCCATTCCCTGCCGTTCCAGTTCGTCCAGCAATTCGGGTTCGATCCAGCGATTGAACATATTGTAAACCGGCTGATTGATCAGGCAGGGGGTGCCCAGATCCCGCAGGATCTCCGCGGCTCGTTTCACCAGATCGGCCGGGTAGTTGGAGACCGCGGCGTAGAGGGCCCGCCCGCTGCGCACGATATAGTCCAGGGCGCCCATGGTCTCTTCCAGCGGGGTATCGGGATCGGGACGGTGGTGGTAGAAAATATCCACGTATTCCAGACCCATGCGCTTGAGGCTCTGGTCCAGGCTGGCCACCAGGTATTTGCGGGACCCGAAATCCCCGTAGGGACCGTCCCACATCAGATAGCCGGCCTTGCTGGAGATAATCAGTTCATCCCGATAGGGGTACAGGTCCTTTTTCAGCAGGCGTCCGAAGGTTTCCTCTGCGGAGCCGGGGGGAGGGCCGTAGTTGTTGGCCAGATCGAAATGGGTGATGCCCAAATCGAAAGCCCCGCGCACCATCTTGCGGCAGTTTTCGAAGAGGTCGACCTCCCCGAAATTGTGCCAGAGTCCCAGGGATATGGCGGGCAGTTTGAGTCCGCTGCGTCCGCTGCGATTGTAGCGCATGGTATCGTAACGATTATTGCCGGGTTGATATGTCATAAGGGTTCCAATGGTTGATGACTGATAATGGTTAAATGGTTACATGGTTATCGCCTGCGGCGATTAGCGATCAGCGATTAGCGACCAGCGAAAGGCGATGGGCGATCAGCGAGAAGCGATCAGCGATTGCCTTCTTTTCGCTTTTCCAATAGTCTTTCAAACTTTTGATCTTTTGATCTTTTGATCCTCTGGTCTTTTGGTCCTTTGGTCTATTGGTCTATTGGTCTATTGGTCTATTGGTCCATTGCTCTATTGGTCCATTGCTCTATTGGTCTATTGGTCTATTGGTCCTCTGGTCCTCCGGTCCTCCAGTCTTCCGGTCTTCGGATCTCAGGATCTTCTTCCCTCTGCCGCCTACGCCCCCTCCCGCCGTTGCCGCAGCTCCCGCTCAATCTCCTGCATTTTGGCTTCATCCAGATTATAGAAAAGAATCAGCAAAATAGCCAGAACTCCCGCACCGGCAGGGATAATGCTCATCAGAGCCTTCAGCCCCCACAGCACCTCCGCGTTCTGTTCCATATTGGCCTCGAAGCCGAAGGAGCTCAGCAGAATTCCCGCCACGTAAGAGCCGATCGCCCAGCCGAATTTCTGAGACATGGTGGAAGCGGAGAACACCAGCCCGGTGGAGCGCCGCCCCGTTTTCCATTCCGAATAATCCGCGGCATCGGCATACATGGCCCAGATAAGGGGAGAGAGCGGTCCTCCGGTAAAGGAGCCGATTACCTGAAGGGCGAACATCAGCTCCACCTGCTCCGGCTTCAGCACGAAAAAGGCGGCGGTGGAGAGGGCGGCCACCACGAAGAGCATCAGAAAAGCGCGCTTTTTGCCGATCCACCCGGCGATGTAGTTGGTGCAGATCACCCCCACAATGGCGGCCCAGGTGCCGACGGCGTTAAAGGCGGAGGTCAGCGCTACGTAACCGTAACTGCCGGAAAAGCCCAGAATGGAAATCTCCTGCTCTCCCACAAAATATTTGAAATAATGGGTGGTGACGCTCAGGCGGGTGGCGACAAAAAGGATAAAAAGCAGGGTGGCGAACAGCAGCAGCACCCAGGGAACGTTGTTGAGCAAGTCCCGCAGGTCCCGGTCTATGCTGGTTTTTTGATTTTTAGGCGGGGTAACCCGTTCCCGCACGCTGGCAAAGGTAATCATAAAAAAGAGGGTGGCCGCCAGCCCGAAGATGACCATGGTCCACTGCCACCCGGCCGCCTCGTCGCCCTGGCCGAAATAGTTGGTCATGGGCAGGGCCAGGGCGGAAACAATGGTGCCGCTGATGTAGGCAAAAACGTATTTGTAGGACGATACGCTGGTGCGTTCGATGGGGTCCGGGGTGATCACCCCCAGCAGGGAAGAATAGGGGATATTGATGGCGGTGTAAAGCATCATCAGCAGGAAAAAGGTGACGTAGGCATAAGTCAGCTTTCCGGAATCGTCCAGGTCCGGGGTGGTAAAGGCCAGGACCCCGGCAATAGCCAGGGGAACGGCCATCCACAGCAGATAGGGGCGGAACTTGCCCCAGCGGGTTTGGGTGCGATCCGCGAGGATGCCCATCAGGGGGTCGTTGACCCCGTCCCACAGGCGGCTCATCAGCATCATGGTGCCGGCAGCGGCGGCGGTAATCCCGAAAACATCGGTGTAAAAATAGAGCAGATAGGCGCTGATGGTCTGCCAGTACAGCACCGAGGCCAGATCGCCGAATCCGTAACCGGCTTTTTCCCAGACGGACAGTTTTTGAATTTTAGTCATGATTTATAGCCCCAGCGGGTTTCGGTGTTGTTGGCGAGGAAGGAAAGGTTGTTTCGGGGAGAGGTTGCCCTGCCGGGCAAAACAATACCGGCCGGACCCGTACCGGGGTTCGAGGCGACCTGTGCGGCCTACGGTGTGTTTGAAATGGACTTTAATATACCAAAAGGGCGGCAATAATGCCAAGGGGAATCCCGGTTTGCCGGGGAGATTTGTTTATATAACCGCCCGCGGCTAAACTTGCGGATGAGACGTTTCGCCAGCCGGATTTTGCCGGTCCTTTTTTTGAGTTTGATGCTCGCCTGCGGCGCCCAGGACGATCCGCCCCTTCCCCCGGCGGGAATGGCTTATATCCCCGGCGGCCAATTTCTGATGGGCGGCAAGTCCGAACAGGCCCAGCCGGACGAGTTGCCCCGCCACCCGGTGCGGGTTTCCCCCTTTTTTATCGATATCCACGAGGTAACCAACCGCCAGTTTACCGCCTTTACGGAGGCCACCGGCTATCGCACCGAAGCGGAGCGGGCCCTGGATTGGGAAACCCTTCGCCAATCCCTTCCCCCGGACACCCCCCGGCCGCCGGATTCCCTCTTGCAGCCGGGATCCCTGGTGTTCCGGGAAACCGACGGTCCGGTCAATCCGGAAGATTTTTCGCAGTGGTGGGCCTGGACCATCGGTGCGGATTGGCGCCACCCTACCGGCCCCGGCAGCAACATCGACAGCCTGATGGACCATCCGGTGGTGCACGTTTCCCGGGACGATGCCGGGGCTTACGCCAAATGGGCGGGCAAACGCCTGCCCACCGAGGCGGAATGGGAGTGGGCGGCCATGGGCGGGCTGGAGGATCCCAAATATCCCTGGGGCAATGCCGCTATTGAGGCCTCCGCCGCCCAGGCCAATTTCTGGCAGGGGCAGTTTCCCTACCGCAACGCCCTGGAGGACGGCTTTTACGCCACCGCGCCGGTGAAGTCCTTTCCCCCCAACGGCTACGGTTTGTTCGACATGGCCGGCAACGTGTGGGAATGGTGTGCGGACAAATACCACGTGCGCACCTACGCTGCTGCCGCGGCGGCTGGTCTTCAGGAGGATCCCGCCGGTCCCGAAGAAGCATACGACCCCATGGAGCCTTATGCCGAAAAATACGTGATGCGCGGGGGTTCTTTTCTGTGCAACGAAAGCTACTGCAGCGGCTACCGGGTAGCCCGGCGGATGCGCTCCACCCGGGATTCCGCCTTTAACCACACCGGCTTTCGCTGTGTGGCGGACCTGCCCTAGTAACCATTGGTGCTAGTTTAAAGTAGGCGAGGATTTACCTAACTTAAGGTTGAGAGACCAAACAGAAAGGTAAACCCCATGCCTACTGAAGATTTCATCATTCGGATTTTTCTAACTATAGATAATCAAATGAATAAGGTCAAGAAGCATTCTCAAAGCCAGCTCTACCCCAGCGAAATTGTTACCCTGGCTATTCTTTTTGCCATCAAAGGAGTAGGCTGTCGTGCTTTCTATCGTTGGCTCAAACGGGATTGGGTTCATCTTTTTCCCAAATTACCGGAACGTACTCGTCTATTCCGTTTGTTTGCCACCCATCGGGATTGGTCGGACCGATTTCTTGCCTCACCCACCATCCTGGGGGTTATCGATAGCTTTGGGATTGAATTAATCCATCCCATTCGGGAAGGCCGTAGTCCCAAGCAGATTGGCAAGAAAGGTAAATCCAACTATCGCTGGATCGTCGGTGGAAAATTCTGCCTGCAACTGAATCAATTCGGCCTCATTGTAGACTGGGATTGTAGCACGGCCAATGTCGCTGACAAAGTATTTCAACCACTGATCGCAAAGGTTGAAGATAAAATGGTTGTGTTTGCAGATCAGCATTTTCATGCCAAAACAGGTGATCCCAGGAATTTGAAACTATGTCCGAGGGGAACCTGGAACGATAGAATGTTGGTTGAGACCGTTTTCTCAATGTTGACTTTAATCTGCCATTTCAAAAAAATGATGCACAGAAAATGGACCTATTTCAAGATGAGACTGGCATTTATGGTCTCTGCCTTCAACTTGTTGGTGCAATTCGACGGACTAAAACCAGATGATGCTGGGTTTATCCCTCTGAGTATTGCTGAATACAACCTTTAAACAACTAGCACCAATGGTTAGTAGTCTGTCAATTGAAACAGTT
>JAGRBF010000356.1 GCA_020434205.1 Calditrichota bacterium | reverse complement strand
CCCTGAACCCAACCCTCCCGGTGGGAGAATCGCTGCAGAACCTTTTGGGTGTTGAGGTCCCAGATCCGCGCGCTACCGTCCCGCGACCAGGTTAGGAGGTTGCCCTGGCGATCGAGTTGGGCCCCGATCACCCCGTCTTCGTGTGGCAGGGTCCCTATCAATTGACCGGTGGAGGGGTTCCAGATCCGGGCGGTGCTGTCCTCACTCCAGGAAATCAGCTGGCGATCGTCTGCGGTAAAAAGAGCCCCGATAACCCATTGCGTATGGGGCAACGGCGCGCCGGCCTGGGTGTAATTGTCGGTATTCCAGCGATACAGGCGGTTGTCCTCCCCCCAGGACACCAGCAGATCTTCGGTTCCGTTGAGGATGGCTCCGACCAGGGGAGTGGGATGAGGCAGAATGGCTCTCAGGGTTATCTCCGGGAGATAGTTCATCAGGGAATCCCGGGTATCCTGCTGGGGAGAGAGGTGATAAGCCTGGGCCGCCCAATGGGCTGCTTCCAATTCGCGCTGCAGGTTGCGGTAATGCAGGGAGGTCTGGATATAGGCGTCGGCCTGCTGGCGGCGCGCCTCGGAATTTTGTTCGGCGCGCTCAACGTGTCCCCCGTACCACTGCCATCCGGCAAAAGAAGCCATTACCGCCACCACGGCCGCCACCGCCAGGGCCATGGTCCGGATTTGTTTCTTAAAAACTTCAGTCCCATACTCGGCCGCCCGTTCCGGCGAAATACCGGCGATAGCAGCCAGAAGGTGCTGGAAATTATCCCCGGCGGCACGGCCGTCGTTGGGAAAAGGCCGGGTTCGGTAATCCAGCAATTTGCCCAGACCGGCCTGATTGGCCAGCTCCACGCCCTGGTCGTCGGTGGCCAGGGCCAGCAAATGGGACGATGGCCCGGAAAACCCGGTAATTTTGCCGGCCAGATGTTCGCTGTCCCAACCGGCGGCGCTGCAAATGGCCAGGCAATGGGTGGACTCGTAAAAGTGCTTTTCGATCCCGTCGTAAAATTCCGTTCCCACCAGTTCCGGCTCATCAGTATGGACGACCCACGCCGGGAACTGACCTTTGCCGCTCAGGCGGGTGAGCGTTTTACCCAGCTTCTTGATAGCATCCAGATCCTGCCTGTCCCCGGTTACAAAAACGATGGGGCGATTTTCCATATCCGATTCCACAGTTGGCGGGTTGATGATGGTCCGGCTAACGCCAGTCAAACAAATCGGTTAACCGAAAGGGATATTCATTCGATGGGATATATATACGAAGAAAAACGGGTTGCAAAACGTGATCGTTAAAACACGGGACGGATTTTTTTTGGCGACCGGCGGCCGGGAGGTCAGGCGGCTTGGAAATCCGGAAATTGCAGGACCAACCCCATGTTCCCAGAATCTGCTTTAAAATACTTCCTAACCACCTAACCACCTAACTACCTCAGAACCCGAACACCTGGGTGGAAATGCCGTTGTGCGGTTCCAGAAAAGCCATCACCAGATTAACGATCACCAGGGTCCAGATGGCAATGTAAACCGGCAGAAAGCGGAAACGCCGGGTGCGCATCTCCGGGAAATGCTCCGGCATGCCCTGAAATTTCCCGCGGGGGCGATCCAGGAAAAAGAAGGTTTTGTAGGTTTCGATGGTTGAGATGGTGTAGCCGATGGCCCCCAGCATGATGAACAGGTAGTGGTTGGTGAAGAAGCCCACAATACAGCCGTAGAAAAAGGCGATGCCCGGACTGCGAAAAAACTTGAAGGTCTCAAAGCCCTCGATCGGAGCATCCTTCCAGGCCCCGCCGAATGCGGAGATCCACCCGCCGGCGCTCCCCGCTACCAGCAGGACGATCAGGGGATGAATATGAATGTCGCTGGTTTCCAACCAGTAAACCCCGCCGGCAACCGCCAGCACAAAAACGATCACCCCGATGCCGATTCCCAGGCGCTGTCCGGGGCTTTGAATCACCTTTCCGAAAATGTGGAACATGCCCGGAATAAAATACTTGGATTGATCTTCCCGGCGAATAAAGGTTTTCCAAAATTCCACCAGGGCCCGCTCCATAGCGTAGGCGGAGCCGTACAACACCACCCGGTCTCCGGCCAGGGCCATGTTTAAGGTGGGATGGGTAATCTGGTAGATGGCCAGGCCGACCAGTCCGCCCACGGTTATGCTGCGGAAATAACGGGCCCAGGTGAAGCCCTCGTGAGGGGAGTCCTTGTACATCCCCCAGGTGGCGATGTGGGTGCCGGCACAAAGGCCTATAAACAAGGCAATGGCAATATCACTCATGAATTCCTCCAAAAATAGAATGCGGATTACCGCGCAGTGAATAAGGTTAGTCTTGAAGTTGTTTTGATATTCGCTCTATGGTCTCGATGTCCTTGCGGGCCATCTCCAGGGTAAAGGCGGGCTGGCGGTTTTCGCGCAGGGCCGGCAGAAAATCGGCAAACATAGCCCGGTAGCCGGTGAGGTCCCGCAGCCCCGGAAAACAGAACACCGGCCTGGCGGCGCGCGCCATCAGGAAAACCCCGTTGGTCTCGAAGGTGACCGATCCTTTGCTGCCGAAAAGCCTGGAAATCCGCAACCCCTTGAACCACGAAGGTACGTCCCAGGAGTAACTCAGCATTCCGGCCGGTCCCTCCTGATAGTTGAAGCCCACCAGAATACTGCGTTCTTTTCCCGGATTTTCACCGTGCGGCAAAAATCCCCGGACCGCATCGAGCTGCCATCCCAACTGATTCAGGAAACTGATCCAGTGGATGCCCCCTTCGAAGAGGGCTCCGCCGCCGCTCAGTTCCGGCTGATCCCGCCAGTCCGCGGTTTGCTGCTGCTTAACGGCATTGAGGTGCAGAAAAAGGGGACGTCCGATGCGCCCCTCTCGGATCACTTCCGCCAGCTTGCGCCGCAGGGGTTTGTAGAAATAGTTCTCCGCGATCATCACCTGGCGTCCGGCATTTTGCGCCGCCTGCCCGACGGTGGTAAAGTCCTCGCTGTGGAGAAAGGGCGGCTTTTCCACGATGGCGTGTTTGCCGGCCTGCAGGGCCGCCAGGGTAAGGTCTAAATGGCTGGCCGGCGGGGTCAGGATCATTACCGCATCGACCTCCGGATCCTGCAGGGCGGCCTCATAGCCGGTATAGGATCGGTAACCCCGGAATTTTTCCCGAAAAGCTTCGGCCTTTTCGGGGGAACGGCTGGCGAAGCTGATCCGAACCGTATCCCGGAAGTGCCCCAGGGTTTTTCCGTGTAATTCGGCCGCAAAACCGCAGCCGAGAAAAGCGATGTGAAGCATGGCATTGTCCTCGCTTATCCGGCTTCCCGGACGATGTGCTCGCCCACCCGCAGCGCGTTGGCGGATATGGTAAGGCTGGGATTAACGGCTGCTGAAGTGGGCATAAAGCTGCCGTCCACCACCCATAAATTCTCCAGTCCCCGGAACAGGCAGTTGGGATCCAGCGGGGCCAGGCCGGGGTCCTCTCCAAAGCGCACTGTTCCTACCGCATGGCTGTAGGTATAAACGTGATGCACATAAAAAAGCAGGGCCCCGGCTTTGCCGAGAATTTTTTTGGCCCTGGAAACCAGAAAGGCCAGCGCCTTTTTGTCCCGCCCGGAATAGCGATGTTCGATAACACCCTGCGGCATCCCGTAGGCATCCTTCTGGGTTTTGCTGAGGTAAACGCGGTTGCGGTACTGGGGTTGGTCCTCGGCGATGGCCAGGAAGCCGGTCAGCAGCTTCAGCCCCGGGGCGATCAGGGGACCCAGAGGCCAGCCGAGGTGATCGCGCACCAGTCCCTCCGGCGGGGTTTGAAACTGCTGGAGGCTTCCTACTTTGCTCAGCCCCCTGCTTTTTTCGGGATCCGGGAAATAATAATCCATGATGCCCAATTCTTTATGAAAGCGTTTTTCGGGATCCGGGAAAAAGGGAAATATCCCGTAAACAATGGCGTTGATGTGGCGCATCAGGTAGCGGCCGATATGCTCCCGCGCCGGGTTGAGATCGGCCAGCCCCGAGGCCAGCAGCAACTGCGGGGAGGATAAGGCCCCGCCGGACAAAATGATTTTATCGGCCAGATAGGTGATCTCCTGGCCGGTTTGTTTGTCGTGGGCGACCACCCCGGTCAGGCGTTTACCAGCCCTCAACAACCGGGTAACCACGGTGCGGGGTTTCAGCTTGAGCCCTCTGGCCATCAGGCGGGGCAGCATCACGCTGGACAGGTCGTTTTTGGCGCCGATGGCGCAGGCATAGGCATCGCAGGTGGTGCAGTGGACGCACAAAGCCTGCCCGTTGCCGCGCGAATAATTAATGGCCATCGGCAGGCGCATTGGCCGGAGCCCCAGGGCATTGGCGGCCTTTTCGATACGGTTGGATACCCGGGCGATCGGGGGCGGGTCCTGCGGATAGGAAGGAATATCCGGGGGGGCGGTTGGATCGTCCCGGGTTCCGGAAACATTCAGCAGCACCTCAGCCTCCCGGTAATAATCGGTCAATTCCGGATAGCGTAACGGCCAGCAGGCCCGGGAGTCCGAGACAATCTCCCCGGGTGGGGTAAAATCTTTTTCCCGAAACCGCAGGGAAACCCCTCCGTAGAAAACCGAAGGTCCGCCGACCAGTTGCAGGTTGCCCATTTCTTTATCCGTCTGCCCGTTGCGAACCCGGATCGGGGAGTCGTACAAAAAATAGGGGCTCAGGTGATAAGCGGAATTGAGGTCCCAGTTTTCCGGGCTGCGGCGAATCCAGGTTCCCCGCTCCAGCATCAAGACCTTCAGGCCGGCATTTATCAATTGCCGGGCCGCCATGGTGCCGCCAAAACCACTGCCAATAATAATTGCATCGAATTTGTTGCAGTGAGTCTCGTGGCCGGTCATAAATCTTTCGGGGTGTCAATTTAAAGCGGCCTAATTTTAAGGAAAACGAGGCAAAACGAAAAGGGCCTAAATACTTTTTCCAAACAAGTTTTAAACCTTTGAATTGAATTTGTGCTCTTTTTGAGGTAGGTTCTTCAGAGGCAAAGCCAACCGATATTTGCAATTTGCAAGGTTTTTTTATGAAATCCCACGTTATTATGATGCGGAAACGCCTAACGTTTCTGGCGACATTAATCCCGCTCTATGTCTTCGCACCCGCAACTGCCCAGGAGGAGAGCACCTGGTCCCAGGCCCAAATCGACAGTATTCAGCAGGCCCAAAAGGCCTTTGGGGAAGGGCGCACCCATTTGTCCGAGAAGATCCTCAATTTACCGGTGAGCCTGGCCCTCCTGCCGGTGGACCTCACCGGAATGGCCATCGCCAATACGGTCGGATGGGTCAGTGAAAAAGAAATTGTGCCCAAAACCGTCGATTTGCTGACCTCGGACGACGGCACCCGAAAGCTGTTTCCCATTTACAGCCCCCTGGGCGGAGCCGGATTTAAGTACACCCATTCCCAGCTGGATTGGGATCGCGCCAGACTCGCCCTTACCCTTTCGACCTGGGCCCACAATCGCCAGCGTTATCGCTTCCAACTGGAACACTTCAGCATTGGCCCTTTTGACGGGGATTATGACCTGCGCTATGAATTTTTGTCTCAGGAACCCTTTTACGGAATCGGACAGGATAGCCGCAAAAGCGACCGGGTCAATTACGCCGGGGAAAACGTGCTCACCGAACTGGCCCTGGGGCGGGACCATCAGCGCGGGGTAAGCACCCGCTTGTTTACGGGATTCCGGAACATCAATGTTTATAACGGTCGGGGGGATGCCTTCCCCGGAATTCTTAAGGATGCGGATTTTGCGCTGCTGCCGGGTGCGGAATCCGGTGTGCGCCTGGTGAACTTCGGCGCGGAAATCCGCCAGGACAGCCGCGACCATCCCGGACGCCCGGAGCACGGGGGACGCCATTTGCTGCGCGCCGAGATCTTTAACGACGCGGGGAGTAAGGGAGCTCAAAACTTTAATTTTTATAGAATTACCGCGGATATTACCCGCTATTGGCATCTGTTCTACCACCGCAGTTTATCCCTGCGCCTGGCCGGCGAGTTTACCCGATCTCTGGACGATGGGGATATTCCTTTCTATATGCTGTCCGAGCTAGGTCGGGGGGAGACGGTTCGGGGCTTCGAACGGGGCCGTTTCCGGGATCACGATCTGATTCTGGGGGCGCTGGAATACCGCTACCCGATCTGGGATTTCGCCGATCTATTCCTGTTCTTCGATGGCGGGGAAGTGGCCGACGACGTGGTGGCCGATTTTGACTGGCAAAAGATGGTCTTCGGCTACGGGGCCGGGGTGCGCGTGTGGGGCGCCAACGGCGAATTTATTAACCTGATGGGAGCCTTTAGCGAGGACGGCTTTCGCTTTTACCTCGGCCTGAACCAGGAATTACAGCGATGAACAAACGACCTTTTAACCGACCCCCTTTTAACCGACCCCGGATCGCCCTGCTGTGGCTGATCCTTCTTTTTATCTGCGCCTGTTCCGGCAGCGGCGCCTTCGTAGCGCCCCGGGCGGTGCCGGATGATCGCCTGCCGGTGGCTGATCCCGATTACCGGGCTATCAATATTCCCAAAGATCTCATCGAAAAGCAGTTTTTCGATCAGTTGAAAGAAGCCTTCAATCTGCCCCGCCAGGTTCGCCGGCTGAGCGGTCACCGTCGGGAGGCCGCCAACCTGAATGCCTTCGACGAGCCGGTCAATTCCAGCTGGTACACCCGCCGCCATTCTTCCCGGCGCATGAGTATCGAGGAACTGGTGAACGGTCCCAATAGCGGGGAAAAAGGTCCGGATACCAACGGCGCCTGGACCATCACCAAGGTTAAAAACGAGGGGGTAACCCCGGGTTTCAACGTGGTTACTGAAAGCGGGGTCGGCTATGTAATCAAATTCGAGCCGCCCGGTTTCAGCGAGTTGGCCTCCGGCGCAGAGGTGATCGGCACCAAATTTTTCCATGCCGCCGGCTTCAACGTCCCGGAAAATTATATCGTCTTTTTCCGCCCGGAGATCCTGAGAATCGGGGAAGGGCTGACCTTCACCGACAAACGGGGGCGGGAGCGCCTGTTTAATGCGGAAGACCTGGCCGAGTTGATGAAGGGGGTGGAGGCCCGTCCCGACGGCCGCATCCGGGTGGCCGCCAGCAAGCTGATTCCCGCTAAAAAATTTCTGGGACCTTTCTCCTATAAAAGCACCCGCAAGGACGATCCTAACGATTTTATTCGTCACGAGCACCGGCGTGAGCTGCGCGGTCTGCGGGTTATGGCAGCCTGGCTAAACCACTACGATACCAAGGACAACAATACCCTGGACGTCCTGACCCATCAGGATTTTGTGAAACACTACCTGATCGATTTCGGCTCTACCATGGGCAGCCAGGGAAATGAGCCCATGCCGCCGCAAATCGGGTATGAAAATGCCTTCGATCCCCATCAGGTGTTTATCAATTCGGTGACCCTGGGGCTCTACGTCCGCCCCTGGGAAAAACACGGAGAAGTGATTTATCCGGCCATCGGATTTTTTTCCGCGGAGAATTTTCATCCTCAGAAATACAAATTCATTTTCCCCAATCCCGCCTTTGAGATGATGACCACCCGGGACGGCTTCTGGGGCGCCAAGCTGGTGATGGCCTTTCGCGATGCGGACATCGAAGCGATTGTCGCAGAGGGTCGTTATACCGATCCCGCGGCGGCCGCCTATTTGGTCGAGGTACTAAAAAAACGCCGCGATATTATCGGCCGCTACTGGTTCTGGCGGGCCAATCCCCTGGACCGCCCGGTCCTGACCACTGGAGATGGGGGACAATCGCGCCTTTCGACAACCGACCTGGCGGTGGAAAGCGGATTGGCAGAAACCGGGCAGCGCCGATATCGTTACCGTATTAACGGTGGCGCCTGGAATGAATCGGGACAGCCGGAAGCTGTTTTGCCGGGTGATTTGCTTCCCAATGCCTTTGAGCAGGTCGAAGTGGCATTTTCCGTGAAGGATGCGATTGGGGGAGAGTGGATGGAGCCCTTTTCGGTTTTTCTGGGGCCCGACCCGGAGGGTTGGCAACTGATCGGAGTGCGGCGCTAGGCAGTTTTATGCGGCCCGCCAGGGCGGGATGACGAACAGACCAAACCATAAATCTTTGCGCCTTCGCGGTTAAATAGAAAAAATGGGTTTGGAGGAGAGAAGGTGGCGCGGGACCCCAGGGAGGCCGGGATCCCGAAGAAAGTCTTAATCAGGCAACAACGTTTACCGGGAGGGTCAACGCCTTAAGATGCCCGTCTATGTCCGCTTCAACGTCTTCGATGCTATGAGAGCCGTCGATGCGGGTGTAGTGGCTGTCTTTCTGATAAAAGCTGATCAGGGGAGCGGTGCTGCGATGGTAGACTTCCAGGCGGTTTTCGATCGTTTCCCGGGTGTCGTCGGCGCGTTTACGGGCCAGAAGCCGCCGCATAATCTCTTCTTCCGGCACATAAATCTCAAATACATTGAGTTCGATGTTGCCCATTCGCCGCAGCAGATTTCGCAGGCCTTCGGCCTGAGGAATGGTGCGCGGGAAGCCGTCCAGAATAAACCCGTGGGCGCAATCCGCCTGGGAAATCCGGTTGGCGACAATTCTGAGAATCAATTCATCCGAAACCAGTTCCCCGGCATCGAGGACAGATTTTACCTGAAGGCCGAGTGCGCTTTCCGCCTGAATTTCCGCTCGGAGAATTTCCCCGGTGGAAATCTGAGGAATATCGTAGCGCGCCATAATGCGCTCAGCCTGAGTACCCTTGCCCACACCAGGGGCGCCCAATAGCATCAGATACATATCACCTCTCCTGTAGTAGCGTTTAGACCATCTGGAACGGCTGGTTCCAGCACCTGTAAAAATCAATATATGAAATAATTCACGATCTCCAAGACAAAAACGTCAGGTTGTGAAATTTTTATCATTAATTTACGTAAAGGTTTAATTTGATTGAAATTAACTTGTATAGATTTGTTCATTTTTCCGGAATGGCCCGCCACCGGTTAAGCCCCGGAAGAACAACAGGTTGAGGAGAATCCGGCCTGAAGTCAGATTCCCTTTATCGCACTTCTTCGGCTTCAAAAAAAACGGATGAGTACGATCGCTCTCAAAGGATTTGAGGTGCCCGGGCGTCCGGGGGCTGGGCGATAAAACGCGGCTGCTCGTCCTCGCGGGATTTGGCATACAGCTGTCCGCAGGCGGCGGCGATATCATTGCCGCGGTTTTTGCGAAGGGTAACGGTGAAAGGGGCCCGTGAAAGGGCCTCCAGGAAGGTTGCCTGGCGTTCCTGAGCAGGCAGGTCATACCCCAACCCGGTATCGTTGTAGGGGATCAGGTTGAGTTTGCACTTGAGCGGGGAAAGCAGCTTCAACAATTCCCGGGCCTGCCGGAGATTGTCGTTAACCCCGGCCAGTAGCACATACTCGAAGGTGATGCGCTTGCGGGTAATGCGGGTGTATTCCCGGGCGCTGTCCATCAACTCCTCCAGGGAAAACTTGTCGGCCACCGGCATAATACTCTGGCGCAGGGCCTGGGTGGGGGCGTGCAGGGAAATTGCCAGGCTAAAGGGCTGGTCCTCCTCGGAAAACTGACGGATTCGCGGGACAATCCCCACCGTGGAAATGGTGACTTTTTTGGCGGCGATGGCCAACCCCTCCGGGTCGCTCATAATCTTGCAGGCATCGATGACCCGCGGGTAATTGAGGAAAGGTTCGCCCATGCCCATCAGCACCACGTTGGTGATCTTGACCCCGGTGTCCTGCTGGACCCGGATAATCTGCTCGACGATTTCCCCGGTGGTGAGGTTCTGCAGAAATCCCATCCTGGCGGTCGCGCAAAAAGAGCATCCCAGCGCGCAGCCGACCTGGGAGGAAATACAAATGGTGGTGCGTTTTTCTTCCGGGATGAAGACGCTTTCGATATCGTGACCGGAGGGGATGGTCCACAGGTATTTGCGGGTGCCGTCGCTGGAAATCTGACGGGTTTTGAGGCGGAGGTTTTCCAGAATGAAATGGTCGGCCAGGCGGGTTCGCAGTTCTTTGGAAAGATTGGTCATTTCCTGAAAATCGCGCACCTGATGGTGGTGCACCCATTTGTAAACCTGGGTGGCGCGGTAAGCAGGCTGACCCCACTCGCTCATCAGAGCTTTGAGGGAGGCCACCGAAAGACCTACCAGGGGCCGGGGTGTTTCGCTGGAAGAAGAAGCGGGGACAGCCATAGGGATTTCCTTTATCATCAATCCCTAATATTTGCAGAAAAAGGAGATTTTGCAACAGGTTACTACGAAAAGCGCTGCCCGGTTATCGCTCCTCGCGGATCTCCGTGGTGGGCGGAACCACAAATTTCCCGACAAACAGGGTGCTCTGTGGGGATTCCAGAGACCAGTAATACAGTCCGGCCGGTAGGGAGGCCACAAAGGTGAAACGGTTGCCGCGGTTTTCCTGCCTGCCGATCACATCTCCCCGATTGTTGAGAATGATAACCGATAGCGGCCCGGCATCTTCGGCAAGGGGGCGCCATTCGAAAATGATGCCGGGATGCATGATGGGCAGCCCCTCCCGTCCGGCGATGTCAATAAACGGCCGGGGAATGATCTGCGTTCCGTTGGGGTCTCCCAGGGGTTGCGGCGGCAGAACCTCAACGCTGTGTGCACTGCGCAGAGCGGCGCTGGCGCGCGGTTCCAGTTCCGGAGAGGTGGAAAAGCGCGGGCCGTAGAGATCGGTGAGGGTGGCGGTGGCCAGGTCGAATTGCCGGGCGGGGCCCGGCAGTGGGATATCCAATCCCTGCTTAAAAAGGACCAGGAAAATAATGGCGGCCGCCCCGACCAGGGCATAACCCCAATAGCGCCAGTTGCCATTGCCGCGGTTTTTATGGCGCTCCCGCATCGCCGAAGCGGCGGGCAGGCGGTATTGATTTTCCGCGCCGGGGGCCGGGCCAAGCTTGAAACCGGCCTTTAATTCCCGCCGAAGCTCCACCTCCGCAAAGAGGTGGTCGTCGTTAAAAAAGGCCTCCTCAAACCGGTCCTTCTGATCTTCATCCAGCTTCCCAGCCAGATAGGCGTCGATCTGATCATACCAGGGAGAGGGGTATTCTGCTTTTTTGAGATCTTTATCGTCGTTCATTTTTCGCTGATACTGCTTTTTTGGATGAATCCCGGATTCCGCCCCGGCGGAGCTCCTCGACTGCTAATTCCCCAGTTCCGGGACTTTTTTGAAAAATTTTTCCCTTTTTATTCCCGCCAGTTTTCCCGCAACAGCCTCAAACCGTAATGAATCTGATTGTAAACCTGAGTGTGGGTAAGTCCCAGCTGACCGGCGATATCCTCAATCTCCAGTTCTTCCTGGTAGCGAAGGGTCAGCACGATACGGTATTTTTCGTCGAGTTTTTGCAGGGCGTTGTGAAGCTGACGGCGCTTTTGCTGCCGTTCGAAGGGATCGGGGTGAAAATCCGGAAGGTCCTCCGCAATGGCGTCGTGCTGGCGGTCCTGGGCAACCCGTTTGAAAAAATCCCGGATCTTGTTGCGGGCAATGCCCCAGAGATACGAGCCCAACTGGCCCTTTTCCGGATCGAACATCCCGCGGCGCAGATTCCCGAGAATGGACATCAGCACCTCGTTAATCAGATCGTTCTGATCCTCGCGGGAGGCCTGGACCCGGGCGCGCACCATCACCTCAACCTTCTGGTAAATGCGCAACTGCCGGAAAAGGGTTTCTTCGGCGCTGCGATCCCCTCGGGCGACCCGATCGAGTAACGCTTTTTCCTGAGCGTGAGCCGGCGGTATGTCCGTTGCTTTGGGTGAGATAGAAGATCCTCCGCGAAAGTGAACCCCAAAATAAGCAGAAAGCCCAACTCCTCAAAGCGGGGAGTGTAAAATCGGGTAAATTGCGCTGGCCATTTCGCCCTTGATACCATTCTTAATGGCTGATGTTGGCAGGGGCATGCGTTTCTGTTGTTTAACCGCGAAACCGTGAAACAGCGGAACAGCGGAACGGCGAAACGGCGAAACGGCGAAACGGCGAAACCGCGAAACAGCAAGGTAAAACCGGAACCGATCTCTAAATGCAGCGGAAAAACGGCATTCTCCTCCGGTGGCCAATTCGCAAAAAATCCCGACTGGTAATCGGAATCAAGAGCTAGATTGGGCAGGCGGCTGCGCAGGACCATCGGGGGGGATTCCCGTTTAGGCCCGGAAAAGGTAATCTCTACGGCGCAAATAGCTCCGGGAGCAGCGGGGGAGGATTGCCACACCCCCTCGGCAAGATATCGCAGCCGTCCTGTTGCCATTTCCTTATCCTCTCCCGGATAATTCCCCTCGCCAAAGGTAAGGGTAATTTCTTTGCCTTTGGGATCCAACCCGCTAAGCCGCTGCGGGCCGGCTTCCAGGATCCGGGAAATTCGCTCCAGCCGGGAGGTAAAACCCAGGGACAGGGCATTTAACTGCTGTTCCGTATCGGCTTTGCGTTCCCATCCGGTAACCAGCCTGGCCGCCCATAAATAAACCTGCCCGGAAAGCCCGGTAATGATCAATCCCAACTGCATGACGATCAGCACCTCCATCAGCGAAAACCCCTGCTGACAAGACAGCGGGCGTCCTTCCTCCCCTCCCGAAATTTCCCTCACGGCATTTCCCCTTGTGGCGGCCTTTGCTTTTGCGGCGCCAGGCGGTGCAGGATTATCAGCGGCTTTTCTCCCGGCCTCCCGACGCTAATCCGAACCACCGGGGCGGAATTCCCGTCAAACCATTCTGTGGTGGTCATCAATGCGGGATGGGCTGCTTTAGCCGTGCTGCCTTCCGGATCGTGAAAACCGGCCAGAATTCCCTCCATTTCCTGCTCTGCCAGCAGGATGGCGGCGATGCGCCGGGCATTCCCCTGTTCTCCCAGCAGCCAGGCCAAAATTCGAGCCACCGGGGTGATCACGATAAAAAGGATGACCAGGGCGCTCAGCATCTCCAGTAAGGAATAACCGGCCTGGTTCCGGGG
>JAGRBF010000355.1 GCA_020434205.1 Calditrichota bacterium | reverse complement strand
ACCAGCGACCAGCGACCAGCGAACAGCGAACAGCGAACAGCGAACAGCGAACAGCGAACAGCGAACAGATTGACTAGATTTCCCTAATCGCTTATCGCTTATCGCTTATCGCTTATCGCTTATCGCTTATCGCCATGCGCCGCAGGCGCAAATCATATAACCATGTATTAATGATGAAGCGGGATATGATGAAATTTATTCGGTTTCTGACCCTGATAACGGTTCTGCCGTTGTTGCCTCTTCCGGCCCAGGATGTGAGTCCGCCGGCCGATTTCACCCCCCCGGCTATCGAGGCCCTCACCCAACCGGGCGAGAATATTTCGGTTTCCCTGCGATGGGTGGCCAACGAATATCTCAGTCCGGATATGGAAAAAATCGACCGGCATTTCATCAATCTGGAAACCTTTGACGAGGTGGCCGGGGAAGATGTGCGCATCGAAATTTGGGGGATGACCGGGGTGCGCAAACCCATTTACGTGCTGGTCCACGATCGCAATGCCGACGCCTGGTGGGCTTATGGCAACGTTACCCCGGAAGGCGGGGGCCTTTGGGTGGCCCATGGGGTGCGTCTGGGGGAAGGAGCCCATCAGGGACAGCGATTTACCATCCGGGCCGCCATTCTCAACGAAGCGCTGCCGGGGCGGATGGTCAGCAATGACGACTGGCAGAAGCGCGCGGTGGCGGTTTCCGATCCGGCCTATGTGTCGGTTCAGCGCCGCCTTATCCAGCCCTACCAAATGCCCGCGGACGTTCGCCAGCCGCGGATCTGGCTGTCTACCATCGATCATCAGACCGTCGATCCGGTAGAGCCGGTGGTGGTGAATCCCGTGGCCGGATTGGCGGGAACTCTGGAACTGCCGGTGGCTGCCGAACCGTCCGGTTATTTCCCCGGAAGCCGGGAGCCCAAGCCGGCCGGACCCTTTGTGTACGCCATGGTGCGCTCCACGGCCAGCGACCAGTGGCGGGTTTTCGGTCCCGCCACCGTGGACGGGGTAAAATGGGAGATCCGCAACGTGGCTATCGGGGACCCCGGAGAGCCCCAGTGGGCGCGCTTCCGGATTTCTGCGGTTATCGCCGCAAATCTTCTGCCGGAGGGAACCCTGGATTACGGGGATTGGTGGCGGGAGAAAATCGCCGCCAGCGATCCGGTAGAGGTGGCCGTTAAAACCCCCTTGCCGGTGGTGGAGCGGCCCTCTTCCAAAATCGATCTCAAATACATCCAGACCCTTTCCGATACCCTGAGCCTGTCCGGCACCGAGATGGTGGCGGTGGACAGCATGGGGGCCATTCTGCTGGCCGGGGGCGAGGTGGAAAATCTTTCCCAGGGGGCGGGCATCTGGGTTTTGTTCAATCCGGTGGGAACCCAGCTGTGGGAGGTGCATGGCCGGGCCATCGTGACCCCACCGACCTGGCGTCTGCCGCTGATCAGCCAGGAACGCCTGAAGGGCCTTAAAAGTGGCCGCTATCGCATGATGGCCATCGTTACCAGCGCCAGCCTCACCCCCGGGCTGCTGGATTACGACACCTGGCGCCGCAACGCCCAGGCCATCTCGGATGTCTTCGTGATCCGGGATGACCATCGCAGCAAAGGCTACGAACGCCGCCTCAACCTGAGCGTGGAAACGGTGGCCGGGCGCGGGGTGGACGACCAGCAGGTGGTGGCGGATATCCGGCAGGATCCCCGCCTTTCCGGATACGTCAACCGGGTTTCCGACGATACGCGCATCTGGGTGGCCAGCCGCTTCAGCCGCTCCCGGGACTGGGACATCAGCGGTCCCGCCCTGATTCACGAAAATCGCTGGGATCTGCCCGGAACCCTGTTCCAGCCGGCTTTCCGCGGCGAGGATCTGGAGATCGAAGAAACCTATTACGACGTGGTGGCCTTTGCCACCCGCGGTAATCTGCCCCTGCACCGCCTCAGCAATGAGGAATTGCACTGGTATGCCCGGGGCATGTCCCCGGTGGTGCGGGTGCAGCCGCCTTCCCTGACCCTGCTCGGTTTCACCCATTTCGGACTGGAGATCTCCATGCTGGCCTTAACGATCATTTTTCTGGTGTTTCTGGGCATACTGGAATTTTATTTCGGCGCCGCCTCCGCCTTGTTTGAGCGGCTGGGGGAAAATCTGGAAGAGCTGGCCCGGTTCCTGCGCCTTCAGTTCCAGGAGGTGCCCCGCCCGGCGGTGGTGCCGGCCACCTTTGGTATCCTGATTCTGGTTTTGGGGATCTACGCCATCGCCGGCTATTTCCCGATCTACACCCATGTTCTGGAGACCGTTCTGCACCTGGCCCCGGAAAAGAGCGAAAGCCTGGCCCTGCTGCTGATCATCTTTATCGGGTTGGCCGGGGTAATCCTGCACCTCAGCCTGGAATACGTCAGCGATCGCCAGGGACCGCTGATCAACCGCTTATTTGATTATGTGCTGAACTATTCCCTGCCGATCACAGTATTGTTGGTGACCGTGGTCCTGTGGGGGGTGCAGGCTTTGCTTTACCTCGAATTATACGTCGGACAGGTGGAACCCGGAAACATCCGCATTCCCGCGGCCATGGGGGCCGCCGCCTTTTTTATCGCCGGTATCGAAACCCTCGGGTTTTACTGGGCCACCCGCCTGGGCAAGGACTTTTTCGCCTGGTTGGTTTTTATCGGGATGATCGTCGGTCCCCCGGCGGTACTGGGCCGGATCTGCCGGATTCTGCAGGCTGTTTTTGAAAAGTTGCCCCGCAGCGGGGAAGAGCGCGCCGAGGAAGAGGA
>JAGRBF010000036.1 GCA_020434205.1 Calditrichota bacterium | reverse complement strand
CCTAAAGATTGCCGGGATGACGAAGTAGCCACATTACAATTGACAGTCTACTAGCGAATTCTGAATGTGGGATGGTCTTCGGCAATGTCTGCCTCAGTAATCTCCACGCGATCGACGTGCGAAAAAGAAGGACCCCGGCCAAGCGCCACCAGACAGGCTTCCACCGAACCGGCCTCGCCCTGGATAAATGCTTCCACCGAACCGTCCGGCAGATTGCGGACGTAGCCGGTTACCCCGAGTTTTTGAGCGCTTTGAAGGGTGAAGTAGCGGAAACCTACCCCCTGCACCCGCCCGCTCACGCGGGCAAGAACGGCCTTGCGGGTCATTTTAATTGCTCCCGGGCGGCGCGGACCGCACACCGCACCGCTTCCTCGGCACGGGAAACGGTGACCATCCCCGGAATCTCCGGCCAGGAACCCAGCCCAAACAGGGGTTTCTCCAACTGGAGGGCAAAGGCAATTTCCGAGAGGGTCCCGTAGCGCCCGCCAATGGCGATTACCGCCAGAGCGCTGTTGATGACCAGCAGATTGCGGCCAATGCCCAATCCCGTGGGAATTGGGAGCAACACATCCGGGTTGGCCTCGTCGCGTTCCTCGCCGGGAAGAAGACCGATGGTCAGGCCACCGGCCCCTCGGGCCCCTTTGCAGGCGGCCGCCATTACCCCGCCGCGACCGCCGCAAACGAGAATTGCGCCCGCTTCGGCAATGCCACGACCCACCGCCGCGGCCTGCTCAGCCTCATCTTCCGAGCACTGGTTCCCCCCGATAACCGCAATCGCGATGGCGGGCAGAGGAATATGGGCCTGGAAGGCGGCCATTAGTAATCCGCGTTCCTGGGGGTACGGGGAAAGGGAATAACGTCCCGGATATTTTCCATTCCGGTAACATACATGATCACCCGCTCAAAGCCCAACCCGAAACCGGCGTGGGGCACGGTTCCAAAACGGCGGGTATCCAGATACCACTCGTAATCGGCGCGGTCCAGCTCCATCTCGTCGAGGCGTTTTTCCAGCAGGTCCAGGCGCTCCTCGCGCTGGGAGCCCCCGATAATTTCGCCTACGCCCGGCACCAGCAGGTCCATGGCGGCAACTGTTTTGCCGTCGTCATTTCCCCGCATGTAAAAAGCTTTGATACCTCTGGGGTAATCGGTTACGAATACCGGCTTTTTAAACACCTCTTCGGTGATGTAGCGCTCGTGTTCGGTTTGCAGATCGCTGCCCCATTTGACCGGGAATTCGAATTTTTTACCGGCTTTCTCCAGCAGTTCGATGGCCTGAGTGTAGGTAATGCGCTCGAATTTGGAGTTGATGACGTTGTGAAGACGGTCGTGCAGACCTTTGTCCACCCACTGCCCGAAGAAGGCCATCTCTTCCGGAGCGTTTTCCAGCACGTAAGAAAAAATGTATTTGATCATATCCTCCGCCAGATCCATGTCGTCCCGGAGGTCGGCAAAGGCAATTTCCGGCTCGATCATCCAGAATTCCGAGGCATGGCGGGCGGTATTGGAATTTTCGGAGCGGAAGGTGGGTCCGAAGGTATAAACATTCCGGAAGGCCATGCAGTGGGTTTCCACGGAAAGCTGCCCGCTGACGGTCAGGTGGGTTTCCCGGGAGAAAAAATCCCGCGAAAAATCGATGTCCCCGTTTTCCAGGCGCGGGGGATTTTTGAGGTCCAGGGTGGAGACCCGGAACATCTCGCCCGCGCCTTCGCAATCGCTGCCGGTGATAATCGGGGTATGGGTGTAAACAAAGCCGCGCTCCTGAAAAAATTTGTGAATGGCAAAGGCCATTATCGAGCGCACCCGAAATACCGCCAGGAAGGTGTTGGTGCGCGGCCGCAGGTGGGCAATGGTGCGCAGATATTCAAAGGTATGGCGCTTTTTCTGGAGGGGAAAAGCGGGATCGGCCAGCCCCACCAGTTCGATTGAATCGGCGTGAAGTTCGATGGGCTGCTTGGCGCCCGGAGATTCCACCAGGGTGCCCACAACCGTCAGAGAAGATCCGATGGTAAAACGGGTAACATCTTTAAAATTTTTGAGCTTACCCTCCTCGAAAACCACCTGCAGGTTTTTGAAGTAGGTACCGTCGTTCAGTTCAATAAAACCGAAATTTTTGGAATCTCTGAGGGTGCGCACCCAGCCGCTAACCGTTACTTTTTGGTTGAAATGGGCCTGGGGATCGCGCAGGATTGCCTTAACCGATACACTGTCCATGATTTACCGTAGTTGTTTGAAAAACCGGGTTCAGATTTCTTTAATGGGAAAGGCCCATGTTAGGCAAAAGGGGTGGGGAAAGCAACTTTTTTTGCCAGAAGGCAGACGGCCAGCCGCCTGCCTTCCGGGCTTAATATCAGCGTTTGCCTTTCAGGTATTCTTCGACCTCATTGACGTTTTCTTTGCTGCCGATGATCAGCGGGGTGCGATCGTGCAGGCTCCCGGGCGTCACGTCCATCACCCGGCCCTTGCCGGTAATGGCCCGTCCCCCGGCCTGCTCCACCAGAAAAGCCAGGGGATTGGCCTCGTACATCAGGCGCAGCTTGCCGTTGGGATTTTTCTGATCCCCGGGATACAGATAAACCCCGCCTTTCAGCAGGTTGCGGTGGAAATCCGCCACCAGGGACCCGATGTAACGGCTGGTCATGGGTTTGCCGGTTTTGGGCTGGGGCTCTTTGCAGTGTTTGAGGTAGCGCTGCAAACCCTCATGCCAGGAATTGGAGTTGGATTCGTTGGCGCTCACGATATTGCCGCGGCGGGGAATTACCATTTTGGGATGAGAAAGGATGAAACTGCCGTACTGCGGGTCGAAGGTGAAGCCGTGCACCCCGTTGCCGGTGGTGTACACCAGCATGGTGCTGGATCCGTAAATCACGTAACCGGAACAAACCTGGCTGTAACCGGGCTGCAGAATGTCCTCGTCGGTAATCGGGTCATTGTCCGGACTCACCCGGCGAAAAATGCTGAAAATGGTGCCGATACTTACGTTGACGTCGATGTTGGAGGACCCGTCCAGCGGGTCAAAACAGCAGATGTATTTGCCTTTGGGGTATTTTTCCGGGATGTCGATGATATTCTCGTCCTCTTCGGAAACCATGGCGCAGCAGGCTCCCCCAAATCGCAGAGACTTAACCATGGCCTCGTGAGCGCTCACATCCAGCTTCTGTTGGGCTTCCCCAAAAACATTCTCCGAACCCGCTCCCCCAAAAATATCCAGCAACCCGGCTTTGTTGACCTGAATGGATATCACCTTGGCGGCCAGGGCAATATCGGCCAGCAGCGAGGTAAAGGCCCCGGTGGCTTCGGGATATTTGCGCCCGGATTCCACGATAAATCGATTCAGGGTCATCACAAAATTATTCATAAACAGCTCCTCCTGATTTGGCTGTGCGGGGAGATCCCATTTTTGCCCACGGGATCCGGTTGAGAATGCGGACCATTTAACAAGAACCCGCCGCCGGGTCCTGAACCGGCAAACGGGGTCTTGTAATCTAATTCACAATCCTAAAATTGCAACAGAAATCTGGCAGGGGAAAAAATGGGAAAATCCCGCAGGGACAGGTTGGCACCGGCCCCTGCGCAAAGATCATCAGGGCAGGTTAAAATCAACCGGGATACGACGCCCATCCCGGCGCACAAAAAACACCACCGCATCTCCGGCAGAAAGGCGGGACAGGGCGTTGCGCAAATCTTCCACGGAACCCACCCCGTTGCGGTTAATTTTTTCGATAACGTCTCCGCGGCGCAGGCCGGCCTGCGCCACAACGCTGCCGGGCTGCACGGCGCTAACCAGAACCCCGCTGAGGTCTTCATCGAGGTCCAGGCGGCGGCGCAAATTACCATCCAGGGGGCGAACCTCCATGCCCAACTGCTCAATGCCGGCCGGTCGATTGTCCTGCGGCGCGCTGTTCCCGGCGATGGGATTGGCTTCGGGAAAGGCTGCCAGGGTTACCCGGAATTCCCGGCTTTTGCCATTGCGCAGCACAGTGAGCGTTACGGTTTGCCCCGGTCCCCGGGCCCCGATATAGGTTCTCAGTTCGGACATGTTGCGGACCTTGCGGGCGTCGATCGCCAGCACAATATCCTCAGGCAGTATCCCTGCCTCGCTGGCCGGGCTGTTGCTAACCACCTCGGTTACCAGAACCCCTTCGCTGGTGGGCGCCTGATACACTTCCGCCAGGGCCCCGCTCATCTCGGACATCTGGATGCCCAAATAGCCGCGCTGCACCCCACCTCTTTCCAGAATATCGGTCATCACTTTTTCGGCCAGGTTGGCGGAAATGGCAAAGCCGATCCCGATATTGCCCCCGCTGCGGCTGGCAATGGCGGTATTGATGCCCACCAGTTCTCCGCGCAGGTTTACCAGAGCCCCGCCGCTGTTGCCGGGATTGATGGCCGCGTCGGTCTGGATAAAATCTTCCAGGGTGGAAAGGCCAACCCCGGTGCGCCCCTTGGCGCTCACAATCCCGGAGGTTACAGTGTGGGCAAATTCCGGCTGCAGGGGAGAGCCAATTGCCAGAACCCACTCCCCGACCCGGGTGCGATCGGAATCCGCAAAAGGCAGGCTGGGAAGGTTATCCGCGTCGATGTGCAGCACCGCCAGGTCGCTGAGTTCGTCGGTGCCTTTCACCTCGGCCTTAAACTCGCGCCCATCGATCAGGCGGACCACGATGTCGTCTGCCTGGGCAACCACGTGATTATTGGTGAGAATAATGCCGCTGGCACGGACGATGACCCCGGAACCGAGGCCGGATTGGCGGCGCTCCCCGCGGGGACTGTGGCCGCCGAAGAAATCTTCGAAGGGGAAAAAGAAGGGACTTTCGCGGGCGCTCACCACCGTTTCGGTGGTAATGGTGACCACGGCGGGATTGGCTTTTTCGATGACGTTGGCGAAGGCGTTGCTCAATGCGGTGATGGCCGCCAGATCGTCCTGCGGCAGCCGCTCCTGCGGCGCGGGATCCGCTTTGGGCTCCTCTTCGGCGCGCACCTGGAATTGCAGGTTAACACCGGCGGACAGGACCAGACCGATAACAAGTCCGGCCAGAAGCAGGCTCAGGGTAAGTCGGTTACGGTTTAAAAAGGGCATCGGAGATCTCCATTTTTACGGGTCCGGATTGGCAATTAGATCTAACCCTTTTCCCGCCTGAAAGTTCGCCAAAAAAAAGCACCGGCAAGAGGATCTTACCGGTGCCTATAAAAAGAGACGGTGATTTTTCGGAAATAGGGCCAGGACATCAAGTATGGTATTGCCTGTTCGTCATCCCGCCCCGGCCTAAAACCCCTAATTCAATTGCTGAATCGGTTTGTAAGTCTCAGGGGAGCGGCTGTCCACCGCGGCGCCGTCCGAATTGACAAACACGATCTTGTCCTGCAGCAGGTCCACGGTAATTTTTTCGCCCTTGGAGATGGTCCCGGCCAGGATTTCCCGGGCCAGCTGATCCATGATCTGCCGCTGCACCACCCGCCGCAGGGGCCTGGCGCCGAAGGAGGGATCGTAGCCGGTTTTGGCCAGAAAGTCCCGGGCGGCCCGGGTCACTTCCAGATCGATTTTCTGATCGGCCAACTGGCGTTCGATGCGCTCCACCTGAAGGTCCACGATGCGGGTCAGCTCTTCCAGCCCCAGTCCGTGGAAAACGATGGTTTCGTCGATCCGGTTGAGAAATTCGGGGCGAAGCTGCTGGCGCAACAATCCCAGCACCTCTTCCTGAATACTCTCGTAAACACTCTGGCTGTTGGCGGCGGTCAGGTTCTTGGACTTCTCCAGAATCAATGGGGCCCCGATGTTGGAGGTCATAATAATGATGGCGTTTTTCATATTGACGGTGCGGCCCTTGCTGTCGGTTAAACGCCCGTCTTCCAATACCTGCAGCAGCACGTTGAACACTTCCGGATGGGCCTTCTCGATCTCGTCCAGCAGCACCACGGTGTAGGGTTTGCGCCGCACCGCTTCGGTGAGCTGGCCGCCCTCGTCGTGACCGATATACCCGGGCGGGGCGCCGATCAGCCGGGAGACGGAATGGCTTTCCATGTATTCGGACATGTCGATGCGGATCATGGCGTTTTCGTCATCGAACAGGAATTCTGCCAGGGCGCGGGCCAGCTCGGTTTTGCCCACCCCGGTGGGTCCCAGGAAAATGAAGGAACCGATGGGACGGTTCTGGTCCGAAAGACCCGCGCGGGAACGGCGGATGGCGTTGGCCACCGCTTCTACCGCGGCGTGCTGTCCCACCACCCGGCGGCTGAGGCGCTCCTCGATCTTGAGCAGTTTTTCCCGCTCGCTCTCCAGCATCCGGGAAACCGGAATGCCGGTCCAGCGGGCGATAATTTCGGCAATTTGCTCTTCATCCACTTCTTCGCGCAGCATTTTTTGGCCCTGCTGCACGTCGTGAAGCTGCCGGGCCAGCTGGGTCAGCTCTTTTTCTTCGGCAGGAATACGACCGTATTTAATCTCCGCCACCCGGTCCAGATTGCCCTCGCGCTCGGCCTTGTCCATCTCCAGGCGCAGCTGCTCCAGCTCGGCTTTGATCTTGCGGATATTCTGAATGACGTCTTTTTCCAGGCGCCACTGGGTATGCAGCTTGTTGCGGTCCTCGCGCAGGTTGGCCAATTCTTCTTCCAGGTTGGCCAGGCGGGTGCGACTTTCTTCGTTCTTCTCCTTGCGCAGGGCCACGTGCTCAATTTCCAGCTGCTTAATGCGCCGCTCGATCTCGTCCAGCTCCTCGGGAAGGGAGTCCACCTCAATGCGCAGACGGGCGGCGGCTTCGTCGATCAGGTCGATGGCCTTGTCCGGCAAACGGCGATCGGTGATGTAGCGGTGAGAAAGCAGCGCCGCGGAAATAATGGCGCCGTCGGTAATTTTTACCCCGTGGTGCACCTCGTATTTTTCCTTGAGCCCGCGCAGCATGGAAATGGTGTCCTCCACGCTGGGTTCTTCCACCTGAATGGGCTGGAAACGGCGCTCCAAGGCGGCATCTTTTTCGATGTACTTGCGGTATTCCTCGATGGTGGTGGCCCCGATGCAGTGGATCTCCCCGCGGGCCAGGGCCGGCTTGAGCATGTTGGAGGCATCCATCGATCCCTCGGCGGCCCCTGCCCCGACCAGGGTGTGGATTTCATCGATAAACAGCACCATTTGCCCCTCGGAATTCTGCACTTCCTTGAGGACCGCTTTGAGGCGCTCCTCGAATTCCCCGCGGAATTTGGCCCCGGCGATCAGGGAGCCCAGATCCAGGGCGATCACCCGTTTGTCGCGCAGGCTATCGGGAATATCCCCGTTGACGATCCGCTGGGCGATCCCTTCCACGATGGCGGTTTTGCCCACCCCGGGATCTCCTACAATGGCGGGATTGTTTTTGGTGCGGCGGGAAAGCACCTGCAGCACGCGGCGGATTTCCTCATCCCGGCCAATAACCGGATCCAGTTTGCCCTGGGCCGCCAGTTCGGTGAGATCGCGGGCGTATTTTTCCAGGGCCTGATATTTGTTTTCGGGATTCTGATCGGTCACGCGCTGATTGCCGCGGACGTCCAGCAAGGCTTTGAGAATGGTGTTGCGCTTCATGCCGTTGCGTTCCAGGACCCGGCTTGCTTCCGAGCGGCCGACCTCGGAAATGGCCAGCAGCAGGTGTTCGGTGGAGACGTAATCGTCCTTCAGCTCCGAGGCTTCCTTGCTGGCAATGGCCATCATCTGGTTGAAATTGGGGGAGGCGTAAACCTGGCCGGGTTGGCCGTACACTTTGGGGAATTTTTCGATGGCGCGTTGGACCTGGTCGCGCACGGTGGCGGGGGAAACCCCCACTTTTTTGATGAGCCGGGGCACCAGCCCTTCGGCATCGTCCAACAGGACCGCCAGAACGTGTTCCGGCTCGAGATGTTGCTGCCCAAGATTGATGACCTCCTGTTGAGCGGTGGTCAGGGCATCCTGGGCTTTGACGGTGAATTTTTCAAGGTTCATGTTCTTATTATCCTCTCTGACTTCGGTTGGTGAAAAAGCACTAAAATGCTTTTTCAAATATCATGCCACCGAAGATCGTCAATTTCTAAGACGAGAAAGAACAACAAGATAGGAAAGTTCACTTGTCAGGCCGGCCTCACAGCGGCCTGACAAGTTGTCAGTGAAACGGGCCGGGTTTACGATTTTTCCGCCAACACGTCCTCAATCCGGCCGGGCACCCACTCGTCCCGCTCCAGCCAATCGTAAATAAGGGGGAGGATGAAGAGGGTCAGCAGGGTGGCGGTAATCAGCCCGCCGATCACCACCGTGGCCAGGGGGCGCTGCACCTCGGAGCCGGGACCGGTGTTAAAGGCCATGGGAATAAATCCCAGGCTGGCCACCATGGCGGTCATCAGCACCGGACGCAGGCGGTCCGCCGCGCCCTTCAGCACCGCATCCCGTACCGTGGCGCCCTCGCGGCGCATGTGGTTGAGGTGCTCCACCAGCACAATCCCGTTAAGCACCGCCACCCCGAACAGGGCCACAAACCCGATACTGGCCGATACGGAGAGATACATATCGCGCACCCACAGCAGCAGCACCCCGCCGGAAAGGGCGAAGGGCAGGTTCAGGAAAACCAGGAAGGTATAACGCAGCTCCCCGAACATCATGTACATCAACCCTAAAATAATCAGCAAGGACAGCGGCACCACCAGGTAGAGGTGCTTCATGGCGCGCTGCTGGTTTTCGAAAGCCCCGCTGAACTCCAGGAAAACCCCGGCAGGAATGCGCACCTCGCGGTCGATTGCCTCGCGCAGGTTGGCCACGTAGCTGCCGATATCGATATCCCCGATGTTGGCCCCGACGATCACCCGTCGCCATCCGTTTTCCCGGGCAATTTCCCGCGGCCCTTCCTCGGCCTTGATCTCGGCAACCCGCTTGAGGGGCAGGAAACCGCCTTCGGGCAGGGGCACCGGAATTTCCATAATTTTATCGAAGCGATCGCGCACCCCCTCGGGAAAGCGCATCACAATATCAAAGCGGCGCTGGGCTTCGAAGACCTCGCCGACCACCTTTCCCCCAATCCCGGTTTCGATAACCTGCTGAACGTCGTCGACATTGAGCCCGTAGGCGGCTACCGCATCGCGGTCGATTTTGACATTGAGGTAAGGCTGGCCGACGTTTTGCTCCATGTAGGCGTTTTCGGTGCCCGGCAGATTGCGCAATACCGCCCCGATGGCCTCGCCGACCGCATTGAGGGTGTCCAGATCCTCACCGTTAATCTTGACGGCGATATCGGATTTTACCCCGCTGGTCAGCTCATCCACCCGCATGGCGATCGGTTGGGTAAAGTTATAGGCCAGCCCCGGTTCGCTCTGCAGAAAGGGTTCGATGGCGGCGGCAATTTTTTCCTTGGTCATGCCCGGACGCCAGCTTTTTTCGGGTTTCAGGAGCACCCAAACGTCGGTCTGATGCACCCCCATCCAGTCGTTGGCCAGATCGGAGCGCCCGGTTTTGGGCACCACCGTTTCGATCTCGGGGATATTGGCCATCAGCTCCCCGGCCAGCCAGTCGGCGTTTTCCACGGACTCCCGCAGGGTTACGCTGGGCATGCGGATCTGCTCCACCAGAATCGACCCTTCATCCAGTTCCGGCAAAAATTCGGTGCCCAGGTTGAACAGAAAAAGCAGGGATGCCAGGAAGATCAACACCGCTCCGCCCACCGCTTTACCGCGATTTTCCAGGTGCCATTCCAGCAGGTTCTGATAGCGGGGGCGCAGCCAGTTGGCCAGGCGGTTTTCGCGAACCTTGACCCCGCGGCGAAACACGATGGCGGAGAGAGCCGGCACAAAAATAAGGGCCAGGATCAGGGAGCCCAGGACCGCGGTTGCCACGGTGATGGCCATGGGCCGGAAGAGAATCCCTTCCATACCGCCGAAAGTCATAATGGGGACGTACACCATCAAAATAATCAACACCCCAAAAAAGATAGGCCGGGCCACCTCGTGGGCGGCCTCCTGGATCACCAGCAGGGCGGGACGATCCTTATCCGACTGAAGGCGGTGAATGGTGTTTTCCATCATCACCACCGAGCCGTCCACCACCATCCCAAAGTCGATGGCCCCCAGGCTCATCAGGTTGGCGGCCAGGCCGAACTCCCGCATGCCGATAAAAGCAAACAGCATGGACAGGGGAATCACAGAAGCCACAATCAGGGCCCCGCGGATTTCCCCCAGCAGGAGCAGCAGCACGCTGATCACAAAAAAACCGCCTTCCAGCAGGTTGACGATGATGGTATGGGTGGTGCGTCCGATCAGGTCGGATTGATCGTAGAATTTTTCGATGCGCACCCCCTCCGGAAGGCTGGGGTTGATGGCGGCGATCTTTTCCTCGATGTTGGCGATTACTTCCTGGCCGTTGCCGCCCCGCAGCATCATCACGATGCCGGTCACCATTTCGCCCTGCCCGTCCCTGGTAACCGCCCCCTGGCGCAGTTGTTTGCCAATGCTGATGTCGGCGATGTCCTTCAGAAAAACGGGGCGGTTTTCGATGCGTCGAATTATGATGTTGCCGAGGTCGGTGGCGCCGGCAATCTGGCCGAATCCCCGGATTATGTACTGCTCGCGGTTATGCTCCAGATAGTTGCCGCCGGAAACGCTGTTGTTGCGGGAGATTTGTTCGGAAATCTCCGCCAGGCTGATGCCCAGTTGGCGCAATTTTCCCGGGTTCACCACCACCTCATACTGTTTGACGAAGCCGCCGAAGGAGTTGATTTCGGTTACCCCCTTCACCGTTTTCAACTGGGGGGCGATCAGCCAATCCTGGATGGTGCGCAACTCGGTGAGGGAGTATCCTTCCCCGTGCACCACATATTGATAAATTTCTCCCAATGCAGTGGAGATGGGTCCCAGTTGGGGAATGGAAACCCCTTCGGGAAGGGCCTCGGCGACCCCCTGGAGTCGCTGGCTAACCATCTGGCGGGCGAAATAAATGTCGGTATTTTCATCGAATTCCACGGTTACCGCGGACAGGCCGAAGTGCGATACCGAACGCACCTCCCGCACCTCGGGAAGGCCATTCATGGCGGTTTCGATGGGATAGCTGACCAGCTTCTCCACGTCGAAGGGGGAATAACGGCCGGCCTTGGTGATCACCAAAACCTGGACCGGGGTCACATCCGGCAGGGAGTTAATGGGAATGGTTTTCAGAGCCTGGTAGCCGCCGAAGGCCATCAGGGCTACCAGAGACAGAGCCACCACCCGCTGCCGGAGGGAAAAGTCGATAATATATTTCAGGAACATCTTGTTTTTCCTTGCTTTGGATCGCGTTATTCTTCCCCGTAGGCGCTAAAACGGGACATGGCTTTTAAGCTGAATACCTGGTTTACGGCGACGGCTTCGCCCTCCCGGAGTCCCCCCACCACCAGGGTGCGATCCCCGGCCAGATGCCCGGTTTCGATTTCGCGGCGCTCGAAGCTACCGGCGCCGGTTTGCACATACACGGTGGGCTTATCCCCTTCGTAGGCGATGGCGCTGTTGGGGATGGCGATCACCTTGTTCGGGGTCGGCGCCAGGGCGATCAGGCGCACGTGTTGTCCGGGGCGCGGCCAGCCATCCTTGCTGTCGATAAACAAATTTACGGTAATGGATTTATGCGCTTCGTCCAAAGCGGGGATGATGCTGTGGATTACCGTGGTGATTCCCTGCGACTGTCCCTCGCGCATCTCGACGCGGACGCTGTCTCCCGGGGAAAGTAAACCGGCATCCTCCGGGGAGGCATAACCGCGGATCATCACCTGGGAGGGATCGATTACCGTTCCCAGGCGCTGATAGGCGGAGACCGCCTGCCCGCGATCCACCATGTGTTCGATAACCGTTCCGGCAATCGGGGACATCACCTTGAGGTGGGGATGGGCGTCCGGATTGGCGGCGAAAGCCCGGATCTGGCCTTCGGTTACCCCCACCGCCAGGAGCCGGGCCACCGCGGCGCGCAGGGCGGTTTCCGCCCGCTCCGTTTCCGAGGTCACCTGCTCCAGATTGCGCAGAGGAGCAATTTTTTTGTCCACCAGCTGGCGCACCCGTTCCAGTTCGCTGCGCTGAAAAGCCACGGTGGATTTGGCCTGCAGGTAGGTGGCCAGCAAATTGGCAAACTCCAGGCTTTCGATTTCCAGCAGGGTTTCCCCGGCCCGCACCCGATCCCCTTCGTGGGCAAGAATATTGACCACCATGCCTTCGATAGGAGCGCTGATCACCGCGATGCGCTCCGGCGAAGGTTCTACGGTTCCCGGCATTTCCAGGGGCAGGCGAATGATTTGCGGGGTTACCGCGACGGTGCGGATATTGAGGTGGCGCATTTGTTCCTCATTGAGGCTAACGCGCACCACGCTGGCGGCAGGGGTTTCTTCCCTAAGTGAGGGCGGGAAGGAAACCGGGGTCCCCTCAATAGAGGATTCCTGCTCGCTTTGGCAGGCCCACCCGAGAAAAAGGGCGGCCATCATCATCATCAGGATTGTTTTGGGTATCATGGCGTAAAGCTCCGGCTGGTTCGTAAAAAAACTCTTGTTAGGCATTTACCCCAAAACCACGAAGCGTAGGTATACCTTGGTGATTTGGGTGGCTTTGTGGGTCTCAAACTGGGTAACCTCAGCAAAAAAAGAGATTCTGAAACCGGGTTATTCCCCGGTAAAGATCATTTCCTGTCCGAGAAAAATCTCGAGCTCGATCAGGGCGACATCATACTGATACAGGGCCTGGTAGTAACGATCCTGGCTATCCAGATAAAGGCGCTGGGCGTCCAGGAGAGTCAGCAGATCCGTTTCGCCCAGGCGATAACCTTCGGCGGTCAGGCGGAAAAGGG
>JAGRBF010000354.1 GCA_020434205.1 Calditrichota bacterium | reverse complement strand
TCGCCGACACGGTAGGAACCCGCCGCATCATCACCACCCCCATCAATGTGGACCAGTGGGACGCCACCCTGGTTTACAGCAATTACAGCATCCTTAACACCAAACTGCGGGTGGGCACCCACGCCATCGTTTCCGACGATACCCTCACGGACAAAAGCCTGGTTCTTTTTGGGGGTGTAAACCACTACCGCAGCGGCTACTACAACGCGGGGGTGGATCTGTATCACACCTGGTACGACAACTATCTCCCCGGGCTGAAGGTCCTGCAGGTCACCGCCACCTTCGGTTTTTTCTTCGGAAATTACATCACCTACGGCAGTTTCTACGCGGAAACGCGGGGCCATTACATCAAACATTCCCAGGATGTCGGTTTCGGGGAAACCCGCTTTCCGTCGGTGGAGCAATCCCTGTTTTTTTACCGGAATCGCCTTACCCTGGAGGCCTTCCTGTGGAGCGGCTATCAGGCATTTGGGGTAATGAAGGACGGCTTTGCGGTTTACAATATCGCCGAGAAACACCTGGGCGGATTCGGTGGCTCGGTGCGATACAACACTTCGCCAAAATCCTCCCTTAAGCTTTCCTTTTCGCAAGGCCGCTTCAATGAAGTGGGAAGCGGGCAAATTTCCCGCAGCCTCTCGGTGATGGTGCTTTTGGGATATACGTTTTAGGATATCAGTTGAGACAAATCCCGTTCGTCATCCCGTAAGGGATGGAAAACAGCAGTAATAAGGAGTTCATCATGAAAAAGATTTTGCTTTTGGGGATGCTGGCCTTCTGCAGCATTCTGAGCGCTCAGGACTACCCCAATTCTTTTACCCCGGTATGGCAGGACCTCTCCTGGGGAAACGGGGGCCTCACCCCCACCGGGGTCATCTGGTCGATGGACGGCATCTTCGATTTTGACAACGACGGTTTGGGCGAGTTTTTTCTGAGCAGTTCCTGGAGCGGCAATTTCGGCAACGACGCCATCCTCTACGAAGCCGCCGGGGACAACCAATACCAGATCGTCTGGTATTACTGGATGAACCAGTTGGACCGCAGCATTTACAATTATTCCAGCATCACCAGCGGGGA
Source organism: Calditrichota bacterium (assembly GCA_020434205.1). Classification (GTDB taxonomy): domain Bacteria; phylum Calditrichota; class Calditrichia; order RBG-13-44-9; family J075; genus JAGRBF01. The sequence goes on along the minus strand of JAGRBF010000354.1, from coordinate 7,762 downwards.
CCTGGACAGCGACGGTGTGCCGGAGTTGATTATCCTCAACGATTGCGGGGCCGGCCAGGATGGGCTGCTTATTTTCGAGCTGAATCCGGCTACCGGCACGTTCCCGACCCAACCCACCGCCACCTGGAATCTGGGCATCGGGGGCGGGATCGACGAGGCAGCCGACATCGCCGTGTACAATCTGGACGACGACGCCTTCCCGGAGCTGATCCTCTCCTTTTACAGCCTTAATCCCGCGGCAGCCCACCTGATGGTGGTGGAACTGGCGGAGGGCACCGACCTCGCCAATCCCTCCTGGCATGTGGAAATGGACGACAACACCACCCTCGCCTATTACACCTATCTGGCCATGGGCACCGACCTGGATCAGGACGGCTACGGGGAGATCGTGGCGGTGGAATGGAACTACAACCGCTTCATCATCTTCGAAAACACCGGAGAAGATACCTATCAGAAGGTCACCGATTTGTACACCACCTTCGAGGGACAGGCCTTTTGCAACGAAGGGGCGGTGGAAGCGGATTTCGACGGAAACGGCCTCAACGAGCTGTATCTGGTCAGCAATGCCGGATACTTTTGGGTGATCACCAACAGCGGGGATGTGGCGGGAATGAGCTACGACAACAATTTCACCCTGTTGCGCAATTATCGCGACAGCGGGATTTCCCCGTTTTACCTGAAAACCGGCAATGCCGACTCTCCTCTCGGGCAAAGCCCGGATGGTCCCGACCTGTATATGGCCGTTTACGACACGGTTCACGAGGCCAGCGCCCTTCTGGATTGGGAGTACAGCGGCGGTCCGGTAACCGCCCTGTCCAGCTACCAGATCGAGACCCTTTTTGCCTTTGCCCCGCCGGCGGACAATCAGTTTAAGGTTTCCAAGCTGGCCATCGGGGACGGCGACGGGGATGCCCAACAGGACATCGTTATGGGGTCCTACTCCCTTTCCCTCACCCAGAGCCACCTTCTGGTTGCCGAGAGCAACAGCGTTACCGGCCTGGAACCGGCCCCGCCCGTTGCCGGGGAAGGGTCTTTTGAGCTGGCCCAGAATTATCCCAATCCCTTTAATCCCCGCACCGAAATTGCGGTAGACGTTTTCCGGGGCGAAGAAATGGCCCTGGAGATTTATAACGTGCTGGGACAACGGGTGCGCACCCTGCATCGGGGATTCCTGCCGGCCGGCCGGCACACCTTTGTTTGGGAGGGGATGGACGAGGCCGGGCGCAGCGCCCCTTCCGGTATTTACGTCTATCAATTGACCAGCGCCACCCGGCTGCAAAGCCATAAAATGATCCTGATGCAATAAGAACGGACCGGGGCGGGCCATTGCCCCGGCGAGAAAGGCGATACAAAACATGAAAACTTACTTCCTGCTGATGTTGCTCCTTCTGGGGGCCCCGCTCCTCGCCCTGGATGATGCGGCCATCCGCGAGGCCTACCACAATTCCTACGCCTATGAGCGGGTAGAGAACTATGACGACGCCATCCGGAGCATGCTGCCGGTTTTGCGGGATTATCCGGAAACCTATACCGTTAACCTGCGCCTGGGCTGGCTTTATTACCTGAACAAAAAATACGCCAATGCCCTGGAGCACTACGAAAAGGCCATCAAGATTGCCCCGGCCTCCATCGAGGCCAAACTGGGCCATCTGCTGCCTCTGCTGGCCCAGGCCCGCTATGCCGAGGTGGAGCGGGAGGCTTTTCAGATTCTCAATGTGGATTTTTACAATTACTACGGCAACATGCGCCTCATTTACGCCCTGCGGATGCTGCACAAATACGAGGCCGCCGAAAAGGTGGTGCTCAAGATGCTGGCCATCTACCCCATCGACGTCATTTTCCTCACCGAATACGCTCTCATCCGCCACGGCCAGGGAGATACCGATACTGCGGTCAAGGTATTTTATGACGTGCAGATTCTCGACCCGGAAAATCCCACCGCCAAGGATTTCCTGAAACCGCAGAAACCGCCCCTGATGCCCAACGGGAGGCCTTGATGGCAACACCTCCGGCAAATACCCGCAGACTGCTAAGCCTCCTTCCCGGGCTGATTGTGGCGCTGATTGCCGCGGTGGTCTATCTGCTGTCCACCGCGGGGCCCCTGCTAAAACCGGAAGCCCCGGAAAGTCCCCAGCAGATCGACAGCGGATTTACCCCGACCGCTTCTCCCCGGCCGGCGGTGCAGGGGGCCGGGGGCCGCAAACATCGCAAAGCCCGTTTTTTCCGGGATGAAGATGGCGACGGGTTCAATGACAATGCCCCGGACCACGATGGGGATGGGATTCCCAATGGCCTGGATCCGGATTGGCCGGGTGGGAGACGGGGAAAGGTGAAACGGTGAAGCCGAACAGCCATCCCAACAATACATCTAAAATTCTATATATGTATCCAACCCCTTTTTCCCTCATCCAATTAATAAGGCGCCCTAAAAAAGTTCACAAGGTGCGTCGAACATAAAAGCCTGAGACCGATGAACAACGAACAACTGATCGCAGAACATTGTGTGGGGATTGAAGAGCGCATTCGCCAGGCGGCCAACAGCACGGAGGCCCGCCGGGTTGCCGACAACGCCTGCGCCCAACTGGGCCGGCAATGCGACAGCGAAACGGTGGCGATTTTCCTCAAACATCACGTGGAATCGCTCTTCAAAAAACACTGGGGAGAATCCCGATGATCGCCAAAAACATTCTCATTGAGGATTTGCTGAACGCAGTCCCGGAATCGGTTACCTACCTCATGACCAAAGGCATTAAGTGTATCGCCTGCGGCGAGCCCATCTGGGGCACCCTGGAGGAGGCCGCCAAAGAGAAAGGGTTCGGCGACGCCGAAATCGAAAAATTCGTCGCCGAAATCAACGCTCTGAACAGCAAACCCGGGATGCCAGCGTGAGCCAAACGATTAGCCCCAAACTGACCTATAAAACCTTCACCTTCGAGACCGGGCTGGACTGGGACGCCGGGCGCAGCGGTTCGCTTTCCGCGGAGGGCAAAAAAGCGCTGCGGGTAACCGCCCCGCCTGTTTTCCGGGGGGAAGCGGGACAGTGGACCCCGGAAGATCTGCTCCTGGCCGCGGTGGATGCCTGCACCATGACCACCTTTATGGCCCTGGCGGAGCGCGCCGGAACGAACATCCTTTCCTATCGCAGCAGCGCCGAAGGCCTGGCAGAATTTGTGAACGGAAATTACCGCTTCACCCGCATTACCCTTCGGCCAACCATCGAAATTTCGCTATCCACGGATGAAAACAAGGTTCGGGAGATTCTGGACAAAGCCCATCACAATTGCCTGATCGGCAATTCCCTCTCGGCTGATATCGACATTCAAGCAACCGTTCACAAAACAGCATAAGAACGCAAAGGAGAACCTCATGGCCCTGATTCAGGAAAAAGACCGCATTGAAATCGCCAAAAGACTGGCCGGCATGACCAACCCCGTTAAGCTGGTCAACTTCACCCAGGAAAACGAATGTGCCTATTGCAAGGAAACGCGCCAGTTGATGGAAGAGCTGGCCTCCATTTCCGATAAAATCTCCCTGGAAACCTACGACTTCGTGGCCGACAAGGCGATGGTCGAAAAATACAGGATCGACAAAATTCCCGCCACCGTCATTACCGGCGCGGAGGACAAAGGCATTCGCTTTTACGGGATTCCCTCCGGTTACGAGTTCAGCACCCTGCTGGAAGGCATCCTGATGGTCTCCAGCGGCGATTCCGGCCTGCCCGCGGAGATCCGCGAACAGCTGGCCAATATCCACGAGAATCTGCACCTGCAGGTTTACGTTACCCCGACCTGTCCCTACTGTCCCCAGGCGGTGCACCTGGCCCATCAGTTCGCCATGGAAAATCCCAATATTGTGGCGGACATGGTGGAAGCCACCGAATTTCCCCATCTGTCCCAGCGTTACGGGGTGATGGGTGTTCCCAAAACCATTGCCAACGACCAGGGCGTTGCGGACGGCGCCATGCCCGCCGAAATGCTGCTGGAAAAACTGGCCCCGTTGTTTAAATAACTCATGTTACGCAACCAAGTCCGTTTCTGCTATTTAACCGCGAAGCCGCGAAGCCGCGAAGAATTTATGGGTTTGGTTTTTGCCAGATACAGAACTTTCGTGCCCACACCCGCTTGGGGGAGCTGAAGTAAACCAGCTATCTATGTTGGTCCGAGGATAACAGCACGACGAGCAGGTTTTACGCTGCAGAGTCAGAACCGTCCGGTTTCAATTTTCGCGATTTCGTGATTTCGCGGGTAATGGGCCGGAAATAGCTTCTGGCGCGTAACCTCAGTCAATAAACCCCGACCTGTAGGTGTCGGGCATGCCTGACACCTACGGAATCGAATGATGCAAATACCTATGGCATTATTCCTGCACGTTTTTATTCACACCCTGCAGATTTCCCTGTCGGTGATGATCATGATGGTGCTGATCGACTTCATCGACGTCAAAAGTCGCGGTCGTTTTAAGGATTTGATGCGCGGCGGGCCCCTGCGTCAGTATCTGGCCACGGCCTTCCTGGGGGCCACTCCGGGTTGCCTGGGGGCCTTCATGAGCGTTTCCATGTATGTCCACGGATTTCTGAGTTTCGGCGCCATTACTGCGGGGATGATCGCCACTTCCGGCGATGAAGCCTTTGTGATGCTGGCCCGCTTTCCCAGGGAAGCCCTGCTGCTTTTCGCCCTGCTTTTTGCCCTGGCCATTCCCCTGGGTTGGACGGCCGATTTTCTGGCGCGGATTTTCAATTTCCAACCCTGCCGGAACTGCCGGCTGCACCAGATTCACGAACCGCAGAAAGAACATTCCTGGTCGCATTACCTGCGGGTGCACATCTGGCAGCACATCATTCGCAGGCACGTCTGGCGGATTTTCTGGTGGACCCTGCTGGCCCTGTCTGCGGTGGAAATCGGGCTGCATTATTGGTCCCTGGAAAACCTGGTAACCACCAACCCGGGCTGGGTGCTTATTCTGGCCGCCCTCATCGGGATTATCCCGCAATCCGGTCCCCACCTGATTATCGTGATGCTCTTCGCCGACGGCCTGACCCCTTTTTCGGTGCTCCTCACCAGCGCCATCGCCCAGGACGGGCACGGATTGCTGCCGCTGCTGTCCTACAGCTTTCGGGACAGCGTGCTGATCAAACTCTTCAACGTTATCGCGGCCCTGCTGGTGGGCGGGCTGGCCTACGCCCTGGGTTTTTAAGCAGCGCGGTCAGCCCGGCGGTCCTCACTGTCCCCCCGGTAACTACTTTTTGGGGAAGAGGGCGGTCAGCATCAGTCCGGTGCGGTTTCGCCAGCAGTTCCATCCGCTTCCCTGATGATGTTCCTTGCCTGAAATGCGGTAACCCGCCTCCCGGAGAAAAGCGGCCAGGCGCCGGTTGTCCTCGGGAACATCCGATCCTTCCTGAGGGCTGATGTAGTCGTAGGTGCCCCAATCCAGGTAAATCTCCAAAGGCATCGCCGCTGCCCCCTTCAGGAAAGGCTCCACCAGGGTTTTTTCCAGCTCTCCCCAGGTAGCGCTTTGCAGCCCCAGTTTTCCGAAGGTGCCGGGCACTTTGTGAGCAGCGTAGAGGGCCATAAAAGCGCCGTCTTCCGTTCCCAGAGCAGCGCGTGAGGCAGGATTCGCATCGGTTCGATAATTGGCATCCACATAGGGAATAATCTCCCCGGTCAAAAAATCCAGAAAACGATCCCGGTAATCCCCCACGTATTCGATGTACCAGCCCCCGTAGCGGGGATGCACGTAGACCACAATGGTCGGTTCGATGGTTGCGCCGCCCAGGTTATCGAGGGTGCGGTTCATCAGCCCCAGCTCCTGGGCCCCGCGGCCATTAATCTGGTAGGCCACCGGATAACGCCGCTCTCCATCCGGATCGTATCCGGGGGGCAAATAAATATCCATTCGCAGGGTATCGTATTTTTCGCTGTGGAAAGCCACTTTCTCGACCCGACCCGCGGGACCGGCCGCTTCCCGGAGATACCCGGGTTCCTGCCACTCCGGCATGTTCAGCACGCTGGAGAAATGCCCGGGCCAGATCTCAACGGTACTGCTGTTCAGGGAATCATCGATCCATTCCACCGTGTTGCGCAGGTATTTATAGGTGATGTTGGCATCGCGTTCCAGTTGGGCGCTGTAATGGAAAAAGTCCGTCCCGGCAATGCGGTGCATGGGGTGATCCATCCGCGCCCCGATCTGCTCACTGGTCATGGCCATCTCATCCGCTTCTCCGCGATAGATAAAATGCACCGATGTGCCATCGATGATGGGAAATCGCGCTTGTTTGGCCAGGAAGGCGTCGATCATTTCCTTTTTGCCGGCGGCCTTTTCCACGGATATCACCCAGTCGTCAAAGGCGCTGCCGGGTAACCGTCCCACGGTTTGCGTTTCCGCCAGGGTATTGGAAAAATCCGGCACAATTTCCACCGCGGCAATTTCCCCGTGGCTGCGCACAAAAACCACCCCGCCGGCAAAGCTGGGAGGGGTCCACGCCAAATCCTTGAAGACCTTGATACTGGTCAGATCGGCATACCCTTCCGGGGAGGCTTTTCCGAGGTGCAGGATTCCGTTTTTGGTGAGGGTTACCAGATGACCGTCCAGCAAAATGGGAAAGCCATCCCCGGGTTCGCGGGATTTCCACAGCGCTTCCCCGGTTTCCCTGCTGAAGCAGGAGAAAAAGCGGCCGTTGAGACCGTAGAAATTTTCCTGATGCAACACCGGCACCACGTAGGAGCGCTGCAGGTCCCGGGTTTCCCAGGTTTCGGCGACGCTGAACCCGCTTTCATTTTCGGTGATTTCGATGGCCTTGAATTTGCCGTTGAGTTTTTTTACATAAATGCGATTGTCCCCCAGAGCAATGGGATTGAGGTTGCGGCTGGAGAAACTCGGCTGTTGGGAATGTTGGTATTCCCAGAGCACCGTTCCGGTTTGCGGGTCTATCCCGTAAAGCCTGGTTGTGCCAGGCACCAGCACCTGGGTCCGGCCGTTAAGGGTGGTCAGCACTGCGGATTGAAAATCGACCGAGTCTTTTCCGGCTTTCCACAGGACCTTTCCGCTCTCCATATCAAAAGCGCAGACCGCCGAGCCATCGGCATAACTGCCGGGCACGATCAGGGTGTTTTCGAAGCGAACCGGCGAGGTGGTAAATCCGTAAATCTGGGGCGGGGTTACTGCCATATCCTCCACAAGATGATGGGCCCAGCGCACCTTTCCGCTGTATACATCCAGGGCGAAGAGATGCCCGTTGGGTCCCAGCCCAAAGACCATGCCATTGCCGATCAGCGGGGTGGAGATCGGGCCGTCCGCGGAGCCGAAACGCCCCAGGTGGGTGTCCCCGATGCGGTAGCGCCAGCGTTCCTCGCCGGAGGCGGCGTCATAGGCTATCATGTAATCCTGTCCCCCGCTTTCGAACATGGTTACCGCCATCCCGCCGGCAACGGAAACCCCGGAATAACCGGACCCAAGCGGTTTTTTCCAGCGAATCCGAAACCCGAAATTTTCGTGCCCCTGGAACAGATCCAAACCGTTTACCACGGCGTCGTTGCCATGGCCGCGCCACCAGGGCCAATCGCTCTCCGTTTTGGATTCGTTCGCCCAAAGTCCCAGGACCAGCAAACAGAGAATTCCAAATCCCCAAATCCCGTTTCGTCCCACCAACCTGATCGCAGTCGTCCTCATGCTTCACCTTTCGCTTTAGATGTGTCCGGGCATTTTCAAACGGCCGGAGTGGCCTCAGTAGAGCGTCAATTATAATGTGGCTACTTCGTCATCCCGG
>JAGRBF010000353.1:4557-5541 GCA_020434205.1 Calditrichota bacterium | reverse complement strand
GGCCTCCGCATTGGGGATCACGATCAGCTTGTAATGCCCCTTGGGGATACGCAGCCGGAATTTGTCTTCCCGGCCTTCCTTGAGGTAATAGGTCTCCAGCTTTTTGCGCAGCTTGTAAATATGGGAGCGCACCGTGGTGTCGAAAGCGGGATTAAAATCGGCGGATTTCTCAAAGAAGTCTACGGCGATGGTCAGCTCTTTTAACTCCTTTTCCTGAACGGCCGCCTCAAAGAGGTATTTCAGGAAGTCCCGGTAGGTCTGGGAAGATGCGAACTCGTTGCTGGCTAAAATCCGCTCGAGGTATTTCTGGTAACCGGTGAGATCGCTCATAAGTCGGATACTTTGCCTTTGGATGTGTTTCCGCCCGTTTAAGCCCCATTGCCGGCGGGATCGTCCTGGTAAAAAATATATCAAAAGCAAAACCGGGATCAAAATAAATCGCCCGTATATTTGCCTTAAGTCTTGCTGTTGCGCAGCAAAACCCTTAACCGCCAGGACGCCGAGACGAGAAATATTGATTTGTTTTGTCTTTGCCGGATAACCAACTCCCGGGCGCACACCAGCTTTGGGAAGGGGGAAAAAACCACCTCCTTACGGTCGCCTGCAAATACCAGCGGAAAGGCAGGTTCTCCGTCGCACGGATAGATCTGTTCCGCTTGCGGGCTTTCGCGGCTTCGCGCCTTCGCGGTTAAACAGCAAAAATGGGTTTGGTTGCGTAACATGAGTTAAGTATCGAAAATATGAAGGATTTGGGGCGGAATTGACTGTTCTTAACAGTGAACAACTTTAACTGAATCATAAAATATCTTAAACTAAACCGGGAATGGCGATGTCCTTACCGCCCCCGGGTAAAATCGCCTTAAGGCAGCAAAGGAGCATTTGGCAATGGATATTCGATATATGGCGGACAAAAACAGCTATAAAAACATGGACACCCGGGCCCTTCGGGAATCTTACCTCATCGACGATTTGTTCGCGGCGGGG
>JAGRBF010000353.1:1412-4460 GCA_020434205.1 Calditrichota bacterium | reverse complement strand
CTGAGGGCCGCTTATTTTGCCGAACGCCGCGAAATAGGGGTGATCAACATCGGCGGCAGCGGAACGGTCCGGGTGGACGGCGAAAGCTTCGCCATCGCCAACAAGGACGCCATCTACATCGGGCGCGGCAGCAAATCCGTGGAATTCGCCAGCGACGATGCCGCCAACCCGGCCCGTTTTTACCTGCTCAGCTACCCGGCTCATCACGCCTATCCCACCCGCAAAATTACCACCGGGGAAGCCAATGTGCGGGAACTCGGGAGTCAGGCGGAGGCCAATAAAAGGTCGCTGTATCAAATGATTTGCCCCGGGGTGGTGGACAGCTGCCAGGTGGTGATGGGTTTTACCGTTTTGCATGAGGGCAATATCTGGAACACCATGCCCCCTCATACCCACGAGCGGCGCTCCGAGGTTTATATGTATTTTGATTTTGACGAAAAAAACCGGGTGTTCCACATGATGGGCGAACCCGCGGAAACCCGGCACCTGGTGGTTAAGCCGGGAGAGGCGGTGGTCTCGCCGAGCTGGTCCATCCACGCCGGGGCGGGCACCGGCAACTATAGCTTCGTCTGGTGCATGGGCGGCGAAAACCAGGCCTTCGACGATATGGACTTCATTACCCTGGACAAGTTGCTGTAATAAAACCGGCGGGGACGGGTCGCGATCTGTCCCCGTTTTTGGGCAGGGCAAAGAATCTGCTCAAATTACTGTTCTTCCACCCACAGGAGATACCATGCCAGTATTGGCAAATCCATGGCGGAGCGCCCTCATCGGCATTCTGCTCTTTTCGGCCTTTTTTGCCGGTTGTAGCCGGGACAGCAACGTGCGGACCCTGAAACTCTCGCATGCCCTGGCCACCAATCACCCGGTTCACAAAGCCCTGGTATTGATGGCGGAAAAAACCCTGGAAAACTCCGATTCGACCCTGATTATCGAGATCTATCCCAATGAGCAACTGGGTAACGAGAAGGAATCGATCGAAAAACTGCAGTTTGGGGCGATCGCCATGACCAAGGTCTCCAGCAGCGTTCTGGAGAGTTTTGCCGACGACTATAAAGTATATGCCCTCCCGTATCTCTTTCGGGATTACGGGCATCGCTGGCGGGTCCTCAACGGGGAAATCGGGCAGAAGATCCTGGCCTCCGGGGAGCACCTGATGCTCAAAGGCCTGATGTATTACGACGCCGGGTCGCGCAGTTTCTACAGCACCGCCGCCCCCATCCTTTCGCCCGCGGACCTCAGCGGGCTGAAAATCCGCACCCAGCAAAGCCCCATGGCCATCAAGCTGATCAACGCCCTGGGCGGATCGGCCACCCCCATTTCCTGGGGCGAACTTTACACCTCCCTGCAGCAGGGGGTAGTCGACGGGGCGGAAAATAATCCCCCCAGCCTTTATACCTCCAACCACTACGAAGTCTGCAAATTCTACAGCCTGGACGAACACACCAGCGTTCCGGACGTCATCCTGATCAATACCGATATCTGGAATAGCCTCTCTCCCCGGCATCAGGCGGTACTGCGCCAGGCCGCCGCTGCCTCGGTGGAATACCAGCGCCAGCTGTGGCTGGATTTTGAGGCGGAAAGCATGACCAAAATGGAGGCCGCCGGCCTGAAGGTCTATAATCCGGACAAAGGTCCCTTTCAGGAACGGGCCCGCAGCCTCTGGCAGGAATTCGAAGGAACGGTGATCGGGGATCTCGCTCAAAAAATTCAAACCGTGGAATAAACGATGCATCAGATAAAACACGTGCTGGACAAGCTTCTGGAAACGGTTACCGCGGCGGTGATGGGCCTGTTGCTGCTCGATGTGGTCTGGCAGGTGATCACCCGCTTTGTGCTGCGCGATCCCAGCAACTGGACCGAAGAACTGGCCACCTTTCTGCTGATCTGGGTGGGACTCCTGGGGGCCGCGGTAGCCCTCAACCGCCGCGCTCACCTGGGTATCGACTTTTTTGTGCTGAAGTTCCGGGGCGTCAAGCTCCTGCTCACCGAATTGCTGATCGCCATTTGCATCATCGGTTTTGCCGTTTCGGTATTGCTGGTGGGAGGCATCCAGCTGGTGACCCTCACCTTTAAACTGGGACAAACCGCCCCGGCCACCGGCATTGCCCTGGGATACGTTTACCTGGCGGTGCCCATTTCGGGCTTTTTTATCACCATGTACGGTTTTGCCTTTCTCAATGAGGCCATTCGCAATTATAAAAACACCAACAACGCGCTACAGGGATAACCCATGAACTGGCCCACCCTCGTTTTGGTTTTCAGCTTTGCCTTTCTGTTGATGATGAACGTTCCCATTGCCTTCGCCATCGGACTGTCCACCCTCTTTACCCTGCTGGCCATCGGGGATCTCCCCGTTCTCAAAATTATGGCCCACAGCATCGCCACCGGGATCGACAGCTTCGCCCTGCTGGCCATTCCCTTCTTTGTGCTGGCGGGTTTGCTGATGGGGCGCGGCGGCATCGCAGAACGGTTGATCGATTTCGCCAACGTGCTTTTCGGACGCTTTCGCGGGGGACTCTCCTACGTGAACGTGATGACCTGCATGCTCTTCGGGGCCATCTCCGGCTCGGCGGTCGCCGCGGTTTCCAGCGTGGGCGGTTTTATGATTCCCCTGATGAACAAGGAAGGCTACGACCGGGATTTCAACGCCTCGGTCACCATCACCGCCGCCACCACCGGGCTGCTTATTCCCCCCAGCAACGTGATGATCGTTTATTCGCTGGCCACCGGAGGAGCCGTGTCCATTGCCGCCATCTTCCTGGCCGGCTTCCTGCCCGGCATCCTGATGGGCCTGGGCCTGATGGTGATCAGCGGCATTATTTCCATTCGCCGCAATTACGGCAAGGGCGTCACCTTCAGCTTCCGGGAAGGCCTGCAGAAATTTCTGGTGGCCCTGCCCCCCCTGTTTTTGGTGATCCTGGTGCTGGGGGGAATTCTGGGCGGTTTTTTTACCGCCACCGAAGCGGCCGCCATTGCCGTGGTTTACGCTTTTATCCTGTCCGTTTTCGTGTATCGCGAGGTGAAACTCTCCGAAATTCCCCAGAT
>JAGRBF010000353.1:0-1348 GCA_020434205.1 Calditrichota bacterium | reverse complement strand
ATGTCCTGGGCGATGGCCTACGAGAATATTCCCCAGGACATCAGCGCCGGCCTGCTGGGGATGACCAGCGATAAATTTCTGATTCTGTTTATCATCAATATCCTGCTGCTGGTGGTGGGAACCTTTATGGACATGACCCCCGCCATTTTGATTTTTACCCCGATCTTTCTCCCGATTGTGGAAAGCCTGGGGGTGCATCCCATCCACTTCGGGATTGTGATGATCATGAACCTGTGCATCGGGATCTGTACCCCGCCGGTGGGCACCTGCCTCTTTGTGGGCTGCGGCATCGCCAATACCACGGTAACCCAGGTGATCCGCCCCCTGCTGCCCTTTTTTGCGGTGATGATCGTGGTGCTGTTTATTGTAACCTATTTCCCGTGGCTAAGCCTGGTGGTTCCGGCCTGGTTTGGCTTCTGAGTTTCGCCGCAGGCGCTAACCCTTTAACCCTGTAAGCTTTTTTACGCAGCGAACGGAGTTCTTCTCATGCAAAGCAACAGCCTCAATCCGGATCGCTTTTTTGATCCCGATTCTACGGTTCGGGCCATTGCCCGCGATCTTTACGAGGGGATCAAGGACCTCCCGATTGTGAGTCCCCATGGGCACTGCGAGCCGTCCTGGTTTTCCCAGAACGCCCATTTCCCGGACCCCACCGCGCTGATCCTCATTCCGGATCATTACATTTTCCGGATGCTCTATTCTCAGGGAATTCCCATGGAGAGCCTGGGCATCCCCACCCGGGACGGCACCGCGGTGGAAGGCGATCTCCGCAAAATCTGGCAGATTTTCGCCGACCATTTTTATCTGTTCGCCGGAACTCCCACCGGGCAATGGCTGGCCCATGAGTTCCGCACGGTGTTCGGGGTGGAGGAGAAGTTCTCCGGGGATTCCGCCCAGCGGATTTACGATCATATCGCTGCCCAGCTGGCCTCGGAGGAATTCCGCCCGCGGGCCATGTTCGAACGTTTCAACATTGAGGCGCTTTCCACCACCGATCCCGCCGAATCCAATCTGGCCCACCACCGCCAGATGCGGGAAGACGGATGGAAGGGCAATATCGTTCCCTGTTTTCGTCCCGACGGGGTTACCGACCTGAGCCGCGCCGACTGGCGGCAGAACCTTGATGCCCTCGGCAAGGTCACCAATCTTTACATTACCGATTATGGGGATTACATCCGGGCCCTGGAGGAGCAGCGCGCCTTTTTCAAAAATATGGGGGCCACCGCCACCGATCACGGGGTGGAGAGTCCCTATACCGAGGCCCTGCCGACCGCTGCCGCCGAGAAAATTTTTGCCCGGGCCCTGGCCGGCAAGGCCAGCGCCGAGGACGCCCGCCTTTTTACCGCCC
>JAGRBF010000035.1:18848-37513 GCA_020434205.1 Calditrichota bacterium | reverse complement strand
CCTGAGCATGGCCGCCAGCAAAAAGGCGGACCAGAAACGAGAAAGGCTCCGGAACGCTGTCAATGACAATATTCCGGAGCCTTCCAAGAGTGTGTTGGTAGAGGGGGCAGGATTTGAACCTGCGACCTTCGGGTTATGAGCCCGACGAGCTACCAAGCTGCTCCACCCCGCGATCAAATGGGCAACAAAGATAATACGGACCCGATGGGTTGTCAACTGCTTTAAAAAGTTTTTTGGGGAGAGGCCGAAATCCGCCATCTGCAATGCGCCAAACTTTTTACTTGAAGTAGCATGAGGTCCGTGCTAATATGACTCCGTGATACGATCGTTCGCGAACAGTGCCTCGGAAGACATCTTTAACGGCAAACAAAGTAAGGCCGCCCGAAAATTATGTCCTGTCAATCTCTGGAGGATCGCCGCGCGCAAGTTTGATCAGCTTGACTCGGTAAGTACATTGGAAGAACTGAATATACCACCTGGAAACCGGTTGGAAAGACTTTCCGGAGACAGAAAAGGACAATACAGCATTCGCATTAACGATCAGTATCGCATTTGTTTCACCTGGTTGGAGAATGAACCGAATCAGGTTGAAATTGTTGATTATCACCCGTAAGCATTAAAGGCAACCGGACATGATTAGAATTCCAACCCATCGCGCACCTACTCATCCCGGGGAAATGCTGCTCGAAGAGTTTCTGACCCCAATGCAAATCTCGCAGCGGGCCCTGGCCGAAGCAATTCAAGTTCCCTACCAACGGGTCAACGAATTGATCAATGGAAAACGGGGAATGACGCCCAGCACAGCCCTGCGGCTGGCCAAGTATTTTGGTGTTTCGGCCGGCTTTTGGATGAACCTTCAGATCCGCTGGGATCTCTATTTCGCTGAACGGGCTGAAGAGAATACCCTGAAATCAATTCGTTCGAGACGCAAAAAGGAATCCCCGGTTCAATAGCGCCCTATTTCCCGTGCTCCGCAACGGTACGCAGCACCAATTCCCGCAGCAACCCCACCGGCTCGACGCTCATTTCCACCTCCACCACCCAGATCCGCGCGGTCAACGCCGGCAACTCCCCCACCAGCGGGCGCAGCTTAACGGCATCCTTGGCGGTAACCACCCAATCGGAGATCCCCTTCTCCCCGAAATAACCCTGCAGGTCCATTAACTCCCCGGGCCGGAAAGGGTGGTGATCCCCAAAGGATCTGCTGGCCTGCAGGTTGAGTCCCATCCGGGTAACGGTGCCCAAAAAATGTCCGGGATTGGCGATCCCGCAGACCGCCCCCACCGGCTGCCGGCCGAAGTCCGCCACCGAGCGTGGGAATCCTTCCATCAGATGGGTGAGGCGGCGGACCACCAGATGCCCCAGGCACTGGCGGGCGCTGCTGTAGCGGGAGACGTTGAGACGAACCCTTTCCAGAGCGGCGGGATCTTCAAACTTGGTGAAGACGATTAATCCCGCTCTGGCCAGGCTGTTTTTGTTATCGCGGAGATGGCTGAAAGGCACCAGAAAGGGATGGTGGGGCCAACGGGAAACGTCCACCATACAAATATCCAGGTCGCGGGCCAACTGGCGGTGCTGAAAGCCGTCGTCCAGAATCAGCACCTCGGGCCGGTAGCGCTCCAGCAGCTTTTTGCCGGCGGCATAACGGTCCCGTCCCACCGCCAGCGGTTCGCCCTGCAGTTCGGAGAGCATCATAAACGGCTCATCCCCGATCCGGGCGGGGTCCCCGCCTTCGGCGCCCACCCATATTTCATCGGACTCCCGCCGGTAGCCGCGGGTGAGCAAGGCAGCCGGAATGCCCTCCTTGCGCAGCATTTCCATCAACGCCATTACCATGGGGGTTTTGCCGCTGCCGCCCAGATGCACATTGCCGACCGAGATCACCGGGCGTCCCAGGCGGCGCACCGCCAGCCAGCCCCGGGAATAAGCGCGGTTGCGCAAAGCGATGATTCCCCAGTGCAGGATTCCCAGGGGCAAGAGCAGCCACCGGAGGATTTGCCAGATTAAGTTCATTCCCGCCCTTCCAGGATTCGGGCGCCCTCACGCTCCAGGGCGTCCAGTTGCCGGCCCAACTCCAGGGCAAAATGATTCAGGGCGGCGGGGTCCTTTTCCGCGGGCGGCACAATGGGATCGCTGTAGAGCACCGTGCAGCGGGAGAAAGGCTTCATCAGGCAAAAATGGTCCCAGCTTTTAAAACGCCAGGCGGTGGGGGCATAGACCCCGGCCAGCACCAGGGGTCTGCCGGTGGAAAGGGCCAGCTGAATGGCCCCGGCTTTGACCTCCCGGCGCGGGCCGCGGGGACCGTCCGGGGTAATGGCCACGTCTCCCCCCTCCTTGATAAGCCGTTTGCGCATCTCGATGAGGGCCTTCAGGCCGCCGCGGGTGCTGGAGCCGCGCACGGTGCGAAATCCGAAGAAGTGCAGCACCCGGGTAATCAGCTCGCCGTCAAAATGCTGGCTCACCAGCACCCACACCCCCTGATGGCGGTTGAGGCTGAGCGGCAGCAGCATGTATTCGTGCCACAGCAAAAAAATGACGTTCTCCCCGGCAGCGCGCTTTTTTTTGTGCCATTCCGCGTTTATTTCCCGCACCCGCAGGGAGGAAAAATACAGCCATAGCAAGGGCGGCAGAAGGTAGGTAACGGCAAACAGAATGAGGGATTTTTTCATGGGTATTTGACAGAATCGTTATTAAGTTAGTGGACTAAAACCGTTTCCGGCCCTGGAGAATCCGCCCGCTTATGCCCCTGATCTCACCGTTTCCCCATACTGCCCGGGCGTTTCCTGAAACTGCCGCCGAAATCGGGGTCAATTGCTGATGTTACGCGCCAAAAGCAATTTCCGGAAATTAAACCGCGAAAACACGAAAACTGAAACCGAAACGGATCTACCCTTGCACCAGATAATTGGCCTTTCCAGTTGTTATTCGCGGACGATTGCGGGCAATCGGTTCATTCCCATTTTCCAAAGCTGGCCTGCGCCCGGGAGTTCTGCCTATGGCACGAACAAACCACTAAAAGCTTCGAGGTTTCACGCGTCTTCGTCGCTTTGTGGTTAACGCGTTATTTTGAGCCACTAAAGAAAAAACTGCTAAACTTATCAACCCCCATCATCGTAGGCTTTACCTATAGAAAATAATGTTCCAAAGAGGAGTTTCAAAAAGATGAAGGCACTTTTCCTGTTCTTAATCATTTCACTGTCCCTGCCTTTTCTCAACGGATGCGGGTCCAGAAGCGAAACCACCGAAAATATGACTGCCCAGGAAGACAGCAGCAAAACTTCCGGCGAGCAGCACAAGGATTTCAAAATTGAGAAATCGGTTCCGGTGGAAACCACCCCGCTAACCCGGGGCAACATCGCCAATTATTTGTTGTACAGCTCCACCCTGGAGACCGAAGAGCTGGCCGATGTTTACCCCCGCATCGGGGGACTGGTGGAAGCCATTTACGTGGAAGAATCCCAGAAGGTCGTTAAGGGCCAGAAGCTGTTGCAGATCGAGCGGGATCTTTACGAGCTGGACGAACAAAACGCCAGCCTGGAGTATCAGAAGCAGAAAACCAATTTCCAGCGGATCACCGCCCTTCAGGAAGAGCAATTGCTCAGCGAAGAGGAATACGAAAACGCCCGTCTGCTTATGGAACAGGCTAAAATCGCCTGGGATCGCGCCAAACTGAATCTGGAATACACCACGGTGCGCGCCCCCATTTCCGGGGTTGTCGGAGAGCGTCTGGTGCGCAAGGGCGACCGGGTGCAAACCTCGGACAAGGTTTTTTCCATGGCCAATCTGGACGAAAAAATCGTGCGGGCCTACGTGCCCCAAAGCGAGTTCGGCAAGGTTTTTCAGAATCAGAAGGCGGTGGTGTACGCGGACATCATCCCCGGGCAGAATCTCAACGCTTTCGTCAAACGCATCAGCCCCATTATCGATCCCCAGAGCGGGACCTTCAAAGTGACCGTGGCGGTTAAAGATCCCGCCAACAAGCTGCGCCCGGGCATGTTCGTTAACGCCCAGCTGATTGTCGATACCCACCAGAACACCCCGTTGATTCCCAAATCCGCCCTGGTCTACGAAAACGAGCGGGTTTATTTCTATACCGTGACCCCGGTTCCGGCGGACAGCAGCGGCAAGCCGGCCGAGAAAAACGGCGGTATTGCCCAGCGCCAGGAGCTGAAAAAGGGCTTCGAGGATGCCGAGAAGGTGGAAGTGCTCAACGAGATCAGCATCGGCACCCCGGTGGTGGTTCTCGGCCAGAACGGCCTTAAGGACGGCAGCAAGGTTAAGGTGACCAACGAGAAGCAATACGTCTGGCAGCGTCCCGGCGGCAGCGGCATCTCCATGCGCTTCTGATGCGCGATCCGGAAGCAGAGCAGCCATAACAAGATCTGACCATCAACGCGGTATCTAACGAGAAAGCTTTTAGCAGTCGCCATGGCCAAAACAGATTATAAAGAGAACTTTTTCGCCTTTACCACCACCCGTCCGGTCGCCATTGTGATGATCGTGACGGCGGTGCTGATATTCGGCTTCCTCTCTTACCAGAGCCTGTCCCTAAGCCTGATGCCGGACATCAGCTATCCCTCTCTGACAGTGCGCACCGAATACGAGGGCGCCGCCCCCGAGGAGGTGGAAACCACCATTTCCCGTCCCATCGAGGAAGCCCTGGGGGTGGTCACCAATCTGGTCACCATCAGCTCGGTATCCAAGGCCGGGCAGTCCGACGTGATCCTGGAGTTCAACTGGGACACCGAGATGAACGAGGCCATCAACGAGGTCCGCGAAAAGCTGGACCGCGTTTTTCTGCCCGACGATGCCGAAAAGCCGCTGATCCTCAAGTTCGACCCCTCTCTGGATCCCATCATCCGCCTGGGTCTTTCCGGCGGGGAGGATCTCTACCGGGACCGCTACATCGCCGAGGAGCAGATCAAACGCGAGCTGGAAACCCTGGACGGGGTAGCCTCGGTTAAGGTGAAGGGCGGTTACGAGGAAGAAATCCGGGTAGAGCTGAACGAAAAGCAGATCACCCTGCTGGGGCTGGACATTCAGCAGATCCGCCAGCGCCTCAGCCAGGAGAACGTCAACCTGGCCGGGGGTGAGATTCGCGAAGGTCCCACCGAATTTATCGTGCGCACCCTCAACGAATTCCGCACCATTGCCGAAATCGGGGATATTCGCCTGGGCATCAGCAACGGGCGGGATATTCGCCTGAGGGATATCGGCAATGTCTACCGCACCCACAAGGAACGCCAGATCATCACCCGCCTGAACGGGGTGGAGAGCGTGGAGCTGGAGGTCTACAAGGAGGGCGACGCCAATATCGTGGAAGTGGCGCGGACCGTCAAGGACCGGGTATTCGGCACCGCAGAGCAGCAGGCTTACGTGGCGAATATGGATAAGAAGAAGACCGAACAGGCCGCTGAAACGCAGGTCGAGAAACCCGCCCAACCCGGCGGGCAGGGCGGCGGCCGGGGACGCGGTGGTCCGGGCGGGGGCGGTCCCAATCCCGAGGAGATCCTCAAACAACGCATGACGGATTATCTGGTCTACAAATACCGCGACGACGCCACCCTGGGGTTGCTGACCGACCAGTCCGTGTTTATTCGCAACGCCATCGACGAGGTTAAGAACACCGCCGTCCTGGGCGGGGTCTTCGCGGTAATCGTCCTGCTGCTCTTTCTGAACAATTTTTCCACCACCCTGATCGTGGCCGCTTCCATCCCGGTTTCCATTATCGCCACCTTTGCCCCGATGCGCCTTTTCGACGTTTCCCTGAACATCATGTCCCTGGGAGGACTGGCCCTGGGGGTGGGCATGCTGGTGGACAACGCCATTGTGGTAACGGAGAGTATTTTCCGCTGCCGGGAAGACGGGGACGGCTTTGTGGAATCCGTTATCCGCGGCACCAGCGAGGTCGGCGGGGCGGTAACCGCTTCCACCCTGACCACCATTGCGGTCTTTTTCCCCATGATATTCGTGGAAGGGGTGGCCGGGCAGATTTTCGGCGACCTGTCGGTGACCATCGTTTTCTCCCTGCTGGCCTCCCTGGCCGCAGCCCTCTTTTTTATCCCGATGCTGGCCTCCCGCAAGGTGGAGTTCGGTAAACGCCAGGAAAACGGGGCCACCCTGATGAGCCTCTTCACCAATCTGGTTAGCTGGACCAACCTGAAGACCCTGTGGTCCTCGGCCCGCCAGCGCTGGTCCCGGCGCAAAACCTTTTCCAAATGGAGCTACGGGCTGCTGTTTTGGCTGATTACCATCATCTATGCCCTGCTGCGCTTCGCCGTGCACACCGCGGTCCTGATCATTATCAAAATTTACGGGTTGGTGCTGCTGATCTTCAGCCTGACGGTCGGGTTTATCGGCCTGCTGCTGAACAAAACCGTGGTCCCGGCCATGAATTTCCTGACCGGCAAATTCAACAAAGGGGTCGATCACCTTACCGAACGCTATACCCGGGTGATTCGCTGGGCGCTGGCCAACCGCATGAGTGTGATTATGATGGCCCTGCTCCCCTTTTTGGTGGCGGTGTTTATCCTGTTGCCGCGTCTGGGCAGCGAACTGATTCCCGAAGTGCGCCAGGGCGAATTCTACCTGCAGCTCTCCTTCCCGATCGGCACCCCGGTGGAAACCACCGCCGAGCTGATCGATCCCATCGAACGTTATATTCTGGACGACGGAGACGTGGAGAAAATTTCCACGGTAGCCGGGGTGGACCTCTCCAAAATCACCGATTCGGAAAGCGGGGAACACACCGCACAGCTGACCGTCAAACTCAACGAAAATGCAGGCAGTCCGGTGGAAGTGGAAGACCGGGTGCTGGAGCGCATCCGCACCTACCTGGCCGATTTCAGCGGGCTGACCTATCAGGTTTCCCGGCCGGTGCTGTTCAGCTTTAAAACCCCCATCGAGGTGGAAATCGAAGGTTATAACCTGGCCGATTTGAGCAGCGCCAGCCGCCAGGCGGTGCAGGCTCTTTCCCAAATTCCCGGGGTTACGGACGTCAAATCCAACGTGCAGCGCGGCAATCCGGAAGTGCAGATCATCTACGACCGGGTGCGCCTGGCCCACTTCGGCCTGAACGTGCTGGATGTCGCCAACCTGGTGCGCAACAAGGTGCGCGGGGATGTGGCCACCGAATTCAAAAAGGAAGATCGCCGCATCGACGTGCGGGTGAAAATCCGCGATGAGGACAAGGAAACCATCGACCGGCTGCGCAGCCTCAACATCGCCCCCCAGAGCGAATATCCCATTCCCCTGGAGGCGGTGGCCAAAATCGAGATCAGCGAAGGTCCCAGCGAAATCCGGCGCATCGACCAGCAGCGCACCGCGGTGATTATGGCCAATATCGTGGGGCGGGACCTGGCCAGCGTCAGCGATGACGTTTATGCGGTGATGAACAATCTGGATTTGCCGCGGGATTTCCGCTTCGAAATTGCCGGGCAAAACAAGGAGATGGAGGTCTCCCTGAACAGCCTGAAGCTGGCTTTGCTGCTGGCGATCTTTATGGTCTACGTGGTGATGGCCTCCCAGTTTGAGTCCTTTCTGCATCCCCTGGTGATCCTCTTTACCGTGCCCTTCGCCCTGATCGGGGTGGTGCTGGTGCTTTTTGTGATGGGGATTCCCCTGAACATCATGGTTTTCCTGGGGATTATTATGCTGGCCGGCATTGTGGTGAACAACGCCATCGTGCTGGTGGACTACATCAACCAGCTGCGCCGGGAAGGTATGGAAAAGGAGGCTGCGATCGTGAAGGCCGGCCAGGCCCGTTTGCGACCCATTCTGATGACCACCGCCACCACCGTGCTGGGACTGCTGCCGATGGCCTTAGGCCTGGGCGAGGGTGCGGAAATCCGGACCCCGATGGCTATTACGGTAATTGCCGGTCTGATCAGCGCCACCTTCCTGACCCTGGTGGTGATCCCCACGGTTTACGCCATCATGGAGCGCAAAGAGAAGCTGGAACCGACCACGATGGTCTGAGCGAGAAGCGAGAAGCGAGAAGCGAGAAGCGGAATCTAATCAATCTACTCGCTATTCGCTATTCGCCATTCGCTATTCGCCGCCGGCGCAAAAACCTGTAACCTTGTGAGTCTTTTATGTCCCAGAAACCCGCCTTTCTACCCAGCCTGTCCGCCAACCGCCCGGTAACCGCTACCATGCTGCTGGCGGCCATCATCCTGGTGGGGATTATCGCCTATTTCCGGATTCCCCTGGAGATGTTCCCCAGCGGCTTCGAGAATCCCCGTCTGTGGGTTTGGGTGCCTTACCCCAACGCCAATCCCCAGGAAGTGGAAGAGCAGATCGCCCGCCCCATCGAAGAAGAGGTGAGCACCATTTCCGGGATTAAATCGGTGGAAACCCACAGCTCCAGCAGCGGCTGCTGGTGCGGACTGGAATTTGCCGGCGGCACGGACATGACCATCGCCTACGACCAGTTGCGCGACCGCATGGAGCGGGCCCGCGCCAATCTCCCGGACGACCTGGAGCGCTATTACCTGCGCAAGTCCGGCAACGACAACATTCCGGTGCTGTTTTTGTCGGTCAATTTTCCCGAAGGTCTGGAGGACAGTTATTTCCTGGCGGATTATTACCTGAAGCGGCCCATCGAACGCATCGACGGGGTGGCCAATGTTGAGATCTGGGGCGCCGACGAAAAGAGCATCCAGATCATGGTGGATCAGGACAAGGTGCGGGCCCACAACATCAACCTTTTTCAGGTGATCAACAACCTGCGCAACGACAATTTCGGGATCTCCTCCGGCTGGGTTTACGAAGGCGACAAAAAATTTGTGCTGCGTTCTCTGGCCAAATTCAAGGATCTCGACCAGATCCGCAACCTGCCCATCAACGCCAACAACCTGACCGTCGGGGACATCGCCTCGGTGGAATACGACGTGCCGGAGCGGGACTGGACCCAGCGGGTCAACGGCAAACCGGGTATCCTGCTGGGGGTTTTTCAGGAATCGCTGGCCAACACCGTCAACGTCAGCCGGGCCATTCAGGAAATGCTGGACCAGGAGATCAACTCCCGTCCCCAGCTTAAAGGGGCGGTGAGCACCATTTTCTTCTCGCAGGGCAAGATGATCGAAAAAGCCATCGACAACCTGCGCGACACGGCCTTGTGGGGCGGGGTTTTTGCGGTTTTGATCCTCCTGTTTTTCCTGCGCGACCTGCGCATGACCACCATTATGATGCTCTCCATTCCCCTCTCGGTGCTCATCGCCCTGTGCGGGATCTACTTCATCGGTTGGACCCTCAACCTCTTCACCATGATGGGGTTGATGATCAGCGTGGGCATGGTGGTGGACAACGGCATTGTGGTGCTGGAAAATATCTACGAGCGCCGCAACAAGGGGGAGGACCGCCATTCCGCCTCCATCTGGGGGGCCAGCGAGGTGAATCTGGCCATCATCATGGCCACCCTCACCACCATTTGCGTTTTCGTGCCCATGCTGCTGATCGACGATTCCGACGGCGGCCTCAAGTTTTACCTGCAGCGCATCGGACTGCCGGTTATTTTTGCCCTGGCCGGTTCCCTGTTTGTGGCGCTGGTGCTGATCCCCCTGGCCACCACCCGCATCCGCAAGGGCGGGGATGTAAACCAGGATAGCAAGCTGATCGGCAAGGGTCAGGCCTTTTACCGCCGCTCCCTGGGCTGGTCCCTGAAGCATCGCTTTGAGGTAATGGCCATCATCCTGATGTTTATCGCCATTACCGGGGCGGCCATGCAAAACGGCCCCCAATCGGGAGACGAAGGGGGCGGCATCAGCGATATCAACCTCATTTTCGACCTGGCCGGCAATTACACCCAAGAGGAAATCGACGATTACATGGGCGCGGTGGAGGACACCCTCTTCGCCAACGCCACACGCTACAAACTGCGGGCGCTGGACACCGGCTACCGCAAAACCTTCGGGCGCATCCGGGTTTTTCTGGAGGATCCGGAGGACGACCAGTGGTATGAAATCGCCGGCACCGGCCTGCTCTCCCTGATCGGCCTGCACGACGACAACGACATGCCCAAGGATTCCATTATCGCGGATATCAAGCGGCGCATGCCCACCAAACCGGGCATCAAAATGCGCACCTCCTGGCGCAGCGGCGATACCGACGAGGGCGGCTCGGTTTCCATCTTCCTCTACGGGGACGATACCGGCAAGCTGACCGAACTGGCCGCGGAAGTGGAGCGGCGTATGGAGCTTCTGGAAGGGGTGATCAGTGTGGAAACCGATCAGGAGATCGGCACCGACGAGGTCAAAATTTCCATGGATCGCGAGATTGTGACCCGCAATGGCATTAATCCCACCGAGGTTGCTTCTTCCCTGATGTACGCCGTGCGGGGCTTCAATCTGCCCCGCTACCAGGCCACCGACCGGGATGTCCAGGTGCTGGTGCAACTTCAGGAAAAAGACCGCCAGAATCTCAATCAGCTCAAGAACATGACCTTCTTCTCCAGCAGCGGTCAGCCGGTGCCCCTGTCGGCGCTGGCCAGCTTTACCATGGAAAAAGGGTTCGGGGAAATCCACCGGCGCGACGGCAAAACCTATATGCGGGTTCGCGCCCAGACCACCTCCGAGGACATGCAGAACATCGCCCGGCAGATCGACGCCTTTATGGAGGATTTCCCCATGCCGGTGGGTTACGACTGGCAGAAAGGCAATTCTTTCCGGGATCTGGACGACCTGGGAGCGGCCTTCAAGGTTTCCATTTTGCTGGCCCTGGTTTTTGTTTACCTGGTGATGGCCATCCTGTTTGAATCTCTGGTTTACCCGCTTTCGGTGATCATCTCCATTCCCCTGGCCTTTTTCGGGGCCTTTATGGCCTTGGCCATCACCCAAACCGGACTGGGGCTGATGGCCATTATCGGGATCATCATCCTGATCGGGGTGGTGGTCAATAACGGCATCATCCTGGTGGACATGATCAACCGCAAGCGCGCGGAGGGCTTTTCGCGCACCGATGCCATTATGGAAGCCGGCCGCAACCGCTTCCGCCCCATTCTGATGACCACCTTCACCACCATCGGCGGGCTGATCCCCATGGCGATCGGCACCGCGGAGCTTTTTACCGGCCTGCCTTACTACCCGATGGGTCGGGCCATTATCGGGGGGATGCTCACCAGCGCCATGCTGACCCTGGTGGTAGTGCCGGTGTTTTACACCCTGCTGGACGATTTATCGGTTTGGCTGTCCCGGTTTTTCGGGATTATTGCGGCGAAAACGCGGAGCAAAGGGGCGGCTATTCAGTAATCCGGGTGATCAGAAAACGATCCAGCATTTGCGCCAGATCTTTTCGTTTAACGGGCTTGGGCAGATAATCGTCCATGCCCGCATCCAGGCACTTCTGACGATCCTGTTCCAGGGCGTTGGCGGTTAAGGCAATAATAGGGGTGTCCGCTGCGGTTAGAGCGTCCGGGTTTCCCCGAATGCTCCGGGTGGCGTGGAAGCCGTCCATTTCCGGCATCTACAGGTCCATGAGAATCAGGTCGTATTTTTTATCCCGCACTGCCTCTACCGCCAGGCGGCCGGTGGCGGCGATGTCCACCTTCCCGTATCCCAGCTTTTTCAGATGGGCCTGCGCAACCTTCTGGTTCACCACATTGTCTTCCACCAATAAGATGCTATGCCCCCTTTCAACCGGCTCCGGAAAGGTCAGAACCACCGGCGGAACGTATTCCGGCACCGGTTGGCTGAGGTGCTGCAGTAAGGTGGCCAGGGCCATGCGCTTCAACGGCTTGCTGAGAAAAGCGTCAAAAAGTTCTTCCCCACCTTCCGAATGGAAGCGCTGGCCGGGCGAGGCCAGTTCCACCCACTTGCAGGCCGCGGCTTCCCGCAGTCCGGAAACCGTCTGGCCCGGGAATCCCTGGGTAAAAGCGCTACCCTGGGTATCGACCACCACCAGATCCGGGGGATTTTCCGGACGAAGCACCTCCTGCCAGGCAAAGCGGGACGGGGGGACGATTAGTTCGCACCCACACCAGGTGAGGATCTCGGCCAGGATTTTTTCCGCGGCCGGTTTCAGCCCGAGGGCCACCACCCGGTAACCCAGCGCTTTCGGCGCTTCCGGGGGAATGCTTTCCGGCGTGGCCAGGAGAGAGAGATCAAAACGAAAGGTCGAACCCTGCCCGATGGTGCTGGAAACCGCGATATCCCCACCCAGGGTTCGCACCAGCTTGCGGGATACCGAAAGTCCCAGGCCGGTTCCCCCGAATTGCCGGGTGGAGGACCCGTCTGCCTGGTAAAAGGGCTCGAACAAGTGGCCCAAACCTTCCGGGGAAATGCCGATCCCGCTATCGCAGACCTCAAAGGTAATCCGCACCCGTTCCTCATCTTCCGGTTGGGATTTCAGCCTGACGGCGATGTTTCCGTCCCGGGTAAACTTCACGGCGTTGCCGATCAGATTCACCATCACCTGGCGCAGCAGGCGCGGATCTCCCATCACCACCTCGGGCAAGGATGCCGGCAGGTCCAGCACCAACTCGACCCCCTTCTGGTAGGCCCCCGGCGCCAGCAGTTCCGCGCAATCCTCTACCAATTCCCGGGGGCTGAAGGGCAGGCTATCGGCTAGCATTTTCCCGGCTTCCAGCTTGGAGAAGTCCAGGATATCGTTGAGGATGCTCATCAGGGCCTCGGCGCTGTCCCGGGCTACGAACAGCATCTCGCGATGGTCGTTGGGATTGGGTACTTCTACCAGACTCTCCAGCATTCCCAGAATCCCGTTCATGGGGGTGCGGATCTCATGGCTGACGTTGGCGACAAACTCGCTTTTGCTGCGGGAGGCCCGCTCAGCGGATTCCCGGGCTTCGATCAAAGCCAGTTCGGTTTTTTTGAGAACGGTGATATCCTGGGCAGTGCCGCGGATTTTCACCAGCTTTCCGGATTCCAGAAAGGTTCCCCGCATGATGGTTTCCAAAAAGATCACCTCCCCGGATGGCGACAGGGTGCGCCCCTGGGAGCGCACCTCGCTCTTGCTGTTGAGCAACTTCCGGTAAACCTCCCGGACCTGTTGTCGATCCCCCGGGGAAATCAGGCCCAGGAAATCCCTAAAACTCAATTCTTCAGGAAGATTCCGCTGGAAAATGCGGTTCATTCCCGGTCCCCAAAGCAGGGTGCCTTTTTGCGGATCATATTCCCAGTATCCCAGGCGCGCCATAACCTGGGCTTCCATAAACTGGGTATCCCGGATAGCCAGCTCTACCTGATGCCCCATCAGCTCGTGGTTGTGCGATTCCGCCTTCTTTTGTTCGGAAAAAAACTGGCTTTTGAGGTATATTATTACCCCGCCAATAACCACAATCGAAGCCAGACCGCCGCCAATAAAATCGCCCTTCCGGGCAAATTCGGACGGATAAGGCGTCCGCCATTCCGGGAAAGCGAACTCCAGACCGATAAGGGCCAGAAAATATAAGGGGAACAGGAATAACACCGTCCATTGGTATCCGGTGGGAACAATGGCCAGGACCAGCACCATGGTGAGAATCAGATAGATGGGACTGCTGCCCAACAAACCCGAATTGGCGAACCATCCCCAGGCGAAAGCCGTCAAACAGATTATGATGGTGGTCCAGACCAGCGGCATAAAGTCTTTGACCTGGAAAGACAAGGCGTGGATGCCCAGAAACACGGCAACATTGAGAAACAGCAGAATGGTGAGTTCCAGGGGCATGCCCAGGAAAATATTGATGGTATTAACCGAGAAAAGGACGCATTGGATGAAGGCCAGGGTCATGTTAAAGATGCGGTGTTCCAGGCTGAAATCGATGGGATTTCCGGCGACGTTATCCCCCAGCCACTTCGTAATCCTATTGAACTTTCGTTTTAAACGCATCGACATTGCAGGTCCGTCATCTTTAATTTGCGCTTCTAATTGTCGGCCCCATCGCAAATTTCTCAAGGGCAAGAACAGGAGGTAACCCGGTTAGTCGCTCAGAAAATGGGCCAGCTTCCTGGCCAGATCCCCACGGTTGATGGGTTTGGGCAGGTAGTCGTCCATACCCGCCCGAATACAGCGTTCCCGATCCTCGGCCATGGCGTTGGCCGTAAGGGCGATAATGGGAATGGCCATTTTATCCCCGAATTCCTGACCATTTCGCAAGGTTCTGGTGGCTTCGAAACCGTCCATCCCCGGCATTTGCAGATCCATCAGGACCAGATCATAATGATTTTGTTTGATGGCGTCCAGGGCTTCCAGCCCATTTTCGGCCAGGTCCACGTTGCTGTAGCCGATCTTTTCCAGGACCTTGCGGGCCACCTTCTGATTAACCCGGTTGTCCTCCACCAACAGAATCCGGTGGGGTCTGGCAACGATATCCGCTGCCGGTTCCGCGACCAGGCTTTCCCCCTGCGTTTCAGAAAAGATCTCCACCAAAACCGTTCTGAGGGTTTCCCGCTTGAGGGGTTTGGGCAAAAATCCTTCGAAACCGATACGTTGGGCGGCCTTGGGGCAGCGGCGCCCGAGCTGGGCATATTCAACAACCTTAACCCCCCACTGGTCCTTCAGATATTTGACCCGCTTGCCAAACCCGGAGATTTCGGAAAAATTTTGCTGGGTATCGATAACCACCACCTCCGGCACCGAGTCGCGATTGCTCTTCCAGAAGTATTCCTCGATAATCTCCAGATTGGTCAGAATAATGGGCCGGCATCCCAGCCATTCCAGATGGCGCCGGAAGATCTCGCCGGTAATGCCGTGTACTTCGGCGACCGCCACCCGCAGGTCCTTCAAAACCGCCATTTCAGGTTTGCCCGGGATGTCGCTGCGCTGCCCGTCAAAGGACAGGATGAAGGAAAACTCCGACCCCTCCCCTTCCCGGCTTTCGATGGTGATTTCTCCCCCCATCAACTGAATCAGCTGCTGGGAAATGGCCAGACCCAACCCACTGCCGCCGAAATTGCGGGTGGTGCTGGCGTCCACCTGGGAGAAGGGCTGGAAAAGGCGCCCGATTGCTTTCGGGGAAATCCCGATCCCGGTGTCGCGGATGGAAAAGCGGAAGGTGTAGCGGTCTTCGGTGCTGTCGACCGGGACAACCCGCACCAGCACCTCGCCGTTTTCGGTAAATTTGATGGCGTTGCCGGTCAGGTTAATCAGCACCTGGCGCAGGCGCAGGGGATCGCCGTAAAGCATGTCCGGCAGTTCGGCGGGGAGCTCCAAAGCAAAATTAAGCCCCTTGTCGAAAGCGCGGGTCGCCAGCAAATCCAGGCTGTCTTCCAGGAATGAACGGGGATCGAAGGGGATTTTTTCCAGATGAACCTTCCCCGCCTCAATTTTGGAGAAATCGAGAATATCGTTGATAATGGCCATCAGGTTTCGGGTGCTCTGGTTCACCACATCCACCATTTCCTTCTGCTCGGCCACCAGCGGGGTATCCCGCAGCAGGTCCATCATCCCCATAATGCCGTTCATGGGGGTGCGGATTTCGTGACTCATGTTGGCCAGAAATTCGCTTTTGCTGCGGGTTGCGGTTTCCGCGGCCTCCCGGGCGCGAATCAGCTCCAGCTCGGTATCCTTTAGCTGGGTAATATCCTGAGCGGTGCCGCGAACCCGGACAATTCTGCCCTGGCCGTCGAATTCGCCGTTGGCAATGGTCTGGATGTAGAGGTAGCCCCCCTCCGGATTGACCGCCCGGATATGGGCTTTGATCTCCCTGGCATTTTTGGCCAGTCGGGAGAGCACATCGTAAAAAATGCCGACGTCCCCGGGATGGATCATCGAAAAAAGCTGCTGCAGGGGAAACACTTCCGGCAGCTCACGCCGGAACATATTGTTCATCCCCGCACCCCAGAAAAAAGTGAGGGTGCGGACATCCACCTCCCAATATCCCAGGCGGGCCAGATACTGGGCTTCGCTGAGCTGGGCTTCCCGGGCAGCCAGGCTCTTTTGGTTTTGGTGCAGCTCGTCATTTTTGCGCTGGGCCCGCTCCTGTTCCAGGTAAAACTGTTTGTTCAGGACGATAAAAACCGACCCCACCGTCAGGATGGCCACCACACCGGAAATCAGAAAGTCCGCAAAACGCGCCCCTTCGTTGGGATAAGGGATTACCCACCCCGGGAACAGCACCTCGACGGCCACCGCCATCAGAAAAACCAGCACCGACCCAACCACCACCAGCCACTGCCGGTTTTTGGGCAAAATGGCCAGCACCGCCACCAGGCCAGGCACCGCCATCAGGGAAACCCCGCTGATCATCCCGCCGTTGGCGAACCATACCGTCACGAAGGCCAGGGTGAGCACCGCGGATACGAACCACCGCAAAGGGGCCCCGGTGTTACGCCAGCGCCGGGACTTGAGATGAGCCAGGGTCAGCAAAAGCTGGGTGGTCAGCACCAGGACGGTTGCCTGCCACGGCACCCCGACAAACAAATTGGAAAAATTGGCAAAACCCAGAACCAGATTGGAGAACAGCAGGACGTAGTGCAGGATCCGTTGATTCAGATCGAATTGATCCGGTCTTCCGATGAGGATGTCGCGAAGTTTATTCCATAAGTCGAGCATAAGTCGTATCCCTGATAATCCCCTCTATTATCGGCCATTAGCGACATCTCTGAAAAAAAAATCTCTCTGCTGGAAATACGGCGCCGGATTGCCGTATTTATCCTCTCACCCTGGCGACGGGGGACCGTATAACGGGTGAAGCCACTTCCAGAATTCCGAGTTGGACAGGGGTGCGGCGGCACACAAAAACATTGTAAACGGCCATTAGCTTTTCTATTTTTCCGGCCCGAACCGCTGAAGGTTTGGCCTCTAAAAATTATCTGGAAAAGGATTCGCATGAAAACCTCCAAGGAAATCCGCAGCGACTTCATTCGTTTTTTTGAAGAGCACCAGCACACCTTCGTACCCAGTTCGCCGGTGGTCCCGCACGACGACCCCACCCTCCTGTTTACCAACGCCGGGATGAACCAGTTTAAGGACGTTTTCCTGGAGAAAGGCAGCCGCCCCTACAAGCGGGCCGCCAATTCCCAGAAATGCATCCGGGTGAGCGGTAAACACAACGACCTCGAAGAAGTGGGACACGACAATTACCACCACACCTATTTCGAAATGCTGGGCAACTGGTCCTTCGGCGATTATTTCAAGAAGGAGGCCATCGAATGGGCCTGGAAACTGCTCACCGAAACCTGGGGCATCCCTAAGGAACGCCTGTACGCCACGGTTTTCGGCGGGGACCAAAGCGACGGCCTGGCGGCGGATGAAGAGGCGGAACGCCTGTGGACCGAGGTAACCGACATCGACCCCAGCCACGTGGTGCGCTTCGGCAAAAAGGATAATTTCTGGGAAATGGGGGAAACCGGCCCCTGTGGTCCCTGCTCGGAAATCCACATCGATATGACCCCGGACCTTTCCGGGGGGGCTCTGGTTAACGGCGACAGCGAACAGGTTATCGAAATCTGGAACCTGGTTTTTATCCAGTTTAACCGCGATGGTGATGGCAAACTGCACAAACTCCCCGCCAAACACGTCGATACCGGAATGGGCTTCGAGCGCATCGTGCGGGTTCTCCAGAAGGTTTCCAGCAACTACGACACCGATGTTTTTCAGCCGATTCTCAAGGCTATCGGCGAAATTGCCGGCCTGGACTACGCCAGGGCCAGCGCCGAGCAAAAACCGGCCTTTCAGGTGATTGCCGACCACGTGCGCATGCTCACCTTCTCCATTTCCGACGGAGCCCTGCCTTCCAACGAAGGTCGCGGCTACGTTCTGCGCCGCATCCTGCGCCGGGCCGCCCGCTACGGCAGGAAGCTGGGGCTGCGCGATCCCTTTATTTATCAGGTTGTCCCGGCGGTGGTGGCCCTCAATGGTGAGGCCTTCCCGGAAATCGTGGACAAGCAGGATTACGTGATGGAAGTGATCAAGGCCGAGGAAGAAGGGTTCAACAAAACCCTGGATCGCGGCATCGAAATTTTCCAGGGCATTGCCGAGGACCTCTCCGCGCGCGGGCAAAACACCATTTCCGGAGAGGATGCTTTTAAACTGTACGATACCTTCGGTTTTCCGCTGGACCTTACCCGGGTGATGGCGGAGGAAAAGGGGCTTTCCGTGGACGAGGCCGCCTTCGAAACCAACATGGAAGCCCAGCGCCGCCGGGCCCGCCAGGCCGGGAAGTTCGCCACTGCCGAAGGGCAGGAAATCGACTGGCAGTGGCTGGTCGACGAAGGCGAATCCACCTTTGTGGGCTACGATAACCATCGGGCTTCCACCCGGGTGGTCAAATTTGCCCGCCAGGGGGACCAGCTTCTGGTGGTTCCGGAGAGCACCCCCTTTTACGCCGAGTCCGGTGGGCAGGTCGGGGATACCGGCACCCTCAGCGGAGACGGTTGGGAATTGGCGGTGACCGATACCCAAAAAATCGACGGCGAGCACGTGTGCTTCTGCCCGGCCAAAACGCAGCCGGATTTCAAGGGCGATATTACCGCGACGGTGGACGCCGCGCGCCGCGCCCGCATCACCTACAATCACACTGCCACCCACCTGCTGCACGCCGCCCTGCGGGAGGCCCTGGGAGATCATATTCGCCAGGCCGGGTCCCTGGTGGCGCCGGATTACCTGCGCTTCGACTTCACCCATTTTAAGAAAATCGAACCCGAAGAGCTGACCGCCATCGAAAAGCGGGTCAACCAAAAAATCCGGGAAAATCTGCCGGTAGATTATTTTAATACCGATTTCAACAC
>JAGRBF010000035.1:3866-18741 GCA_020434205.1 Calditrichota bacterium | reverse complement strand
TGCGGGGGCTGCCACGTGCGCAACACCGGAGAAATCGGGGCTTTTATGATTGCCTCGGAATCCAGCACCGCCAGCGGTATCCGGCGGATCGAAGCGTATACCGGCATCCGCAGCGAGGAAACCATGCGCCACCAGCGCGAACTGCTGGGGCAGATTTCCGCTTTGCTCAATACCCCTGCCGAACATCTCTCCGGCCGCATCACCGAGATGCTCCAGCACCAGAAAGAGCTGGAAAAACACCTTCAGCAACTGCAGGCCGGTGAGGTTCTGGGGCAGGTGGATGAGCTGCTCAGCAAGGCCGAAGATCTCGGATCGGTGAAGCTGATTATCGCGGAGTTCCAGGATTCGGAAGTCGATATCCTCAAGCAGGCGGCAGACGAGCTGCGTATGAAAAGCAGTGCCACGGTTGGATTTCTGGTGAATCACAGCAGCGACAAACTCAACTTTGTGTGTATGGTCAGCGACGATCTGGTGAAGTCCAAAACCGTGGCGGCCGGAGATCTGGTGCGCGAGGCCGCTAAAATTGCCGGAGGCGGCGGAGGCGGCAAACCTCACCTGGCCACCGCCGGCGCGAGGGATGCCGCCAAACTTCCGGAAGTTTACGCCTTCCTGCGGAAAACCCTCGGTGCCTGATTTTCAAGAGGTCCATTTTGTTTAGTTCGGTTGTCCAACCCATCCCGGCGGAGAACTGCCGGGGCGGGATACCTCCCCACCATCTCACCTTATTTTTAATTATTTTTGTCATATTTTTTCGACCAAATTTTTATTAGTGACCAATATCTCAACACCAGTGTCTAAATTTCGTTAATTGTCAAAAAAAGTGCTATAGTTTGCCGGAAAGACTGTCGACAATACGGTCACCATTTGAGTAAGGCAAACATTACCATTTTTTGGCAGAACGGCGTCATCCGGGTGGGGCAAAACCCCTTCCACCCGTTTCCTTCCGGATATTTTTAGGGGCAACAGGGGCAACGGCCCGTTCACCGGGCTTTATGATCAGGAGAGTTTCGTATGAGCAAGCGCATTTTGATTGTAGATGACGACCGGGGGATTCTCAGCACCATGTCGGAGTTCCTGCAGCGGGAGGGGTATCAGATTCTCCAGGCCACCAATGGTCGGGAGGCTTTGCACCAGTTGCGCGAAGAGCGCCCGGACATTCTGCTGTCCGACGTTTCCATGCCGGAAATCGACGGAATGGAACTGCTGGAACAGGCCCATACCAAATACCCGAGCATGCCCATCATGCTGATTACCGGGTTCGGTTCCATCTCTCTGGCGGTGGAGGCGATGAAAAAGGGGGCTCAGGATTTTGTCATCAAACCGCTACGGTTCGACGAGTTGCTGGCCAAGGTCCGTACCATGAGCGAGTTGTGCGACCTCAAGCGGGAAAACGCCAGCCTTCGCAAGGAGCTCAACAGCCAGTATTCCTTCGAAAACATCATCGGGCAGAGCCCCAAACTCATCAAAATTTTTGAGATGCTCAAACAGGTTTCTCCCACGGACACCAGTATTTTGATCCGCGGGGAGGCCGGTACCGGCAAAGAGCTGATCGCCAAGGCCATTCACTCCCTGTCCAATCGCAGCGAACGCCACATGGTAAAGGTCAATTGTGCGGTTTTTGCCGACAACCTGCTGGAGGCGGAGCTGTTCGGCAACGTCAAGGGGGCCTACACCGGGGCCATCCGGGACAACAAGGGACGTTTTGAATTGGCGGACAACAGCACCCTTTTTCTGGACGAGATCGGCGACATCACCCCCAACATGCAGGTCAAACTGCTGCGGGTTCTGGCGGAGCAGGAGTTCGAGAAAGTGGGCAGCGGCCAGACCATGAAGGTGGACGTGCGCATTGTGGCGGCCACCAACCGCAACCTTGAGGAGGCCATCAAGGACGGGTCCTTCCGGGAAGATCTTTTTTACCGCCTGAACGTGATTCCCATCGACTTACCCCCGCTGCGGGAACGCAGGGAAGATATTCCCCTGCTGGTTTCCCATTTCCTGGATTTCTACAACGATAAATTCAAAAAAGAGATTACCGGGGTTAGCGATCGCGCCATGGATCACCTGATCGCCTATCAGTGGCCGGGCAACATCCGCGAGCTTCGCCACGCCTTCGAGCGGGCGGTGATCCTCTGTTCCGGCACCGAGCTGGATATGGAAAATTTTCCACCGGAGGTGATGCAGAATCAGATCACTACCCGCATTCAGGTTAACGGTAGCGGCTCCCTGAAGGACATGGTGGACAGCTACGAGAAACAATTGATTCTAAAAGCTTTAGCGGAGAACAACAACAATAAATTGCGAACCGCTAAGGTCCTGCAGGTTCACCGCAGCACCTTTATGTCCAAGCTTAAGGCGCATGGCATTCAGTAGCACGGGCGGGTGGCAAATATCTCTCAAAAAGATCTTGCATTTGCTACACCCCCAACATATATTTGTCCCGCATTAATCAAAAGGGGTCGTAGTTCAGCCCGGTTAGAACGCCTGCCTGTCACGCAGGAGGTCGCGAGTTCGAATCTCGTCGGCCCCGCTTTTGAGAAGCCGCTCCTTGAGCGGCTTTTTGTTTTTAGCGGCTGCGGAACCATGGAGGTCGTCCCGATCCTCGGGAAATCTCGTCGGCCCCCTTCCCTCCCTTTCTATTTTTTTTGTCTTTCGGTCTTCCCGTCTTTAGGTCTTTAGGTCTTCCGGTCTTCCGGTCTTCCGGTCTTCCGGTCTTCCGGTCTTCCGGTCTTCCCGCCTTCCCGCCTTCCCGCCTTCCCGCCTTCCCGCCTTCCCGCCTTCCCGCCTTCCCGCCTTCTCTAATATTTCTTCCAGCTATTAAACTAATGCCAATTTATTTCGATGATAGGAGGAGAAAAAAAACAACGGACCAGGTTACCCTGAAGCATTTTTCTTCCGAGACCAAACAGATGCGGTATTTTCTGAACATTTTGATCCTCTCCCTGCTTTTGTCGGGAACAATCTTCGCCCAGGCAGGCCTGCAGATCCACGGGTATTTGACCCAGGCTTTCGCGGTTAGCGATAAAAGCCAGATCTTCGGGATCCCCACCCAGGGCACCAGCGACTACCGCAGTCTGGCCCTGCAGTTCAACTACCAGAGCAAAAACAACGAGAACCTGGTGATTCAGCTGAGCCACCGGCGGGTCGGGCGCAGTCCCCTGCAGCCCTATACCAGGGACATCGAACTGGACTGGGCCTTCTTCGAAAAAATGCTTCTGGACAACCTCAGCTTTAAATTCGGGCGCATTCAACTCCCTTATGGGCTGTTCAACGAATTGAGAGACGTAGGGCTGGTGCTGCCCTTTTTTTCCGTTGCCCAGAATTTTTACCCGGCCGGCAGCTATGCCGGAGAAGCCCTGGACGGGATTTCGGTGACCTACACCCATCTTTTCCCGGGGGGCTGGGAAACCAATCTCGATCTTTTCGGGGGGCGTTGGGAGTGGATGGAAGCGATTCCACTGCCCAATCTCTTCGATGGGGGAATCCAAACCTATGTGTCCACGGCGGAATTTCGCCCCGCGGGGGGAATTCGCCTGGAGATTCTGCCGCCCATCACCGGTATGCGCATGAGCCTGGGCAATTTCACCGGCAATATCTACGATACCCCCTCTATCAGCAGTATTTATATGAAAAGCGACGGGCTGTTTTCCGCGTCCCATATTTCTCTGGAACTGGATCGCGAAAAATACCTCCTGGTTTCGGAATACCTTCTGGCCTTCTTCGAGGACTTTTCCCAGCGGGAAAATCTGGCCTACCTGATGGCGGGTTATCGCTGGAACGATCAAATCAGCACCTTTCTGCAAGGGGGTTTCATCCATGCCAAAAACATTGCAATTCCCCCGGCGTTGCGCTCCCAATACGGGAACACGACCGACATCTTTGCCCATCAATCGGTGGGTGCGGCCCTCAACTGGCGCCTCAACCTCTATATGCTTATGAAGGTGGAAGCACACCGGGTCCGAAGTTTTCTGATGGAAGATAAATTCGTCGATTACTATTCGAGAAACACAGGTCCCGAGACAACCTATTTCATTATCAGCTTGGCAACAGGATTTTGACAATGCGAACAAGATACAATCCCCCAAACCGCAAGGACATGCCCGGCTCCAGACTGCTTTCCTGGCTGGCGGCGGCAATCCTGCTGTGCAATCCGGTTTCCGCCCAGGTTACCAACGGCCTGACCGTAACGGGCAACCTGTCTCAGGCTTTTGCGCAGAGCACCGAACATCAGGTATTCGGCATCAACACCGAGTTCAGCTCCGCTTACCGGGTTCTCAACCTTCAATTCGGCTACAGCGTAAGCGAACGGAACGACCTGATTATCCAACTGTCTCACCGGAAGCTCGGGGCCAGTCCTTTCGCCGAAACAGAACCCAACGTGGACCTGGATTGGGGATATTTTACCTATCAGTTCACCCCGGGATTCGGGGTGGAAATCGGCAAACTGCCTGCGCCCATCGGGTTGATGAACCGCAAGCGGGACCAGAGCCTGCTCCTCCCCTTTTACCAGGTTCCCTACGCCTTCTACGGGCTGAATCCCCGCCTGAATGAAACGGTGGACGGCAGCAATTTGCGCCTGGTTATGGGAGATCAAAATGGCTGGCGGGCGGATCTGCAGGCCTTTGCCGGCTTCTGGCGCTTTCAACAGGCCAGGGCAACCGCCTCGCCGGATCCCAACGCGGTTGATTACGATTTGAGCGAACATCAGGTCAGCAATGGTTTTGGCACCCAGGTTTGGTTGGTCTCCCCGTGGACCCATTCCCGGATTGGCGGGGGGTTCTTCTCCGGTAATGAAACGACCGCCGAACCGGAATCCCGCTTCTGGGCGGCGCATTCTTCCCTGGAAACGGCCATGTTCTTTTTTCGATTCTGTACGGAATGGATTTACTTCACCAATCCCGATCAAAACGAAGATCAAAGCGGTCTGTATGCGCAGATCCAGGTGCCCATCCGCAAGGTAGTGACCCTCAACGGTATTTTCCAGAAAAGCTGGTTGGGCCTTACCCCGCAAACCGGGGAAAAAACCTGGGTGGACGGATATCAGGAGTTCGGTTTTGGCGCAAAGGTCAATTTTTCCAGCCAGTTTATTGTTAAAGCAGAATATCATCTTACCGAAGGTTTTGCGGTAGAAGATGTGGTCCTGAAACCCCTGAGCCAGTCGCCGTTTCAGACCCAGTACTGGATAATCAGCCTTTCCGCCGGATTTTAAGAGAGGAGCGGAGCGAAAAAATGATTCGAAAGACCATGACATTGTTCTTGTTGTTTTGTCTGGCCCTCAGCAACGGGTCGGAAGCCCAGCAGAAGCCCGCTTTTGTTATTGTGGTTAATCCGGACGTCCCGGTCAAGGAGATCAGCGCCAAGGAATTGGGGCGTATTTTTCTCAAAAAGCGCCAGACCTGGGAAAACGACAAAAAGATTATGGCGGTGGACCAGTCTTCCAGCAACGATCTCCGGGAGGAATTCTCAGAGTTTGCCCATCAGAAAAAGACCGCCAATATCAAGGCTTTCTGGCAAAAGCAGATTTTCTCCGGACGCAGCGTTCCGCCCCCGGAAAAAGCCAGCGACGATCTGGTCCTGGAATACGTTCAGGAAACCCCCGGCGCGATCGGGTATGTGTCCGCCAGCGCCGATATCGGCGATTACAAAGTCAAAAAGTTAGAGATCAAAAAAGATTAATGCCCCAAGGCGGCTGAAACGGATCCGGGATGGATAACACTTTTTGGAGCAAGAAGTCCGGGGTATTTTCCAGGCTGAAAATCCGGCAGAAAATTCTGCTGATTCCCGGCCTGGTATCCGCCTTTTTCATTATCCTGGCAGTTACCAATTTTGTGGTGCAAAAGGAAGTCGCCACCCAGTTGGAGTCCGTGAAAACCGGGCACGTACCCGCCATGCAGGCCAGCCAGGAAATGAAGAACCTGCTGGACAACATCCAGTACGCCCTTCAAAACGCCGCCACCACTCAGGACGAATTTGAGATTACCATCTCGGACTCCTTAACCCGGGTTTTTGCGTCCATTCTGGATTCCAGCCGCGCCAACCCCACTTTCGAGCCGGCTTTTCTGGATTCCCTGCAAACCAATTTTACCGCTTACCGCCGTCTGGCCAAAGCCACCACCCAAAGGATGATCAGCGAAGATTTCGGGGAAGACCTGGTGCGGGACCTGGAGGAAATGCGC
The DNA here is from genome assembly GCA_020434205.1 of Calditrichota bacterium. Taxonomy (GTDB): domain Bacteria; phylum Calditrichota; class Calditrichia; order RBG-13-44-9; family J075; genus JAGRBF01. Next base: position 12,568 of record JAGRBF010000035.1, on the reverse strand, counting down.
CAGCGCTTCAACTGGATCAAAAGCTCGCTGGACAATCGCTCGGTGGACAGCCGCCAGGAAGCTTACCAGGCTCTGGAACAAACCCAGGCTACTTACAACCGCTCTTTTTACAACGTGCTTTTCCTGGTGTTAACCGTGGCGCTCCTGGTCATTTTCATTTCGCTTTATATCTCCAAAGGAATCGACCAATCCCTGCAGCAGGTGGTGAATGTTGCCGACGAAATGGCCACCGGGAATACCGAGGTTAGCCTGCGCATCAACACCCAGGACGAATTCGGCTTTCTGGCCAAGTCCTTCAATCAGCTGATTTCCGCCACCAAGGACCTGACCGCCGCGGCCACCGCCATTGGTCAGGGCAATTACGAGGTGCCGGTGCGGGTGCGCGGCGAACGGGACATCCTGGGCAATGCGCTGGATATGATGCGCGAAAATCTGGTGCGCATTTCCCGGGAAAACGCCGGCCAGAACTGGTTAAAGACCGGCCAGGCAGAGCTTAACGACCGCATGCGCGGGGAAAATGATCTGATTAGCCTCACCCAGCGGGTGCTCAATTTTCTGGCCAGCTATCTGAATTGCCAGGTCGGGGCCATCTACGTAGCGGATGAAAACAATGTGCTGAAAATGACCGCCAGCTTTGCCCTTACCCGTCGCAAAAACCTCTCCAACAGCTTTGAGCTGGGCGAAGGGGTGGTTGGGCAGGCGGCTCTGGAACAACGCACCATCCTGCTGGAGGCGGTCCCGGAAAATTATCTGAGCGTGACCTCCGGAACCGGTTCGGCCACCCCCACCAATATTCTGGTAACGCCCCTGCTCTACGACGGCACCCTCAACGGGGTCATCGAGTTGGGAGCTTTTAAACCCTTCAACCAGCAGGATCTGCTTTTTCTGGAACAGGCCGCCAACAGCATCGCCATCAGCTTTAATTCCGCCAAGGCTTCCATCCAATTAAAGAACCTGCTGGATGCCACCCGCAATCAGACTGAGGAATTGCGCCGCCAGCAATCCGATCTCAAGGAAGCCAATGAGCGCCTGGAAAATCAAACCAGCGCCCTTCAGGAATCGGAAAAGCGCCTGCAGGCCCAGCAGGACCAACTGCAGCGGTCCAACATCGAGTTGGAAGAGCAGACCGAGGCCCTGGAAATGCAGAAGGACATTCTGCGCCAGAAGAATCTGGAACTGGAGGACGCCCAGGCCCTGGTTCAGGAAAAAGCCAACGACCTGGAGCTGGCCAACAAATACAAATCCGAGTTTCTGGCCAACATGTCGCACGAGCTGCGCACCCCGCTGAACAGCATGCTGATCCTCTCCAAAATGCTGGCCACCAATCGGGACGGCAATCTCTCCGACGATCAGGTTCGCTTTATGGAAACCATCCATCAGTCCGGGGCGGATCTGCTGCGGCTGATCAACGACATCCTCGACCTCTCCAAGGTGGAAGCCGGCAAACTGGAAATCCTGGTGGAAAGCGTGCGTCTTTCCGATACCGAGCGCATGATGCGCCACCAGTTCCAGCACGTCGCCGAGGACAAGAACCTGGAATTTCACGTGGACCTTTCCGATGAGCTGGATGACGAGATTACCACCGATTCCACCCGCCTCAACCAGATTCTCAAAAACCTGCTCTCCAACGCCTTTAAATTCACCGAAAAAGGCTCGGTAACCCTCAGCATCACTCCCTTCGACCGGTCCTTTGCCCTGCGCAACGAAACCCTGGACCCCGAGCAGGCGGTGGCCTTTGAAGTGCGGGATACCGGGATCGGCATTCCCCCGGAGAAGCAAAAAGTAATTTTCGAAGCCTTCCAGCAGGCCGACGGCACCATCAGCCGCCGCTTCGGCGGAACCGGGCTGGGGCTATCCATCTCCCGGGAACTGGCCCGCCTTCTGGGTGGGGAAATCCACCTGGAAAGCAGCGACCAGGGCAGTGCTTTTACCCTGCTGCTGCCGCGGAAAAACGCCCAGAAGATCCCGGTTATCAAAACCAGCACCCGGGTGGAGAACGGAACGCCCCAAGCGCATGAACCTTCTCCGGCGCCCAGGGCCGCAGCCAGAGTCCGCCGGGAAGCCGCCTCCCCCGCCGTAGCCGAAGTCGCCGGGGTCAACTCGCCGGGATCGGCCTTCCATCCGGTGGACGACCGGGAGGGGATCCAAAGTGGGGACAAGGTGATCCTGATCGTCGAGGACGACGCCAATTTTGCAACCGTATTGTCCGAACTGGTGCGCGAACGGGGATTTAAAGCGCTGACCGCCCTCGACGGCGAAGAAGGGCTTTCCCTGGCTTCCCGCTTTGCCCCAATGGGCATCCCGGCCGGCATTATTCTGGACATCGGGTTGCCCAAACGCAGCGGCTGGTCGGTTTTGGAGGCCCTCAAGGAAAATCCCCAGACCCGCCATATTCCCGTCCACATCATCAGCGGGGCGGAAGACAGTCAGGATGCGGTGCGTTACGGGGCAATCGGGGTACTCAAAAAGCCGGTTGTGACGGAGCAAATTGCCGACATCCTCGCCCATATTCAAAAGATCGGCGATCGCGACAAAAAACGGCTGCTGGTGGTCGAAGACAATCAGATCGAACGGGAAAGCATCGTCCATCTGATAGACGCGGGGGACGTGGAAATCCAGGCGGTGGGGTCCGGCACGGAAGCCCTGCAGAAACTCAGGGACACCGAGTTCGACAGCGTGGTCATCGATTTGGGGCTGGGCGATATGAGCGGCTTCGAGCTTCTGGAATCCATCGGGGAACTCTCCATCCCCAACAAGCCGCCCATCATCATCCACACCGGGCGGGATCTCTCCAAGGAAGAAGAGCAGGAATTGCGGATGCACGCCGCCAGCATCATCATCAAGGGCGAAAATTCGGTGGAGCGGCTGCTGGGCGAAACCAGCATCTTCTTGCACCGGGTGGACGCCGAGATGCCGGATAATCAGCGCAAAATCCTCAAGGCCATTCACAACAAAGAGCGCATTTTCCAGAGCAAAAACGTGCTGGTGGTAGACGACGACCTGCGCAATACCTTTGCCCTTTCCCACGCCCTGGAAGAACGGGGCATCAAAATTTCCATCGCGAAAAACGGGCGCGATGCGGTAGACAAACTAAAGGCCAATCCCCATTTCGACCTGGTTCTAATGGACATCATGATGCCGGTGATGAACGGCTACGAAGCCATGAGCGCCATTCGCGGGGAACTGGCCCTGAAGCGCCTGCCCATTATCGCCCTCACCGCCAACGCCATGAAAGGCGACCGCGAGAAATGTTTCGCGGCCGGAGCCAACGACTACCTGCCCAAACCGGTGGATCTGGATCGGCTCTTTTCCCTGATGCGGGTTTGGCTTCAGAAAGGTTAAGGTAAAGCCCCTTCATGATTGCAGAAGCCAAACACCTTGCCGGGGTGGCCGAGGATTTTAATGAGAACCTTGAGTTGGAACTGTTGTTCGAGGCGATCAACAGCAAATACGGCTTCGATTTTCGCAATTACTCCAATTACCTGCTCAAAAAGCAGGTCCTTCACTATGTGGCGCAAATCGGCTGTGCCAATATTTCCGAGCTGACCCATCGCCTGATTTACGAGCCCAATCTCTTTCCGCAGTTTTTCCAGCGATTGTCTATCAACACCACCGAAATGTTTCGCGATCCGGATTTCTACCATGCCCTGCGGGACAAGGTGCTGCCGCTGCTGGCCGAGGAAGAGATCATCAAAATCTGGCATGCCGGGTGTTCCACCGGTGAGGAGGTCTACTCCCTGGCGATTTTGCTGCGGGAATCCGGCATTACCCAAAAAACCCTGGTATATGCGACAGACTTCAACCACGTGGTGCTGGAAAAAGCGCGGGCGGGGATTTATCCGGTGCACCGCATCAAACAGTATACCCGCAATTACCAGGCGGCCGGCGGGGAAGCCCCTTTTTCCCAGTATTACACCGCCCACTACAACTTTGCCCAGTTCAACCCGGAACTGCGCCAGAACATCATTTTCGCCAATCACAACCTGGCCACCGAGGATACTTTCGCCGAGGTAAACCTCATTTTATGCCGCAACGTGCTGATCTACTTCAACCCCTTTCTGCAAAACCGGGCCCTTAGCCTTTTCCGCAGCAGCCTTCCCCCGGCCGGTATCCTGTGCCTGGGGAAATCCGAGACCCTGCGTTTTACGGAGATTTCGGACGACTTTGACGAACTGGTTCCCGAACAAAAGATCTATCGAAAAAAATATTCATGACGATAATGAGAAAAGACACATGGATGTATCTTTGAGTTTCGGGACAAAAGGAATCCGATAATTATGCCTGAATTTGCCGCTGCACCACCCGTAAAACTTCTCCTTGTAGACGACCACCCGGAAAACCTCATTGCCCTGGAAGGGGTCCTCGGCAGCCCGGATCGCATTCTCCACAAAGCAAACTCGGGCCCCCAGGCCCTCGAGCTGGTTCTGGAAAACGATTACGCCCTCATTTTGATGGATGTCCAGATGCCCATGATGGACGGTTTCGAGACCGCCCGCCTGATTCGCGGCCTGGAGCAAACCCGCAACATTCCCATCATCTTCGTTACCGCCATCAGCAAGGACGAGCGCAACATCTTCAAAGGATACCACTCCGGCGCGGTGGACTACATGTTCAAACCCATCGATCCGGACATTTTGGTCAGTAAAGTCAACGTGTTTACCGAGCTGTACAAGCAGCGCATGCTCCTGAAGGAACACTCTTCCCAACTGCAGGAAAAGGTCAGGGAACTGCGCCTCGCCAAGGAAGAAGCCGACAACGCCAATCGCGCCAAAAGCCAGTTTCTGGCCAATATGAGTCACGAAANNNAAATCCGCACCCCCATGAACGGAATTATCGGGATGTCCGATTTGCTGATGAACAGCGGACTGAATCCGGAACAGCGCGAATACGGGGAAATGATCAAATACTCGGCGGAAAATCTGCTGCAGATTATCAACGACATCCTCGATTTTTCCAAGATAGAAGCCAAAAAGCTGGAATTGGAAGAAACCCCCTTCTCCCTGGAAGAGATGATCCTGCTGATGTTTAAGTCCATGATGTTCAAGACGGAGGAAAAAGGGGTAAAGCTCTTTTATTCAATCGAACCGGATGTCCCCCCCACCCTGCTGGGCGACCCCACCCGGATCGGCCAGGTGCTGACCAACCTGATGGGCAACGCCATCAAATTTACCCACGAGGGATACATCTACCTGAAGGTGCGCTGCGACTGGAAGGACAAGCGACTGGCCCACCTTCGCTTTACCCTCTCGGACACCGGGATCGGGATTCCCCGGGAAAAACAAAAGCAGATTTTCGAGGCTTTTTCCCAGGCGGATGGCACCATGGCCCGCAAATACGGCGGCACCGGTCTGGGACTGGCAATTACCTCCAATCTGGTGCAGATGATGCACGGCAAAGTGTGGGTGGAAAGTCCGGCCACCGACCTGCAACTGGCGGAAAACGCCCGGCAGATATCCACCAGGCCAAATGAAAATCAAAAGCCCCGCGTTACCCCGGATGGATACAACGGCAGCAGCTTTCACTTTACCATGCATCTGGGCATTTCGGAACAGGATCTCCAGGGCAAACTCATCGAAGAGCGCACCCCGATGGAAAGCCTGGACTTCAATACCAAAGGCCTCAAGATTCTGGTGGCGGAAGATAACGTGATCAATCAGCGGCTGGCGGAACGCCTGCTGGATAAGATGGGACACCACTGCACCCTGGTGGGCGATGGCCTGGAAGTGCTCGATATTATCGAAAAACAACAATTTGATCTGATTATCATGGACGTGCAGATGCCGGAAATGGACGGGCTGCGCACTACGGAGGTCATCCGGGAACGGGAAGCCCGGGACGGGGCCCACATCCCCATTATTGCCTTTACCGCCAACGCCATGAAGGGCGACCGCGAAGTGTGCCTGAACGCCGGCATGGACTGGTATGTCTCAAAGCCCCTGCGCGCCGGGGAACTGGACAACGCCATTCAGCGCATCCTGCCCCTGCGGGAAGCTGATATCTCCAAGTAGCTACCTTTGGGAATCCTTTGATCTTAAGATCCTTTGATCTTTAGATCTTAAGATCCTTTGATCCTTAGATCCTCTGAACCTAACGAGACCCTTCAACTTCGCTCTCAATATCAACAATTACAAATTCTTAGGATCAATCCTTCTTAGGATCAATCCTTCTTAGGATCAATCCTTCTTAGGATCAATCCTTCTTAGGATCAATCCTTCTTAGGATCTAATCCTCTTGCGCTCCTCACTCCCATCCTTCCAGCAAACACCGTCCCCCTGAAAAGGGAACCCACAACACCCCGAAGAGCCGCTGCAAAATATCTGCCTTTTTGGGCCGCAGCGCCACGCTTTCCAGGGGCTCCTGCTGCATATCCCAGGAAAGGGTAATCTGGTCAATATCGGCGGACATCTGACGCTCCAGCTCCGCCAGGCTTTCCTGAAGCTCCTGAAATTTGGCTTCGGCGCGGGCCACATCCTGCTTTTCCTTGCCGATCCGGGAAACCGAACGCGCCGCTGTGCTGAATTTGCTGGTCCCCCGGCCGCCGAAAATAGCCCCCAAAACCGCCCCGCCGAAGGAGACCATGCTGTCCATTTTTTTCTGGGAATATTGAGCGGCTTCTTTGTCGATCTGCCGCTCCGCCGTTTTGATCTGCCGCTCCAGGGTGTCGATCTTGCTGGCGTATTTGCGCTTCAACCGTTCGGTCTCCAGATCGCGACGATCCTTGGCCATCTGCTGAAGGCGAATCCGGAAATCCCGTTCGCTTTCCCCTGCCATGGCGGTTTGTTTGAGGCGCTCGCATTTCAGAAGGGTTAGCTGATAGGTCTGATAAACATGGCCTTCGTATTGTTTGTCCAGCTTATCCATCACATTAACCCGATTGAGGCTGTTGGGAAAGGCGGCAAAGGACGCGCCGCTGGCCACACTGGCGCCAAGCCAGGCCGGCGGCAGCTTCACCTCCCGGGCCTCGCTCCAGGAAAAGTTGCTCATCTCTTCGCTGAGCGGCAGCAAATGCTGCACGGTCTGCTGGGTGGATACGCGGTCCTTGCTGCTGAAAATAGGGACCTCCGCTCCCGCCAGCAGGAAGGGATGATAAACCACCCCCTCGCCGTCTTCTCCACAGGGAGCGACGTATTGGGTAATCTCGGCGATCAGCGCGGGGCGCTCTCCCGAGGAAGCGGCCGGCGATGGGGCGGCAGGTGCGGCAACGCCCGGCGCCGGGACGGATGGCGCTGCCGTTGCAGAGGTCGATGGGGCGGCATTCTTGCGCCCTTCCATCAGGGTTTTGATGTGGTCGCGGGTCAGCGGCCCGGCCAGATAGGACATCGCCCAGCGGGTCTGGAACAGCGCCGGCGCTTTTTCGTGCACGTTCTGCAAAATAAACTGGCGTTTTTTGAGGTTGGAGATCAGCTCCATCAGGTGCTGGCGGTCCACCCCGATCCCGGAAAGGCCGTCGGCCAGGCGATCCTTATCCCTTTCGGTCTGCAGCCGCCCGATAAACCAGGTGCCGGTATTGGAAAGTCCCTTGTAATCGAGATCCACCGGGTTCTGGGTGGCCAAAACCACCCCCAGGCCAAAGGCGCGCGCCTGTTTGAGAAGGGTCAGCAGGGGGCGCTTGGAGGGCGGCTCCCCGATGGGCGGCAGATAACCGAACACCTCGTCCATGTAGAGCAGGGCCCGCAGACTGGTGGTGCCGGATTGCCCGCGCATCCACCCCAGAACCTGGTTGAGCAGCAGGGTCACAAAAAACATACGCTCCGCGTCGCTGAGGTGAGCGATGGAAAAAATGGCGGTGCGCGGCCGCCCCTTGTCATCGTATAGCAATTCGCTGATGTCCAGCGAGGCGCCTTCCATCCAGGTCTGGAAACCCGGGGCGGCCAGCAGATTATTAAGGGCCATGGCCAGCTTGAAACGCTCCGGCCCGGGATAAAAGGACTCCAGATCAAACACCCCGATGCGCGTCATCGGCGGGGCCTGGATCATCTGAATCAGCCCGCCCAAATCCAGATTTTTACCGGCGTACCAGGTTTGTTCCAGAATGTTGGACACCAGAATATGCTCGCGGCTCTGCAGGGGATCGGCATCTATGCCCAACAGGCTCAACAGGCCGGAGGTGGTGGTTTGCACGCGCTCCCGAAACAGGTCCATGTCCTCGCGGGTAGCCGGGTCCGGCGCGGAAAAGGAGCTGAGGATGGACACCGGGAGCCCGGCGCTGCTGCCCGGGGTAAAAATGGAAATAGTGGTGCTGTCGCGCAGGCGGCGGATACGCTCCCCGTCCTGACCCCAACCGGCCAGCCCCTTGCGCCACAACTCCGCCTGATCTTTGGCGAAATCGGCCACGCTCATGTCCTTCTGGCGGGCGCTATCCGGATTAACCCAGGGTTGAAAGTCCTGCGGCTGCAGATCCGGAAAGGTCAGCAGCAAATTGCCCAGGTCCCCTTTGGGATCGATGATGATGGCGGGGATCCCGTCGATGGCCGCCTCTTCCAGGAGGGTTACGCAAAGCCCGGTTTTCCCCGAACCGGTCATCCCCACGCAAACGGCATGGGTGGTGAGGTCCTTGGATTCGTACAAAAGGTAATCCTCGGACAACTCTCCATCGCCCGGGTTAACCTGTTTTCCCAGATAAAAAAGTCCCAGCTTTTCAAAGGTTTCCATAAAACGCACGTCTCCGGCGGTTGATCATTTGGTTTACGATATGTAAGCTA
>JAGRBF010000035.1:0-3787 GCA_020434205.1 Calditrichota bacterium | reverse complement strand
TTAGCGCTAACGGCAAAAATCGTTTTCTGGTCGATAAAGTGAATGTTGTTTCTGTTGCGCCCGGGCTTGACAATGACTTCCGGGAGGAGTTAATTAGATAATTCTTTCGGGTTTAAACAAGATTTTTATCCCTTCGCTCTCAAAATCATGCCCGTTCACCCCGACCCCAAATCCCGGATTATCCTTATATGACGGACCAAACAGCGCAACAATCCGAGCCGCAGCGCCAAAATCATCCCGCCGGCAGCTCTCAAAAATCCGACGGCTTTTTGTTGAAATTCTGGCGGGCCATCGCCATTCCCGTTCTCCTGTTCGGGGCCTGGTTTCTGTTTTTGCGCCTCACCGCTCCCCTGCCCCTGGAGAGCACCCCGGCCCTGATAATGGTGTGGGGCACCTTCCTGATCCTGGTTCTGGCCATCTATCCCCGGTTTTGGCAACGGCTGACCAAATTTAAACTGGGCGATGTGGAGCTCGCTTTCGCCGAAAAAATGCAGGAAGCCTCCGCGGCCACCCTTATTTCCATTCCCGAAGCGGGCCCCTCGGAATTCGGGAAACGCGACGCCAAACAAATGCAGGATCTCCTGGACCGTATCCGGCTCAGTCCCGGACAATCCCAGATGATCTTTTTCAACGTCTATCCGGACATCAAGGAAGTGAAGGTTTTTGTAGCCTTTATTATCCTGTTTTACATGGAATTGGCCGGGGCGGACACGGTGGTGGTATTCTACAAATCCGACCGCCCCATCAATCGCTATCGGGATCTTTATCCCAACGAAGTCTGGGGGGCCATCGACGGGGGAACTGCCATTCGCCTCCTTTTGCAGCACGATCCCGACCTGCGGCAATACATCGACCCCCAGCGCCTTTCCATGGAAGGTGGGATAGACGCCATTCTGGGTAGTTTTCTGGCGGAAGTTCAGCAGCGGGAAAATGCCCTGAGCGGAGTAACCCGGGAAATTTTCAACACCGCCGGGGAGATGATCGGCCAGGAAGAGGCCCCCACCCTGGACGGCAAACTGGTGCACAAGGTCTTTACCCCGTACCTCAACACCCGCTTTATCGGCCCCCAACTGGATGCGGGCGACCGGGAGATTCTCAAGGAGGTTATCCTGCGCCGGGAAGATTTTGTTCTGGTGGAAAAAAACGGGCGCCTTTACTCCGTTATTCGCTTGTGCGATATTTCCCGCATGACCCTCACAAAATTGATTTGACCCGGTTGGTCGAGGAGATCGTCTTGAAAAAACTGTGCTGCTTTTTTGCCGTGGCAATGTTGATTGCCGCCTGTGGCAAAGGGGATCCGGGTCACCTGGCCCGCAAACCCGCAGAACTTTCCCACATCACCGTGGACGATGCCTTCTGGTCACCGCGTCTGGAGCGGACGGCCGGTGTTACCCTGCCCCACGCCCTGGCCCAGGCCCGCAGCCATGGCCGGATGCACAACTTTGCCCTGGCCGCCGGACTTGCGGAAGGCGAGCAGCAAGGGGTTTATCCCTTTGACGACAGCGATATCTACAAAATTATCGAAGGGGCTTCCTACCTTTTGTTGCGCAATCCCGATCCCCAATTGCGCAAAACCCTGGCGGGCATTATCGACACCGTTGCCGCCGCCCAGGAAGGGGACGGATACCTCTTTACCGCCCGCACCAACAAGGCCCCCTGGCTGGAACGCCGGGCCGGATTGGAACGCTGGTCCCGTCTGTCCTTCAGCCACGAGCTTTACAATGCCGGGCACCTGTTCGAAGCGGCGGTCGCCCATTTTCAGGCCACCGGAGAGCGCAAACTACTGGATGTGGCGATCAAATTCGCCGACCTGCTCACCCGCACCTTCGGTGAAAAAGGCCTGCAGCTGCCTCCCGGGCATCAGGAGGTGGAAATCGGCCTGATACGCCTGGCGCAGACCACCGGGAACGAAAAATACAGCGCCTTGGCCGCTTTTTTTCTGGAGCAGCGCGGGGTTTATCACGACGGACGGGAAAGCTGGGGACCTTACGCCCAGGACCACCTCCCGGTGCGGGAGCAATCCGAGGCGGTCGGCCACGCGGTGCGCCTCGGGTATCAGGGAATAGCCCTGGCAGATGCGGCGACCGCCACCGGAAACCGCGACTACCTGGCCGCCAGCAACCGCCTGTGGCACAGCGTGGTTTCCAGCAAATTATACGTGACCGGCGGCATGGGCTCGGTGGGGTTGGGAGAGCGATTCGCCGCCCCTTATGATCTGCCCAACCTCAGTGCCTATCAGGAAAGTTGCGCCTCCATGGCCAATGCGTGGTGGAATTTCCGGCTTTACCAGGCCAGTGGGGACGCCCGTTATGTCGACGTGCTGGAAAGAACCCTCTACAACGCCCTGCTCTCCGGCATCGCCCTGGACGGGCAGCACTTTTTTTACCCCAACGCCCTGGCCACCCGCGGCTACACCGAACGCAGCGAATGGTTTGTCTGCCCCTGCTGCGTCACCAATTACGTGCGTTTTCTACCCTCCCTGCCGGGGATGGCCTATACCCAGCGGGCCGATACCGTTTCGGTAAACCTGTTTATGCAAAGCCGCGTCAACATGCTGCTGCCGGCCGGCTCGTTTACCCTGCGCCAGGAGGGCAACTATCCCTGGTCCGGGGATATCAACTTTTCGATCGAGGAAGCGCCTCAGCGGCCGGTTGCCCTGCGCATCCGCATTCCCGGTTGGGCCCGGGAAGAGGCCACCCCCCAGAAACTCTACAGCTTTGCGACGCCCCCAAGCGCCGGATTTTCGCTGACCCTCAACGGGGAGCCGGTTGAGGCCGTACCGGCGTGGGGATTCGTGGAATTGCAGCGCACCTGGCGGGAAGGCGACCGCGTTTCCCTCACCCTGGACATGCCGGTGCGGCGGGTGTCGGCGGAGCCTATCGTGTCTCAGGATCGCGGCAAAACCGCCCTGCAGCGCGGCCCCCTGATGTATTGCATGGAGGGAGCGGATCAGCCCGGGGGGCAGGTGCTCAACCTCTACCTCGAGGCCAATCAACCCATTGAAACGCGCTTCGAAAAAGACCTGTTGGGCGGCATCACCACCCTGCACTTCACCGCCCGCAGCGTCAGTTTGTTCGGCAACGGCCTGCGCTCCACCCGGCCGGTCGCGGCAACCGCTATTCCCTATTACGCCTGGGCCCACCGCGGGCGCCACCCGATGACGGTATGGATTCCCGACGGGCCGCAGGGTTGCGAACCGCTCAACGGCGCTCCCCTGGCGACGCGCAGCGAAGTCCTCAATTCCGGGGGCGGACCGGGGCGGGTTCTCAACCAGCTTTATTTCCCCGCCAATTCTGCGGACCAAAGCGGGGGCGTTTTCCGCTGGGAGGATCCGGGCAACACCGTTTGGGTGGAGTACAGCTTTCCCGAAATGCAGGAGATCAGCATGGCCGGGGTTTACTGGTTCGTGGGCGAAGGTGCATCTCTCCCGGAGAGCTGGCGGATTCTGGCCTGGCAGGACGACCAGTGGCAGGGGGTTTACAACCCCTCCGGCGCCTGGGAGGTGGTCGCAGACCGGGAAAACGTCGAATACTTCGAGACCGTCCGGGCCCAGCGCTTTCGCCTGGAGGTTACCCCGCAAGCGGGCACCGTCCCGGCCTTACTTTCCTGGCAGATAGACTGAGTAGCGAGTAGCGAGTAGCGAGGAGCGAGGAGCGAGGAGCGAGGAGCGAGGAGTGAAGGGAGGAGAGGAGTGAGGAGTGAGGAGGGAGGAGTGAGGAGTGAGGAGTGAGGAGTGAGGAGTGAGGAGTGAGGAGCGAGGAGTGGGGGGTGAGAAGGCGGAGGGGGG
>JAGRBF010000352.1:643-5921 GCA_020434205.1 Calditrichota bacterium | reverse complement strand
AGCAGCCTGAACACCATGGCCATGCAGCTCTCCCGCTACATCCGGCGCCTTTCCCGGGAACGCCAGGAGCTGGATACGGTGCTTTCCTCGATCAACGAAGGGATTCTGGCCATTAACCGGGACAAAAAGATCATTTTCTTCAACGATCTGGCCCTAAGCCTTCTGGCGGTTCCCCTGCAGCAGATCCGGGGACAGTATTATTACCAGATTATCCGCAACGAGCACCTCAATTCCCTGCTGGAGAGTTTCCTGGCCAAGCCGGTGCTGATTTCCGACGAAGTTCGCCTGGATGACAACCGCACCCTGGAAGCGGTGATTGCCCCGGTGCGCATGCACAACTCCGAGGAGGTGGGTGCGGTGATGGTCCTAAGAGATATCAGCCACTTCAAAAAGTTGGAGAAGATCCGCACCGATTTTGTTGCCAACGTTTCTCACGAGTTCAAAACGCCTCTGGCGGCCATTCGCGGATATGCGGAATCCATGCTGGATTGGGGTCTGGAGGACGAGGAGATCAGCCGCAAATACCTCCGCAAAGTCCTTAAACAATCCCATCAGCTGGAGAATCTGGTGGCGGACCTCCTGCAGCTGGCCCGCATCGAAAGACTACAAAATATCGAATTGAGCCCCTTCAACCCCCATCCCCTGCTCAACGACATCGTCCACCAGTACGCCGAGCTGGCCACCTCCAAGCAGTTGGAATTTACTTATCAGGAGCCCACCGAGCCGGCCCTGGTGCCCGGAGATCCGGAAATGTTCCGTTCCATCATCGTCAATCTGGTAGACAATGCCATTAAGTACACCCCTGAGGGCGGGCGGGTCAGTTTAAGCGTGAATACCACCAGCAATCACATCATTTTCAGCGTGGCGGATACCGGGCTGGGCATTCCCGAAAAATATCAATCCCGCATTTTTGAGCGCTTTTACCGGATGGATAAAGCCCGCTCCCGGGCCATCGGGGGCACCGGCCTGGGTCTTTCCATCGTCAAACACCTGTGTGAGCTCCAGAATGCTCAGGTTTCCGTCAAAAGTTCCCAGGATGAAGGCAGCATTTTCTATGTGAAGTTCCCCCGCTTTCAGGCAACCCGGCCTTCCCCCGAACCCCTGGCCCAGCCCGAGACCTCGGGAATGAGTGATCCGACTTGATTCGGTGATTAGCGAGCAGCGATTAGCGAGCAGCGATTAGCGTGGGCCGTGGTGAATTAACTAACCATAAACTATCCCGGCAACAGGAGGTTGCCAGCCCCGATGAGGGCTGGAGGCCTGACAATCGGGGAACAATCAACAATCAACGATTGCTTCGCTTTTCGCTTTTCCCTCATCGCCAGGCCTGTAACATTACGATTCGATTAAGTTACAACTTTTGAAAAATAATTCTCGCCCAACTACCATCTCCCTAAAAATTTGTTTTATTTAAACTTAAGAATCCTTCATTGGGCACCGCATCCCCTAAATTTTGAATTCCCTCCCAGCAACCCCACCGTGTCAACCTCTTAATGCGGTACAAGCCTGACTGTAACAGGATTGCAATGTTTTTCATCTAGATTTCCCCCGAATTTTTAAAACTTATTACGGGAGATAATTCATGAAAATCTTTTACGCATTTAGCCTTCAGAAGGAGCACCGACGATCCGGTTTTGCGACGTCTCTCCTTTCCTTTTTCCTCACCCTTTTATTACTGCTGCCGATCTCCGCTCAGGATAACGGCACCATCGCCGGGATTCTGGTGGACGCCGCCAACGGCGAACCGCTGATCGGGGCCAACGTTTACATCGAAGGGGCAACTCTGGGTGCGGCTTCCGATATCGAGGGAGCCTTTGTGATCACCGGCGTTCCCGCCGGTAGTTATACCGTGGTGGTCGACTATGTCGGCTATGCCACCACTACGGTTACCAACGTTGCCGTAAATGCCGGGGCCACCACCAAATTGGAAATCGGCGTTAAATCTCAGCTGATCGAAGCGGATGAAGTGGTTGTAGAAGCCCGACTGCTGGAAAACAACGAAGCTTCCCTGCTCAAAAAACGGCAGAAATCCGATGCGGTGAGCGACGCGGTTTCCGCCGAGCAGTTTTCCCGCACCGGAAGCGGAGACGCGGCCGAGGCGGTTAAGCAAGTGGTTGGCGCCACCGTGGTCGACGGCAAATACGTTTACGTGCGCGGCCTTGGAGATCGTTACAGCAACACCCAGCTGAACGGGGTTGAGCTGCCCAGCTCCGACCCCTACAAGCAGTCCTTCCAGTTGGACCTGCTGCCCACCAACCTGCTGGACAACATTACCACCATCAAGACCTTCACCCCGGACAAACCCGGCAACTTCAGCGGCGGGGTTGTGGATGTTAATACCAAGTCCTTCCCGGATGAGCGCACCTTCAAGGTGTCCTATTCCACCGCTTACAAAAGCAACGTTAATTACAACGGCGATTTCGTAACCTACGCCGGTGGCAACAATGACTGGATGGGATATGACGACGGGACCCGCGCCCTGCCGGATTTTATCGCCAACACCAAAATCGGCGAAAGCGGATTGCCCAACAACGCCACCCAGGTTCGCAACGAACTGCGCGGTTTTTCCAATACCGATTTCGCGGCGGTTTCCGCCAAAACCGGCAAAGCCTTTGGCTCCACGATGAGCACCCTGCGCAACAGCGTGCCTCTGAACCAGGGATTTTCCCTTTCCTACGGGGATCAGAATAAACTGGGAAAAACCTCTTCCATAGGTTACTCGGCCAGCCTCACCTACGGTCGCAGTTTCAATTTCTACGAAGGCGGGCAGATCAATTTCTACACCCTCAACCGCGGCGCCTCGGAGTTTAACCCCCAGCTTCTCCTTGAGGATGCCGAGGGTTCCGAAGAGGCCAGTCTGGGTGGTTTGGGCTCGTTTGCCTACAATATCAATCCCCAGCATCAGATTAGCGGTAACCTCTTCTACTCGCGCTCCGGCACCTCCGCGGGCCGCTTTCAGCGCGGTAGCTGGCCGCAGGAGCTGTCGGAAAGCAAGGTGGTTACCAACCACGTGCTGACCTACCAGGAACGCGATGTGGCCTCTTACCAGCTGCGCGGTAAACACAACATCAAGTCTTTCCTGAATTCGACCCTGGAATGGTCCGGAGCGCTTTCCCGAACCACTCAGAGTGAGCCTGACCGCAGGCTGGTCTTTTATATTGAGGATACCACCACCAATACCTTTACCATTACCGGCTCCAACTTCGACAACCCTTCCCGCTATTTCCGGGAACTGCAGGATAATGGCAAGGATCTCTCGCTGGACTGGGAAGTCCCCTTTACCCAATGGTCCGGTGGAACCGCAAAGTTCAAGACCGGTTACGCCCTCAAGGATACCGACCGCGACTTTCAGGAACGTATCTTCACCTACCTGCCGGACAATACCCTTTTTGAGGACAGCGGTGATATTTCGGCTTTGTTTGCAACGGAAAACTTCGATTACTACCTGGATTCCAGCGCATTTGGTCTCCCGGTTCGCGGCAACATTATCACCGAAAACTCCAAACTTCGCAACAACTACACCGGCGGAAAAAACATCCAGGCCTTCTACGGCATGCTCGATATGCCCCTCTCCAGCAAACTGCGCGTGATCGGCGGGGTTCGTTACGAATCGACCGACATCCACACCGCCAGTCTGGACACCACCATAGAACAGGCCAAAATCCTGGAAGACGATATCCTGCCGGCGTTGAACCTGGTTTATTATCTGAAAGACGATATGAACCTGCGTTTTGCAGCGTCCCAGACCCTGGCACGCCCCAATCTCCGGGAAACGGCTCCCTTTTCCACCAAAGATTTCGTCGGGGGATTTGAAATCATCGGAAATCCCAACCTGAAGCGGACTCTGATTCAGAATTACGACGTGCGCTGGGAGTGGTTTACCAACCCCGGTGAAATTTTCGCCATCAGCGGTTTCTACAAGAAATTGAAGAATCCCATCGAAAAGACTTTCGTATCCGGGACCACCCAGTCCAACCGCATTATGACCTGGGAGAACGTCGAGAACGCCACCCTGCTGGGCGCCGAGTTCGAAGCCCGGGTAGGCCTGGGTTTTCTCAGCACCGCCCTGAATTCCATAAGCCTGGGAGGCAACCTTTCCCTGGTTAAATCCGAGGTGGACATTGCTCCCGAAGAGTTGAACAATCGCCGCGGCATCGATTCCACTTACTCGGCAACCACCCGGAATCTGCAGGGTCAGTCTCCTTATGCGGTCAACGTGGATCTGTCCTACAACAATTACCGGACCGGCACCACCGCCACCTTGTTCTACAACACCTTCGGCGAGCGCCTGGCCGGTGTAAATCTGGGTACCACTCCGGATACCTACGAGCAGCCCAAACACCAGCTGGATTTCGTCTTTAGCCAGAAATTCGGGCCGGTTCAGGGCAAACTGTCGGTCAAGAACCTCCTGGACAGTGCTTACAAAGAAATTTACAAGTTCCAGGGCAACGAAGCCGTTTTTCACGAATTCAAAACCGGGACCTATTACTCCCTCGGTTTTACCTACAGTCTTTAATGGTCTCTTAACATAGCTGTTACGGAAAATTCAGGCTGGAGGCTCAACTTCCAGTCTGAATTAAACCCGGCCTTTACCTTTAAGTCCCGGAGGGACACCACCCAAACCAGGTAAAAGCCGGACAACATCACCCATCTAATGGAGGAAGCACCCTAATGAATCTGAGAAGGATACTGTTAACCCTGGCAACCCTGCTGCTCCTGGCCGTTCAGACCCAGGCTCAGGTTGTGGTTACCGACGACGTCACCAGCAATACCACCTGGACGTCGAGCAATGAGTATATTCTGAACGGACTGATTTTTGTAGACAGCCTGGTAACCCTGACCATTGAGCCGGGTACGGTGATCAAAGCCCGTCAAACCGTCAACATCACTTCCGGGGACGGGGCTTCCGCCCTGATCGTTCGCCGCGGTGGCAAGCTGATTGCCGATGGAACGGCAGCCGCTCCCATTATTTTCACCTCCGAATTGGACGACATCAACAACCCCAACGACCTCTCCGCAATCGACCGCGGGCTGTGGGGCGGTGTTATCCTCCTGGGAAATGCCACCACCAACCAGCCGACCACCAACAATCAGATCGAGGGGATTCCTTCGACGGAGAACGCCCTGTTCGGCGGCACCAATGACGCTGACAACTCCGGCATTCTGCGCTACATCTCCATCCGCCACGGCGGTTTTTCCATCAGCGGGGTTCCCGGTGATGAGATCAACGGCCTTACCTTGGGCGCCATTGGTTACGGCACCATCATCGAGCATATCG
>JAGRBF010000352.1:0-340 GCA_020434205.1 Calditrichota bacterium | reverse complement strand
GGCGGGGACGGCAACGACCGCTCCCACGCCATTCGCGACAACGCCGGCGGTAAATATTACAACTCGATCTTCACCGAATACGTGGCCGTTGGTCCCAACGTGGAGGATCTCGCTTCCGGTGAAGACAGCCGCAGCCGCCTGGAAAACGGCGACCTGCTTTTCAGCAACAACTATTGGTGGGATTTCGGCGCCGGCAACAACCTGGCCGCCATCGCTCCCCAACCTTTCGTGGCAGACCACCTGGCCGCCAATGGCAACACCATCGCCAATCCCGGCCTGCGCGGCATCGATCGCAATCCAAGCAACGGCCTGGACCCCCGGCCCACTTTCAACAGCCCGG
>JAGRBF010000351.1 GCA_020434205.1 Calditrichota bacterium | reverse complement strand
TGCGTCCACCAAAACCTGGGGCACCCCTGCTCCCGCCCCAAGATAAATTCGATTACCAGGTTTTACGCGGGAAACCGCCTCTTCGGCGCTCATCCGTTTTTCCCGGTAAATGTCAGTCCAAGGCATTATTAATCTCCGTTATTTTGTATCAGCCTTGCGACTTCCTCATTCACAAGTTTCCCGTGCAGGGTATTTATACCGGATTTCAATTCCGGATGATTTTGGATTGCCACTTCCAGACCGGCATCTCCAATTGCCCGAAGGTAAGGTAACATTGAATTCGAAAGCGCGTAGCTGGCTGTTCTCGATACTTGTGCCGAAACGTTTGGCACACAATAATGAATAATTTCCTCTTCCACAAATGTTGGATTGGCCAGGTTGGTGGGACGGCTGGTTTCCACATTGCCGCCGCAGTCGATGGCCAGGTCCAGGATTACCGAGCGGGGACGCATGTCCTTGAGCATTTCCCGGGTAACCAGAATATCGGCACGGCCGCCGGGTTCTGCAGCACTGGTGATCAAAACGTCGGAGAAAGCCACCGCCTTGCCAATGTTAATCGAATTGGCATACATGGTTCCCACTTTGCCGCCGAACATCTCATCGATCCCCTGAAGAGCATCCAGATTTTTGTCCAGCACGGTCACCTGGGCTCCCAGGTTGTGCAGGCAGCGGGCCGCGTTGCGTCCCAGGGTTCCCGCACCGATGATCACCACCGCTGCCGGGGGAACTCCCGGGAGACCGCTCATCAGAATCCCGCGCCCTCCGCGGAAGCTTTTCAGCAACTCTCCGGCGACAATCGGGGCCATGCGGCCGGCCACTTCGCTGGTGGTGGTTACCACCGGGTGCTGACCGTTTTCCTTGCGGATAGATTCGTAGGCAATGGTGGTTATTTCAGATTTTTCCAGCTCTTCCAGGAGGTCCCGGGAAGCCACCGCCAGATTTAAAAAGCTGCAGATAATCTGGCCGCTGCGGAAATTGGGGTATTCTTCTTCGGTGGGGCGGGCCACTTTAACAATCACGTCCGAACGTTTGTAAACTTCCAGGGCGGTGTAAACCACCTGGGCGTGTACTTCGTGGTAGCGCTCGTCCGGAAAACCGGCCCGCAGCCCCGCATTTTGTTCGATAAAGACCTGATGTCCGGCCCGAACCAGAGAATCGACCGCGGCAGGGGTTAATCCCACCCGGTATTCAAAAGGCCTGGTTTCAACTAAAACGCCAAAGTTCATGTGCCTTCTCCTTATGATGTCTGTCTCCGGCGCCAAGTTGGTGGGACCGGCATCGGCGCAACGCCCCCCGGTCTACTCCGGGAGGCGCCAGTGCCGCTTCAGCGAATGCTGTGCAATGTTTTAATGTAATTGGCGCGAATTAAGGCAGCCGATTCCGCTACCGCCTGGTAGCTCATCGAACCGCGCATCACGTCAATCGATTCGTACTCGTGGGCTTCCATCCAGTCCAGCAGATCGGTTTCCACGCGGCGGATGGCCTGAGGGCCTTCCTTCAGCAGCACCGAGGCCATCTGGGTGATGGTGGCGCCGGACATGATCAGCTTGATCACATCTTCCGCCGAATGGACCCCGGAAGTGGCGGCCAGGTCGGCATTCACCATTCCGGTCAGAATGGCGATCCAGCGCAGCGGCAGCCGGATTTCGTTGGAGTTGCTCAGCACCAGATTGGGCTGGATTTCCAGATTCTCCAGATCGATATCGGGCTGGTAGAAGCGGTTAAAAAGCACCAGGGCATCCGCACCAGCCTGATCCAGTCGCAGGGCCATATTGGCAAACGCGGAAAAATACGGGCTGAGTTTGATGGCCACCGGAATGCTGACAGTGTCCTTAACCCGCCGAACATCCTCGATATAGATGTTTTCCACCTCCTGGCTGGTCAGCAGCGGATCGGTCGGCAGAAAATAGATATTCAGCTCCAGGGCGTCGGCCCCGGCGGCTTCGATTTCTTTGGCGAAGTTCATCCACCCGCCGGCGGAAACGCCGTTCAGACTGGCGATCACCGGAATTTCCAGGGTTTTCTTCAAACGCTGGATTTGGGTGAGATAACCTTCCGCCTCCAGATTGGGAAAGCTTTCCGGTTCCGGAAAATAGCTGAGGGCCTCGGAATAACTTTCGCTGAAAGTGGTCAGGTAATGGTCCAGTTCCCGGGCTTCGTGGCGAATTTGTTCCTCGAACAAAGAATACATCACGATGGCGGCGGCCCCGTTGTCTTCCAGGGCGCGCGCGGTATCCAGGTCCGCGGAAAGCGGCGATGCAGAGGGAACCAGCGGGCTTTTCAGCTCCATTCCCATGTATTTAGTTTTCAGATCCATAATGTTCTCCTTCAGGGAGCGGGTTTAGCGTCTTTGTTGTTGGTATCAATAAAAGGGTAATACCTGCTTGGGAACGCCGTTGCCCTCATCATCCCCGGGCTCGTACATCTCGACCATCTTGTCGTAGAGTTTGCGGTGTTCCACCACCGTTTTTTGAGCATTGTTCAGGAGAACCCGGGCGTGGTCGGGATCTACCTTGGTCAACATTTTGTAGCGGGCTTCGTTGTAAATATAATCCTGCAAGGGTTTTTTGATACCCTTGGAATCCAGGGTAAAAGGATTTTTGCCTTCCTTCCTGAGATCCGGATTGAAGCGGAACAAGGGCCAGTATCCGGTTTCCACCGCCAGCTTTTGCTGATCCAGCCCGCGGGCCATGTTGTAGCCGTGGGCGATACAGTGCGAGTAAGCGATAACCAGAGAAGGTCCTTGGTATTGTTCGGCTTCCTGGAGCACCTTGATGGTGTGGGAATCGTTGGCGCCCATGGCGATGCGGGCCACGTAAACGTTCCCGTAGCTAACCGCCTGCAGGGCCAGGTCCTTCTTGGCCACTTCCTTGCCGCTGGCGGCAAATTTAGCGGCGGCGCCCAGCGGAGTGGCCTTGGACATCTGCCCGCCGGTATTGGAGTAAACCTCGGTGTCCAGCACCAGAATGTTGACATTTTTGCCGGAGGCAATCACATGGTCCAGACCGCCGAAGCCGATGTCGTAAGCCCAGCCGTCTCCCCCGATAATCCAGACGCTCTTGCGCACCAGATTGTCGGCCAGGGAAAGCAGGTCTTTGGCTTCCGCGGTTTTCACGGATTTGAGGGCCTTTTTGAGCTCTTCCACCCGCTCGCGCTGGGCGTTGAGGTCTTCCTCGCTTTTCTGAGGATTATCCAGAAGGGCCTTAACCAGACCTTTGTCCAGGCCTACCCGCTTCAGCAGATTACGGGCCTGCTTTTCGTGCTGGTCGAGGGTCATGCGGAAGCCCAAACCGAACTCGGCATTGTCTTCGAAGAGTGAGTTGGCCCAGGCCGGTCCCCGCCCCTCTTTGTTGTGGGTCCAGGGGGTGGTGGGCAGGTTTCCCCCGTAAATGGAGGAACAACCGGTGGCATTGGCCACGATCATGCGGTCCCCGAACAGCTGGGTTGCCAGTTTGATGTAAGGTGTTTCGCCACAGCCGGCACAGGCACCCGAGAACTCGAAAAGCGGCTCCAGGAACTGAACCTCGCGGGCGGTGCTGCCGTTGACGAGGCCGCGATCGCTGAGGGGCATTTGGTTAAAAAATTCCCAGTTTTGCTTTTCCCGCTCGCGGATGGGGGCCTGCGGCACCATATTGAGGGCCTTGCGTCCCACTTCTTTTTTGTCCTTGGCCGGGCAAACTTCCACACACAGGGTGCAACCGGTGCAGTCTTCCGGGGCAATTTGCAGGGTGTATTGGGTGCCTTCCGGCCAGTCCCGTCCCCGCACCTTGGTGTATTTAAAACTTTCCGGCGCCCCTTCGAAATGGGCGGGCTCTGTAGCGGTGGCGCGGATAACCCCGTGCGGGCATACCAGAACGCATTTACCGCACTGGATGCAGACATCCGGATCCCATTCGGGAATGTCCTGGGCGATGTTGCGTTTTTCCCAGCAGGCGGTGCCGGAGGGGAAGGTCCCATCCACCGGCATGGCGCTAACCGGAAGCTCATCCCCTTTTCCGGCGATGATGGTGCCCAGAATATCCTTCACGAATTCCGGAGCGGCCGGGGAAAT
>JAGRBF010000350.1 GCA_020434205.1 Calditrichota bacterium | reverse complement strand
ATAGGGAAAATTTGTTCACTAAACGTCACCAGGAGGACGACATGGCTTCCCCCAAATCCGCCAGCCCCGCGCAGGTGCTCACGTTCTTTGACAATGGCAAGATGGATCCGATCAAGTTTCGCTACAACGGCAGGGTTTACCCGGTCAAACGGGTCCATCGCGAGTGGACGGAATCCCGCGCTCAGGGAGAACACCGTCATTATCTGATCGAATCCAACGATGCGGCCAACTACGAGCTGCGTTTCGACAGCCGCCGCAACACCTGGCAGGTTTTAGCCCACTCCTAACCTCCCATCCCCTCAGCGGGAATCCTTGCCAAACCCGTTCCAAACCTCCAGGGATGGAGGTGAACGGGGATTTTACCTTGGACATTCTCCCCCCTGCCCCTAAATTGTTGTAAATAGTAGGGGTTGGTTTCAAACCAACCCCTACTATTTACAACTGGTTTCAAACCACCCGCTACAACTGCCATTAAACACGCCTGGACCCAAAGTTTAACCTGGGGCCAGGCGTGGAAAAGCATGATGCCGCCCATGCCCAAATCATATCCATACCTTATCGTGCTCGGAATCTGGATCGGGTTGCTCTCCGCCCAGGAACCCAATGCCGATCCCTGGATTCGGGAGATGTTCCTGAGCGAAAGGGAAAGCCTGATCCCCGAATTCCTGGATGCCTATGGCGTGGCCTTTCGCGATATCGATCACTCCGGGTTGCCGGATATTTACGCGGTGCGTTTCCGGGACCTCAACCGCCTGTTTCTGAATCAGGGCGCGGGGGTTCCCATGCTGGATTACACCATCGCCTCTGGGCTGGGTGGCAATCTGATGTCTCACCTGGGCCCCAGCCTGGAGCTTGGCGCCTCTGCGGTGGATGCCGATAACGACGGCAATACGGATATCCTTATCGTGGGATGGGCTTATACCACCCAGCTCTTTCACCAGGAAAGCCAGCTTCGTTTCAGCTCGTCGGCCGACCTTATAAAGCCCGTCCATCCCGCCGATGCCAACGCCGGGGTGTGGGCGGATGTCGATCTCGACGGTGATCTGGATTTGTTTATCACCGATGAGCATTACCCCAACCGCCTGTATATCAACAACGGTGCCGGACATTTTGAGGAGAAGGGGGCCGAATGGGGGGTGGATGAACTGGCCAACAGTCAGGGCGCAACCTTCGGGGATTTGGACGGGGACGGCTACCCCGATCTCTACGTCTGCACCTGGTTCGAGGCGGACCGCCTCTACCGCAACAATCGCGGACGCGGTTTCGTGCGGATAAATCTGCCCCTGCATCACCTTCAGAATCCCCTGCGCAGCAACGGGGTTACCATGGCCGATTTCGACAACGACGGGGACCAGGACCTGCTGGTAACCGATCGGGATCTGGAAACCCGCCTTTATCGCAACGATCGCAGCGAATTCGACGACACCTGGCGTTTTCAGGACGTCAATGTGATGTGCGCCCTGCACAATCCCTATCCCGCTTACGGCAGCATTATCGCCGATCTCAACAACGACGGATTTCAGGATATCTTTTTCACCAATATCGGACCCAATCGCCTGTTTCTGGGGAGCGATTCGGGGCGGTTTCACCTGGCATATCAGCAGCAAATAGACCGCACTTCCCGCATCAAACATTACAGCACCGGTGCGGCGGTTGCCGATGCCGACGGCGATGGGGATCTGGACTTGCTGGTGGCCAACAAGGATACCAGCAGCGTTCTGTTTATCAACCCGCTGGAAAATGAAAAAAGCCGTTTTCTGCGCTTTGCGCTGGAAGGGGTGCGCAGCAACCGCGATGCGATCGGGGCGCGCTTGTACTTGTACGAAGGAAGCTCTCCGGATAGCGGTCGCCTGGCGGCATCCCGGGAGATCTCCGGCGGTTCGGGATACCTTTCTCTCAACGAACCCATCGCCCATTTCGGGATTAACGGGGCGGGACCGTGGTCGGCCCGGATTGTTTTTCCCTCCGGGGTTACCCGCGATCTGGAAAATCTGTCCCCCAACCGGCTGATGGCGGTTGCCGAGACCCGGCGGGGCCGGCGGATTCTCGCCAGGGCGATCCAGTGGGGAATTCGCCAGGTGGAAAATCCCGCTTTCTGGTGGAATATCCTGCTGTTCCTGACCCTCATCGCCCTGCTGATGGGCAGTATCTGGTTGTTTGTCCGGCGTTATCGCTGGCAAACCTTCCCGGTGGTGTTTTATCTGGTGGGCGCCCTGGCGGTTATTTACGCATTGATGTTATTGCCCGGAAACTGGCAAACCTGGCAGGTGCTGATGGCGCAGAGCGGGGTGGTGCTGAGCGCGGGAGTGGTAATCGCCCTCATCGCCGAACAACTCCGGCGCCGGGAAAAGCGCAATTTCGGCTACCGCCAGCAATTGCTCCATTTCTCCCGTCAGCTGATTTTTATCCGCGATAACGATCGCCTGGCGTCGGAGCTTACCCAGGCGCTTTTCAGCGCTTTGGACCTGCAGCAAGCGGCCGCCTTTTTTGGGGAAGAGGATGGGGTTCAGACCAAAAAAAATGTTACCGGGGATTGGCCGGAGGAGCCTCCGGTAAGTCTGGTTTTGCCGGAGGATCGGATGAAGCAGCTTTGCCACAGCGGGCTGCTGATGGGAACGCGCCTGCAGGTGCTGTTGCCGGAATTTGACCATCTGCCGCTGCTGGCGGTGGTGCCGGTGGTTCGCGAGGACAATTTGCTGGGACTCCTGCTGCTGGGCAATAAGCGTACGGGAGGGGAACCGGGTAATGAAGACCTGGAGCTGCTGCAGATTCTCGCTGCGCAGGCGGCCATCGCCATCGAGAACAACCTCTACATCAAAAACAGCCGGGAGATGATCCAACGTCTCACCGAAGCCGAGTTGCGCGAGCAGTATGTTCGGGAACTGGAGGAAAAAAACCAGACCCTCCAGCGTCTGTATCGCGAATTGCAGGATACCCAGGCCCAGCTGATCCAGAGCGAAAAAATGGCCGGCCTGGGTCAGTTGGTGGCGGGGGTGGCGCACGAGCTGAACAACCCGATCAGCTTTGTTTACGCCAATATGAAAGAGCTCAAAACCTACATTAAGGCCATTGACGAGCTTCTGGCCCTGATTTCCCGGGAAAACCTGACCCCGGAAATCCTCAAAAACGAACTTTTTGCACTGGAAGGTAAATACGATCTCGCTTTCATTCGTCAAGATATTGAGCAGCTGATTGAGGAATCCCGGGAAGGCAGCCGGCGGGTTAAGGAGGTGGTCCAAAATCTCCGCAATTTTTCGCGCCTGGATGAGTCTGATTATAAGGCGGTCGATCTTCACGAAGGTTTGGAATCAACTTTGCTATTATTAAACAATGAGCTTAAAAAAGGCATCGCAGTCGACAAAAATTACGGGAAGCTGCCGCCCGTTTACTGCAATCCAGGTCAAATAAATCAAGTGTTTATGAATCTTTTGCACAATGCTGTTCAGGCTGTCGAAACTCGACAAAACAGTCGAATCGGGATAACCACCGTGGCCCGGGGGGATCGGGTGCGAATCACCATCGCCGATAACGGCCCGGGAATTCCGGAAGCGGTTCGCAATAAAATCTTCGATCCTTTCTTCACCACCAAACCGGTGGGTTCGGGGACCGGATTGGGGCTGAGTATTTCGTATAACATTATCAAACGTCATCGCGGAAAAATCGCCCTTAGCAGCACTCCCGGAGAGGGAACGGTTTTCGAAATTGAGCTGCCAGTTAATGCCGGTCCGCCGGAAGAG
This sequence comes from Calditrichota bacterium, assembly GCA_020434205.1. GTDB lineage: Bacteria > Calditrichota > Calditrichia > RBG-13-44-9 > J075 > JAGRBF01. The sequence goes on along the minus strand of JAGRBF010000350.1, from coordinate 6,069 downwards.
GAGCCGATAACCAGGGGGGTAGAGAATGAGTGAGTCGGTTCGGTTAAAAGTACTGGCGATTGACGATGAACAATCCAGCCTGAACGCCATAATGCGTACCCTGCGCCGCGATTTCGACGTACGGCTTTCGCGCAACGGTCACTCCGCGCTGGAGGTTTTGCGCAGCGAGGAAATCGCGGTTATTCTGGCCGATCAGCGTATGCCGGAGATGAGCGGGGTGCAGCTTTTACAGCATGCCCGGAATATTCAGCCGGAGGCGGTGCGCATTCTCATTACCGGTTACACCGATGCGGAAACCATCGTTGCCGCGGTAAACGAGGGGCAGATTTATTACTACATCCACAAACCCTGGGAGCCGGACGAACTGCTCCTGACCATCCAGCGGGCAGCCGAGCGATACTCCCTGGTGAAGGAAAATCGCCGTTTGGTAGAGGCGTTGGAGTCGGCCAACCAGCAACTCAGTGTGGAAAATGCCCTTCTGCATCAGCAGGTGGAAGCCCATTTTCGCTTCGACAACATCATTGGCAACAGCCCCCCGATGCAGCAGGTGTTCAAGCTTCTGCAGAAGGTGATTCCCACCGACACCACCGTTCTGCTCCTGGGGGAAACCGGCACCGGGAAAGAGTTGATTGCCCGGGCTATTCACTTTAACGGCCCCCGTAAGGATAAGCTGTTTGTGGCGCAGAATTGCGGGGCTTTGCCGGACAACCTGCTGGAGAGTGAGTTGTTCGGCCATGCCCGCGGGGCCTTTACCGGGGCGACCGGGGATAAAAAAGGGCTTTTTGCGATTGCCGACGGGGGCACAGTTTTTCTGGATGAGATTTCCGATACTTCCCAGGCCATGCAGCAGCGCCTGTTGCGGGTTCTTCAGGAAGGGGAAGTGCACCCCCTGGGCTCCGAGAGCATGCTTTCGGTGGATGTCCGGGTGGTTTCCGCCGCCAACCGCGACCTGCAACTGGCCGTGCGGGAAGGGAAATTCCGCCAGGACCTTTTTTATCGCCTGAACATCTTCCCCATTCGCATTCCGCCGCTGCGGGAGCGCCGGGAGGACATTCCCCTGTTGTCGGATTTCTTTCGCGAAAAATACGCTGTGAAGCAGGGCAAAAACGTTCCGGGATTTTCCCATGAGGCCCTGGCTTATCTTCTGAAGGCGGATTATCCGGGGAATGTTCGCCAATTGGAAAACCTGGTTGAGCGCGCGGTTACCCTGGCCGGAGAGGGGGAGTTTATTTCCCCGGATTTGCTGCAGAACAACCCCACCCTGGAGAGTCCTGAGATGGCCAATTCTCAGGCTCGTCCCCAGCTAAAGGACATGGTGGAATCGATGGAGAAATTTTACATACGTCAGGCACTGGAAGAATTGAACGGGAACATTAGTCGGGTGGCGCAGGAACTCGGGCTGAGCCGCCTTGGTTTACATAAGAAAATGCAGCGATACGGGATCGATTCGACAAAATTCAAAGAAAATTGACGAATTTTTGTTAACGTCGTTTACAGGCGGGCAAACGGTTCTGAAAAAGCCCCTCAAAAACAGGGGGTAACATCAATAAAAACAACGAATATATTCCCAGGTAAAAAAAAGCCCGGATTGGTACCATTTTTGATCTATTTTAAGATAGAACGACTATCTAAGGAAAGGGGGCTGCAATGTTGCGGCACACAGTAAACAAACTGACCTGGATGATGCTGGCGAGCGGGGTTTTTCTCTTGCAGGGATGCTATACCCAGCTGGCAATTCCGGAATCCTCTGATGAGGGGTACGGCGGCTACCGGGTCGAAGAACGCGGTTATCAAACTTCCCGTCAGGAAGATGCTGCCGAGGTCTATGATGATTCTCTGGACGCCCCGGTAACTTACCTGAATGGAGACAGCGTTTATTACACGGATGAGGATCCCGATCTGGTTGTCGAGAAGTATTACTTCTACGACGATGATCCGTTTGACCACACCTCGCCGCGTTACCTCAACGACCCCGATTACTACGTCAATGTTTACGTCAACGATTACCCGACGAATTACAATCGCCACCATCGCTATTATTCGCGATACGGATATTACTCCAACTGGTATGATCCCTGGGATCCCTGGTATGTCGATATTTATTACGATCCCTGGTGGCCGGTAAACTACGGCTGGCGCTGTTACAATCCTTATTACACGGTAATTTACGACCCCTGGTGGGGCTATTATCCCCGCTATCCCTACTATGGCCATTACGGTTATCGCGGTCGGGGTTACGGCTATGGATACGGATATACCCACGTGAACAAGGGCCGCGATTACCAACGACGCGACTGGGATCGCCGCCTGCCCAGCGGTACCTCAACCAGTGGCCGCCCCGGGATTACCCGCACCGGTAGCGGCAGCAGCGGATCTTCCGGCACCGGGGTTAGCGCACCGGCGGTTTCGGTCCGTTCGAAGGAGAGCGGCAATTCCAGCGGCACCACCAGTGGAAGAACGGTGCAGCGCGGTCGTGAGGTCAAGGAAACCGGACGCACCACCACGACCCGCCGGGAAGCGACCCGCAAAAACCCGCGCAGCAACCCCAATGTGGACGAAACACGCACCCGCCGTCGCACCACTACGGAAAGCGGCAGGGGAACAACAGTGAAGTCCCGGGAGCGTAAAGAAAGCAGCTCTACCAGAACCCGGGAAACGGACCAAACCCGTTCCACCAGAACCCGGGAAAACAGCAACTCCAACTCCCGGGAGCGCCGGCAGCAAAGTGCCGCCACGGTGCGCGGTTCCGGTGATAGCCGTAGCTCGAGCTCTTCGGATGCCAAGAAAAGCACCACCCGTCAAAGCAAAACGGTGCGGGAAAACACCCGTTCCTCAGACAGCAACCGCAGTTCTTCCAGCGCTCGCAGCAGTCGTTCCTCGGAAAGTCGCGGCAGTTCTTCCAGCGTTCGCAGCAGCCGCTCTTCCGGCAGCAGTTCTTCCAGCGTTCGCAGCAGTCGCTCCTCCGGCAGCAGCCGCTCATCGGGCAGCAGTTCCAAAAGCTCCGGTTCCCGGAGCAGCTCTTCGGGACGCAAACGCTAATCAACCTTTTGCCGGTCCGCCTGCGGGCGGACCGGATATCTGTAATTGACGGGGGAAAGCTCCCTTTTTTTATGCTCCCAACACGGAATTCCCCCCTCTTCCAAAACCCAAATGATCAACCGGCTGCGTAAATCGGATCAGGATTTTTAAGGAGATATAGACATGAGACGCGCAATGCTTTTGGCAGCCATCATGATGCTGAGTGGTATGACCTTTGCCCAAAGTGCCTTCGATGCCATTCGCATCATGCAAGGTGAAATCGGGGTGGGCGCCCGGGCCCTGGGAATGGGTGGGGCCTACACCGGGTTGGCGGATGACTATACCGCCCTTTACTGGAACCCGGCCGGTTTGGCCGCCCTCAGAAAGTCCGAGTTTTTTGGCGAGGTTTCTCATCTTAATTTTAACAACAGCGCTGCTTTTCGGAATACCCTGACCGAAGATGCCCAGAATTACACCCGCCTGCGGGCTCTGGGATTTGCCCTGCCCCTGCCCACCCGTCAGGGAAGCCTGGTGCTGGCTTTTGGTTACAATCGGGTCAAGGATTTCGACGAGAACCTTCTTTTTGCAGGTTTTAATCCGGAAAGCAACGGCCTGAGTTTCGAAATCGACGGAAATGATTTTCCCTTCGATCAGAATGTTTACCAGACTCAAAATGTGGTTGACGAAGGGGGAATGGATCAGTTTAATCTGGGGTTTGGCATTGCCCTTTCGCCTAACTTCAATGCCGGGGTAACCGCGACGATCTGGTCCGGGGAAGACGATTACCAGTATACTTTTCGCCAGGAGGACCGCGAGAACAATTATACTGCCCCGGGAGATTACGACTACTATATTCTCAATCGCAATTTGCTAACGGATTACGGCGGCTTTGCCCTGAAGATCGGTGGCATGTTCGATCTCGGCAACGGCCTGCAGTTGGGCGGCACTATTGGCCTGCCCCATACCATTAATGTCGAGGAAAATTATACCGAAAACGACCTGGTTGTGTTTGACGATGGTTTTGAATCGCCTTACGAATGGGATCCGCAAACGTATGAATACGATGTGGAACTGCCCTTTTACTTCGATGGCGGGGTTTCTTTCGCCAACGATAACCTGACGGTGGCCGGTTCCTTCCGCTATCGCGACTGGTCCCAGGTGCGGTTTGATATTTCCAACGACTTGCTTGGCCAGTCCGGCGCTAACGATCTGCTGGATGAAAATCTTTTTCTGCGCAACGATTACCGCGCCACTCTGGAATACCGCCTGGGCGGTGAGCTGAGCCTGGACGGTATGAACGGCAGCCTGCGCGGTGGTTATGCCTATCTACCCTCACCCATCAAAAATGCCAGCAGCGATATGGATCGCCGGTATATCACCGCGGGAATGGGTTTTAAGCTGGATCGTTTCGTGGTCCTGGATCTGACCTATATGCGCGGTTCCTGGATAAAGGAGTCTGAGGATTCCTATACCCCGGGCATCACGGCGGAGGATATTACCACCAACCGCTTCTTTGTGGGTCTGCGCTACCAGTTCTGATCCTTTTCCCCGGTTCCGTTTCCTTTCGAGAATTTCGGCGGCAAGGTTTTATCGCTTTGCCGCCTTTTTTATTGCCAAAAAAATCCCATTTGTGCCTGTCCGTTATGCCGCTTATGCTATCCTTATTCCATTTCACAAGAACAGGACAATGACCATGCTGGATCTGATGATCCCCACTACCGGCGACAAATTTTGGGAAAGCTCTGAGATCAACCCGCGGATCGCGGAAGCCTGCGCCCACTCCGCGGCCAGGGTCCAATGGCGGGAAATCGGCCGCAGCGAGGCCGGTCGCCCCATCCACGCCTGCTTTTTGGGCGAGGGGACCGAAACGGTGCTGCTGGCGGCCGGGGCTCATGCCGACGAGCCGGTTGGCCCGGATACCCTGCGCCTCCTTCTTTTGAGCATCCTGGGAAATCCGGAACGGTTTGACCCCTTGCTGCGACGCTTTCGCCTGGTAATGGTTCCTCACGTCAATCCGGACGGCGAGGCGCGCAACCAAACCTGGATCGAAAAATGGCCCGATACCGAGGTTTTCCTGAAAGCGGTGCATCGCGAATTGCCGGGCCGCGATGTGGAATTCGGATATCCGGCGATGCGTCCCGAAAATATCGCTTTGGCAGGACTAATCCGGGAACTGGCGCCCCTGCGCCTGTATGTGAACCTGCACGGCATGGCCTTTTCCGACGGGGTGATGGTGCTCATCGAACGCACCTGGGCCGATCGCAGCCCCTTGCTGAAGGACGGGTTCCGGGAACTGGCGGCCGCACATTCCTGGCCGCTGCACGACCACGACCGCATGGGGGAAAAAGGCTTTCTGTATTTGGGAGCTGGTTTTACCAGCACCCCGGAAGGCCGGGCTATGGCCGCCCATTTCCGCCGACTGGGGGATGAGGCAAGCGCAGCCCGGTTTCACCTGAGCTCCATGGAATGGGTGCGCGAGCAGGGGGGCGACCCGCTCTGCCTGGTAACCGAATTTCCCCTATTTATGGTGACCCGTGGAGGTCCGGGGCGACAACCCGGAATACCCGGAGACTATCTGGCCCTAAAGGACAGGCTGCCGCGCTGGCGTCTGGATCTGGAGAAAGGATTGTCCATTGCCGGGGGATTATCAGAATTCGGGGTGCAATCTTTTCCGCGCAGCGCCGCCATTGCCGGCCAGCTTCGGGTGATCAGCCTGGGATTGCGGCAAATCGGTTTTTCGGGGTTCGATGTCGATCTTTCGTCTCGGGAGGGGTGAAAAAGGAGGGCTATTGTCCGGATTTTCGATAATTGTCCGGGAAGCCAGGTTTCTATAAGCTTCTGTTTATAAATAGCTTGTGCGACCACCTGTTAAAATTGGTACGCCCTTTGCAAAAGGTTAAGGTGCCTGTACTCATACTTACCTCCAATAAAGGGTAGGCTTCGAAAGAGGTCTACCCTTTCCTCCCTTCAGACCCCGATTTTTCCCTAGTGGACCGTCAATCATGCTTGGTCTGGTTGGGACCACTTAACCGTCACCCCGGTATGCTTTTG